>CAUZJR010000008.1:0-30923 GCA_963580005.1 Planctomycetota bacterium
TTTTTTTCATCGCTCGCAGGGCGAGCATCTGGTTATCGACCGGAGTCGATTACTTGAGCAACCCTGCGGTGTCGCCGGCAACGGTCTTCAGGGCGAGCTTGTTGAGCTTGCCTTTTTCGAAGCCCTTGTTCGACGCCACGCGTCCGCGTTTCCACATCAGAACGGTCGTTTCCGCACCCTTGTTGATCTTATAGGGGGGCGGGCCACTGATGCCATCAAAGATGGTCAGGGGCACGTTCTTGACGCGGAGCTTCTTAGCCAGTGCCTTGAGCTTGGGCTCATCGGCATCGGGATCGTCGCTGAGTACAACGACAAACGCCTTCAACTGGCTCGCCTTGTTTTTGCCAACTGCTGAATCGACTTGCTTGACCAGACCGGCCAAGTTGTCCGTGATCGTGCGGGTAAAAATGCCGACCACGGGACGGTTGCCATAAAGTCAGCGATAGCAGAGTTTTTTTCCGGCGTTCGGGCCGGTGATGTCCTGGACGTTGAACGCCTGGACACCCTGGCCGGGACGCAACCCGGACTTCACATCTGCTGCTTCTGATACGGCCGCCGCCACGATCAGCAACGCAGCAGACGAAACCAAAACTCGGTTCATCCGTCGTTCCTCCATCGTGCCTGTACGGGACCCGGTAACTACACAGCTACCAGTATTCTGCACGGATTCTATCTCGTGCAAGGCGTGCTTGTCGAGAGACCCGGACACGGGAACCCACAAAAAACACCGATCGCCGGACCGGGAATCCCGCCCGGACCGGCGATCGGCTCTTGTTGCTGCTGGTATCGCTGCTGGTGTCGTCCTGGCTACTTGGCCGCTTCGACCCCGAGCGCCTTGAGCGTAGCGGCGGCGGTTTCGCCGTCGGTGGCCGCCTTGACCTTGCGGTCGACCTTCAGGATCTTGCCGTCCTTGCCGATGTAAAACGTCCAGCGGAACGGGACCTGACGTTTGTCGGTCACGACGCCGTAGGCCCTGGCCACCTTCTTGCCCGGATCACTGAGGATCGGGTAATCGGTCTCCAGCGACTTGGCGAACTTGGTGTTCAACTCCACCGTGTCACAGCTGGCGGTGAAGTAGGCGACGTTGAATTTCCTGAGCGCTTTGCCGTTCGCACCGAACGACTTGCATTGACGCGTTCAGCCTCCGGTGAAGGCCTTGGGGAACCACGCCAGCACAACGGCTTTCTTGCCCTTGAGCTGCGAGAGCTTGTAGGTCTTGCCGTCGCTGCCCTTGAGCGTGAAGTCGGGGGCTGCGTCGCCTTTTTTGAGCATCGGAGCATCGGCAGCCGACACCGACTGTACGGTGGTGGCCAACATTGCCGCTGCGGCCAGCAGGGCCAAGAGTTTCATGGCGGAGTTCTCCACTAATAAAGGAAGCACGATTGGTTCAGCTGATGTCGCTTTGGGTCACCGTAGGCTACCGCGCCGGGGTTGAGGAATTCAAACCGGGTGACCCATACCACTTAGGCCAGTGCCTGCGAGAGGTCCTGGCACAGATCATCGGGATGCTCGATCCCGCAACTGACTCTCAGGATTCCCTCGGTGATCCCCGCCGCCCGCCGAGCCGGCTCGTCCATCGACGCGTGGCTCATCGTCTCGGGATAAGAAACCAACGATTCGACCCCGCCCAGCGATTCGGCCAACTGGAACAACCGCGTCCGGGTCATCACTCGCTCGGCCATCTCGCGGCCCCCAGACACCTCGAAACTCAACATCGCACCGAACCCGTCCTGCTGGCGGCTCGCCAGTTCGTGACCGGGGTGAGAGTCGAGCCCGGGGTAGTAGACCCGGGTGACTTCGGGGTGCTGATCGAGCATGTCGGCCACGGCCGCCGCGGCCCTCTGATGCGCTTCCATCCGCGGCCCCAGCGTCTTGATCCCCCGCAGCACCAGCCACGCGTCAAACGGCGAACAGGCCAACCCCAGCGCGTTGACGATGTAGGCCATCCGCTGTGCATGCTCCTCGTGCCGGGTCACCAGGCAGCCGCCGACGACATCGGAGTGTCCGTTGAGGTACTTGGTGGTCGAGTGCATCACGACATCGACTCCCAGCTCCATCGGCCGCTGCAGGTAGGGTGAGCAGAAGGTGTTGTCGGCGATCGTGATCGCACCCGCCTCCCGGGCAATCTCACACACCGCCGCGATATCAGTCACCAGCAGCAATGGGTTGCTGGGAGTCTCGATCCAGATCCCCTTCGTCTCGGGCCGCACCGCGGCTCGGATCGCGTCGAGATCGAGCATGTCGACAAACGAGAATTCCAGGTGCTGCCGGGCCAGGATGTCGGCAAACAGCCGGTAGGTGCCTCCATAGATGTCCTTGCCGGCGATGATGTGGTCGCCCGATTCGAAGAGATACGCCGCGGCGGTGATCGCCGACATGCCCGTGGAGGTGGCCCGGCATTCGATCCCACCCTCCAGAGACGCGATGTTCTCTTCGAGTGCCTGTCGGGTCGGGTTGCCGCTGCGGGTGTAGTCGAAGCCCCGGTTCGTCTCGAGATCATCCCAGCGGAATGTCGAGGTGGTGTAGATCGGTGTGGTGGCGCTGAGATAGGCCGAATCCTTGTCGACGCCCACGTGGACACAGCGTGTCTGAAATTCCATCGGTCCGGTTTCCGTTGTGAAGATCTCGTTGAGGAACTAATCAGTCTAGGCAACCTCACCCCGATCCTGAAGCCGCCCCACTCCACCAGTTCACGGCGTTTCGCTATCCTAGTCGTTCCCGATCCGCACGCACTCCCTCGCCATGCCCCTGCATCTCCCCGAACACCTCGGTCGACCGATCCCCGACAGCCCTCACGCCGTCTCGGCCTGCCTGCCGACGTGGGCCGACAACATCGGGTACGAGGAAGGGGAACCTCGGGTCACAGAAACACTCACCACCGGCTACCCCCGATTCGTCTACAACCGCTTCTGCCGAGACCTGTTCGAATCGGTGGGCGAGAAAGTGACCGGGCCGGAACACCAGTGCCTGGTGTTCCCAAGCGAAGCCGCAGCCGACCGGGCCAGGTCACTGATCAACTACCGGCTTGATGCCAATGCGGCCGAGATCGTCGCTCTGAGCGACCTGGCCCAGGCCGACGAGCACAACGATATGCACGCGGTCGTCTTCCCAGTCGAGCACGCCCGGATGGCCCAGGACGCCTGGCAACACATGGGCGAGGGCATCTCGTCGCGACAGGCTCAAGACCTGCTCGAAGGTCCCCAGGACGAAGTGACGCTCGTGGCCCAACAGGCCCTGTCGCAGATCACCTCGCGAGTCGCAACGCTGGCCTCGGTTCCCGCCGAGTTCACCTGGCTCGCCTCGTGCGGCATGAGCGGCTTTGCGGCACTGCACCGTGCCCTCGACCGACTGGCACCTGGCCTCCCGAGCGTTCAATTCGGGTTCCCGTATGTCGATTCGCTGAAGGTCCAGCAATTGTGCGGTCCGGCCGGCTGCTGGTTCCTGCCCCGGGGAGATCGCGACGAGTTGGGCCAGCTGCAACAGGCACTGGAAGCGGGCCGCCGCTTCAACGGGGTCTACACCGAATTCCCCAGCAACCCGTTGCTGGCCGTCCCCGATCTGAGCCGACTCTCGGAACTCTGCCGCACACACCAGCTGCCGCTGGTTGTCGACGAGACGATTGCCGGGTTCGGCAATGTCGACGTGCTGCCGGCTGCCGACGCGATCTGCAGCAGCCTAACCAAGTCGTTCTCCGGGGTCGGCGATGTCACCGGCGGATCGATCGTGGTCAATCCTCTCAGCCGCTTCGCCGGGCAGCTGGCCGACGCGTTGGATGCCTCACCCCCGACCGGACTCTACTCAAGAGACGCTGTGGTGCTCGAGCGGAATTCTCGCGACTACGCGCTCAGGCTGCCGGTGGCGTGCGAGAATGCCGGTCGGCTGGTCGAGTTTCTTCGTGGGCGTCCCGAGGTCCAGGCGGTCTATTATCCCGACGACCTCAACCCCGCCGGCGACGGGGATCACGCCTCGAGGTACGACGCGTTTGCCCGCCCCGGTGCCGGCCGCGGCCCGCTGTTCTCGGTGTTGCTCCACGATGCCAAGCGGACCACCGCACAGTTTCACGACGCACTGGCCGTCGACAAGGGACCCAATCTGGGCACCAACTACACGCTGGCCTGCCCGTTCACGATCCTGGCACACTACCACGAATTGGACTGGGCCGAATCGTGCGGCGTGTCGCGCTACCTGATCCGCGTCTCAGCCGGCCTCGAGCCCTACGAGGACCTCGAAGCAGCCTTCGCACTCGCCCTCTCCCCAAACGCCTGACACGAGTGCGGGCTGGGCTCAGTCGTCCTGCTTGGCGTAATCGAAGAGTGCTGTCGAGAGGTATCGTTCGCCGGAATCGGGCAGCACGACCACCACGGTCTTGCCGGCGGCTTCGGGGCGGCCGGCGACCTTCAGCGCCGCACACATCGCCGCACCCGAACTGATCCCGCAAATGATCCCCTCCTCCTTGGTGATCCGCGGCGCCATCTCGAACGACTCCTCGCTGGAGACCTGTACGACCTCATCGACGAGGTCCATGTCGAGGATGTCGGGCTTGAAGCCGGCTCCGATGCCCTGGATCTTGTGCGGACCGGGGTCACCTCCGGAAAGCACCGGGCTCTCGACCGGCTCGACCGCCACCGACGTCACCGCGTGTCCCTGTTCGTTCTTGAGGTACCTCGAGACACCTGTGATCGTGCCACCGGTGCCGATCCCCGAGACGAAGTAGTCGATGTTTCCGCCGGTATCTTCCCAGATCTCCGGCCCGGTGGTGTCGAAGTGGACCTGGGGGTTGGCCGGGTTCTTGAACTGTTGAGGCATGTAGTGATCCTCAGCCTCGGACATCTCGGTCGCCTTGCGAATCGCCCCGCCCATGCCGTCGGATCCCGGGGTCAGGATCAGTTCGGCTCCGAACGCCCTGAGCATCATGCGTCGTTCGAGCGACATCGTGTCGGGCATCGTCAGGGTCAGCTTGTAGCCTCGTGCAGCACAGACATAGGCCAGCGCGATCCCGGTGTTGCCGCTGGTCGGTTCGACCACCGTCATGCCGCTTTGCAGGGCACCGGATTGCTCGGCGTCCCAGATCATCGCCGCACCGATGCGGCACTTCACACTGTAGGCCGGGTTGCGACCCTCGATCTTGGCGAGCACGGTCGCCTCGAGCCCCTCGGTCAAACGGTTGATCTGCACCAGCGGCGTGCCGCCGATCGACTGGGAGTTGTCACTGAAGATGGCCATGAGTGGTTCCTGGTGAGTTGTTCTCGTTGTGGGGAGACCATTATGCGGCAAGCACCGTTGACGGGCAATCGTCGTCCCCGAGAGACGGCCGTCGGCTTGAGGTCGGATTGCAGTCGGCTCGCCGTCGCATAGCACGCCGATTCAGCGTGATGAGCCAGGCCCGATCGAGAAGCCACCACCGCGGATCACCGGCAACCGCATCCGGTCCGGGTGGTCTGGTCCAGGTTGAGTGGCAGGTGGGGCCATCGGCGAGTTCCCGGCCTCGAAGGCCGACGTCGTCCGCGCCCCGGCATCCAACTCGCCCAACAGGTCGGCCACGAACTTGCGGCTGGCCCGGTTGATGATCACCACCCGGCTGGCGGCTCGAGGGTTGTCCGTCGAGCGGATGATGCAGACCACTTCGGCCCCCGACGCGGCCGACAACGCCGCCTGGATCTCGGCCGCCTGCTCAGCCGAGCGAGACACTCCGCGTCGATGTCCGCTGGTCGAGCGAGGTGGCACGGTGGGAGTCGTCGGCCTGGGGGATGTCGTCGTCGCGGCCACGGCCGCATTTTTCATGGCCGGAGCCGGGAAGTGGTCGAGTGAACGGCGGGGGGCAGCGGGTCGGGTCACCGGGTTCCGGGCCGCCGTGGGGACTGCGTCGCGGCGTGGGCCGGGCTGGTCCCGATGGGCGACCAGCGAGGTCAGGCGACAGCGATTCAGCAGGTCATGGATCGGCCGCAGGCCCGCATAGAGACCTCGCTGGTAGGTCGGATCGGCTGCGAAGCAGACTCCCACCACCCGACCGGCACTGTCGAAGAGTCCTCCACCGCTGCGGCCCTGCAGCGGCACACCGGTGCACTCGACGTTGTCCGGACCCAGGTAACGGTTCAGCCGCGTGACGGCCACCCGTTCTCGAGTCGGCAGGTCGCCCCCGTTGCACCCGAAACTCAGCAGGCTCTCGCCCGGTGAGAGCTTCGCCACGGGATCAGCCACGCGGGCCACCGGCAGCACACCGCGTGAAGTGATCTCCACCAGGCCCACGTCCGATTCGAGATCATGGCCCAGCAACCGGCCGGCATACGAGGTCGGGCGGCGGCCGTCGAACACGTCGACAATCAACCGCCCGCCCGACCCCGTCGTGCCAACCGCACTTCCCGCCTTCCCCCGCGGATGGTAGTCCCGGAACAGGTGGCCGCAGGTCAAGATGATGCTGCGACCCGGCCGGCTGTCGATAATCGTACCCGAGGCAAACTCGTGGCCGTCGGATCGCTCGAGACGCAAACGCACACAACTCGATTGCAGGCCACCACCCGACTCGGCAGCCGCACCGTTTCGCCCCTTGGCACGGACCACCGGTGGACTGGGGCCCGAGGCAATCCGGGGCGTGTTCGAGGACCTTGCCGAGTTCTTGAATTTTTCCGAGCCGACGTACTCGGTCAAGCGGGCCGATGCCGACGGACCGGGATCGGTATCGGGCGGCTTCGGGATGTCGGCACGAGCCAACTCCGCCAGCATTCTCAGCTGCGACTCGGACGTGACTCCGACAATCTTCTTCACCGCCCGGCCCGACTTGATCAACACGAAGGTCGGCAGCAACTTGATGTCCAACTGGCGCGCCAGACGTGGGGCATGGCGGAAGTCCAGGACCCGAATCGGGTAACCCTGCCGCTTCAGCTTCTCGACCACCGGACTCATCCGCTGGCAGGCCAGGCAGCCCGGACCGGAGAACTCGATGACCTCGCCACCCAGTGCGACGGTGGAACCCATCGAACCCAGGCCGCCACCAGCGAGCACCAGCAGGCTCAGTAGGCAGCACGCCCAGCGGATCGCCGATCGAGCGGTCCGAGCCGGCAGAGGCCGGTTGAGGCGAGAAGACGAGCCGAGAGAATCTGCGAAAACGCAACGCAACGTCGCAAAACGCATCAGACCATCCCTGGTTTTCAGCGAGCGAATTGTAAAGCTGACAACGATCACCGACTCGAGATTGGCGACTTTACAAGCAGACCGTCCCTGGTCTGCACCTCATTCGCCGATAAGTGCAGTGTTCGCAGTGGTGGACAGGGAGAATTGCAGATCCCGTGCCAAACCTGCTGGGGCCGCGTTCAGATCCGGTAGAACTTTTCGGCGTTTTCGGCGAAGAGTTTTTTCTGAGCGGCGAGCGGGCGATCCTTGACGATCGTCTTGAGTGCGGCGACCCACTGGGCGAACGTAGCCCTGAGCCTGCAGACGGGCCAGTCGCCGGCGAAGTAGGCTCGGTCCTCGCCGAAGGTGTCGATGCAGTAGAGCATGTTGGGGGCCAGGTCGGCCGCCTTCCAGCCCTCGGGCGCGGTGACCACGATCCCCGAGATCTTGCAGACAACGTTTTCGTGCGCGGCCAGCGCCTTCATCCCGGCCATCCACTTCTTCCTGAGTGCCGCGTCATCGGACCCGACCGGCATGTTGCCGCAGTGGTCGACGACGAACCGCGTCCCGGGACACTTCTCGACCAGCCGCGCCCCGTCGGTCAACTCGTCGGGACGCATGCACAGGTCGTAGCTCATTCCCAACTTCCCCAGCAGCCTGACGTTCTTGACGAACCGGCTCTCCAGGCACAGCCCCTTTTTCCGATCCGGATCGTGCAACACGGTCCGCACGCCCCGCACGAAGTCACTCTTTTCATACTTGCGGATGTACTTCTTGAAGTCGCGGTCGTGCGGGTAGCCACCGATGACGGCGGCCTTCATCGGGTTCGACTTGTCCCGACACAATCCGATCACCCATTCGGCCTCGATGTCCTGGTCGGCCTTGCGAACGTTGACCTCCATGTAAACCGTCTTGGTGACCCCCAGGCCCCGGGTCGCTTCGAGGTAGTCCTTCATCAGGAAGTCGCGGTTGATCGACTTCACGCCCTCGTTCTTGAGCCAGGGCAGGTTGAGTTTCTTGAGGTCCCAGAGGTGCTGGTGGGTGTCGACGATGGGAATCACGGGCTGAGTTTCCTCGGCCGCAACGGCGGATCCGGGTTTGAGGTTGGTGAAGAGGTCCGTGGGCAGAGCGAGCGTGGCGGCGGCAGTCGTCGCGGCCAGGAAGTCTCGGCGGCCGATGGTCTGTTGCGAGGCGGTCATGAGTGCGAGGTCTCTTGTGAGAGGCAAAGGAGGTCCGAGAGGGGTCATGGTAGCCGAGAACCGAGCCGGTTTGCAGTCTCGGGACCGGTCAGCATTTCCGGTCCGGTTGTAACGATTGTGCGGCCCAGGGCAGCCTGAAACTCTTGTGAGCATCAATCCGGCGATGGCGGTTTCCCCGTTTGCAGCACGTCTCTAGCAACAGCCCGTCGCCTGCATCCTCGTTGTAGTGGACCGAAGTGTCGCTGCTGTCCGATTCTCAGAGAACACTTCGACACACATCCACGTACCGGCGGGGATCACTCACAACTCCACCGGTCCGAGACACGCTTGCCGAGCCCCACCATGTCTATCTCCACCACACCGACGGCCCCCCGCATCGACCACCCACCGGTCGCCACCACCACCGACGGTCTCCCGTTGCCGGCTCCTCCGCACCGCACCCTGTTGCTGCTGGTGCTGACGCTGTTGTGCGGGTTGGCCGCCACCCACTGGCTCGACGACCGATCCGCCTCGCGGACCCTGGTGGGTTACCTGCGAGCCCAGCGGAACACGATCGTGGCTCCGGTCGATTCGATTGTCGGCGAATTCCGTCACCAGCCCGGCGACCTGGTCACCCCGGGCACGGTGCTGGTGCTGCTGATCGATGACGCACTGGAGCGTCAGGTAGACGACCGCACGGCGATGCTGCCCACTCTCGAAGCGACCCTGGCCCAGGCCCGGGCCCAGGCCGCTGTCGAGTTGGCCTTGAAGCTGAGAGATCTCGAGCGTGAGGAGTTCGAGGTCCGCACGCTGGCGGCTCATCATCTCGAAAAGCAGTACTACAACGAGTTCATGCAGACGGCGTGGGAGGAGATGCTGGATCGCAGCGACGGCCTGGCCAGCACCGGCGGCGCCGACCAGATCTACCGCCTCGGCAGCCTGCCCCAGATGCTCACCAGCGACGCGGTGAGGATGAGGGCGTTGTTGAGGCAGCAGTCGGCCCGCAACGCGGCCTCGATCAGCGCCGCCCAGGCCAAGCTCTGCCGCGGACGTCTCGACAAGATCGATGCCCTGCGAAGCAGTCTGCCCGAGCAGTTCGTTGTGGCCAACGGAGTCGATGTGGCCACCCGCCAACTCGCTCACGCACGGACCACCCTCGTCAGGCTCGAAGAGCGACGCCGGCGCCTGGTCCTCACCGCCGGTGCCCACGGCACCGTCGGCCTGCATCTCAAACAGCCCGGACAGCGGGTCAGCAGTGGCGAAGCGATTGTCGAGCTGTACGACCGCGAACGACAGCACCTGGACCTGCCGGTGCCCAGCCGGTTGATCGACCGCTACCTGGTCGGGACGCTGGTGCGACTGAGATTCTCGGGGTCCATCCGCTGCCGCGGTCGCGTGTCGGTCGTGCCACCGCACACCGAGCAGAATGTCGAAACGCCCGTCGGTGGCGACCCGCTGGTGAGAGTCACCATCGAGGCGATCGGTCGCCTGTGGCCCGACGTGCCGATCGGGTCGTCGGTCGAGGTCGAGGTTGAGTAAGGGGGGGAGGCTCGCGGGGGCCGAGAGCCTCCAGCGGACTAGCCCGCTTCGACGCCTGCAATTTCGTCGATTGAGATCGGACCGTGAACCTGCTGGGGATCGGTGGCGTCGATGACGAGCAGCTGACCGGGGCCCGCCGCCCGCGCATCGGGATAGCCCTCGAGCTGCCGTCCGTCGCGCAGCTGCAACCTCACACGGTTCGTCTCATTCACGCCCGGCAGGTCGTCGCAGACCAGGGCCGGAAACCGGCTCCAGGCCCAGGTCCACAGTGTCGACTCGACATCGACCTTCCCGGCGATATCGAGCCACTCCATTGCCGCCTTGACCAGGTCCGCCCGAGACGCCTCGCGGCACCACGGAGCCAGCTCCTGATCGATCCAAAGCCGCCGCGACGCGACCAGCTCTTCGAAACTCAACATGACGCCGCCTCCGGTTTACTCGTCGGTGACGCAGCCCAGCGAGGCGGACTGGACGGTGCGGATGTAGCGGCCCAGCGTCCCGCGGGTGTGCTTCAAAGCCGGTGCAGTCCATGCCTCGCGGCGACGCGACAAATCTTCGTCGCTGACTTCCATGTCGATCCGCCGCGTCTCGATATCGATCGTCACACGGTCCCCGTTCTCGACCAGAGCCAGCGGACCACCCTCCTGGGCCTCGGGAGTGATGTGGCCGACAATGAACCCGTGCGAACCTCCCGAAAACCGCCCGTCGGTCATCAACGCCACGTCGTCACCCAGCCCGGCTCCCATGATCGCCGAGGTCGGGGTCAGCATCTCGGGCATCCCCGGCCCTCCCTTGGGACCCTCGTAGCGAATGATCACCACGTCGCCCTTGGCGATCAGGTTCTCTTCCAGGGCCTCCAGCATCTGCTCCTCCGAGTCAAACACCCGGGCCGTGCCCGAAAACACCAGGCCCTGCTTGCCGGTGATCTTGGCCACGGCACCCTCGGGAGCCAGGTTGCCTCGCAGGATCTGCAGGTGACCGGTCGACTTGATCGGGTCCGAAGTCGATCTCACGATCTCCTGCCCCTCAGACAACTCGGGCACATCCGCCAGGTTCTCCTGCAGCGTCTTACCCGTCACCGTCAGGCAATCTCCCTCGATCAGGCCCTCGGCCAACAGGAACTTCAGCACCGCGGGCGTCCCCCCCACAGCGTGCAGGTCGGCCATCACGAAGCGGCCGCTGGGCTTCAGGTCCGCCAGGAACGGCACCCGGTCGCTGGTGACCTGGAAGTCGTCAATCGTCAACTCGACCTCAGCCGATCTCGCGATCGCCACCAGGTGCAGCACCGCGTTGGTCGAACCGCCCAGGGCCATCACCACCGCCATCGCGTTCTCCAGCGACTGGCGAGTGATGATGTCGCGAGGCTTGATGTCCTCCTCGAGCAGGTGACGGATCGCCGCACCCGCCCGCTGACACTCGTCCCGCTTGGCCGGGTCGGTGGCCGGGATCGATGAACTGTAGGGCAACGACAAACCCATCGCCTCGATCGCCGATGACATCGTGTTGGCCGTGTACATCCCCCCGCAGGCCCCCGCTCCCGGACAACTCCGCTCTACGATCTCCTGACGCTGCTCGTCAGTGATCGACTCGGCCAGGTACTGACCGTACGACTGGAACGCCGAGACAATGTCCAACGCCTCGTCGCCCAGGCAGCCCGGCTGGATCGTGCCCCCGTAAACCATCAACGCCGGACGGTTCACCCGGGCCATCGCCATCACGCAACCGGGCATGTTCTTGTCGCAGCCGGGCAGAGTCACCAGCGCGTCGTACCACTGACCCCCCATCACCGTCTCGATCGAATCGGCGATCAGGTCCCGCGACTGAAGCGAATACGACATGCCCTCGGTGCCCATCGAAATGCCGTCGCTGACACCCACGGTGTTGAACCGCATCCCCACCAGGTCCGACTCGCTGACCCCAGCCTTGACCGACTCGGACAACTCCAACAGGTGCATGTTGCACGTGTTGCCCTCGTACCAAACGCTCGCAATCCCCACCTGAGGCTTCTGCATGTCCGCTGCGGTCAGGCCCGTGCCGTAGAGCATCGCCTGGGAAGCACCCTGGGAACGGGGCTGAGTGATCCGGGCGCTGTAACGATTCAGCCCGTCACCGACCGGTTGGTTCATCTCTCGCATCTCCGATTGACCGAAATAGGTAACCCTTCACTTATACAGCACTCCCCAGAGGCCAGAAAGAGACGCGATGGCTTGACCCATCCGGCAAACCACCATCACCCACCACAGCCACACGCTCTCTTCAACTCCTCAACCGCGCCACCAGTCCCCTCGCGTGCTATCGTATTGACCACGCGGTTGATCAGCGTGATATCAATCGGTGAGCCAAACGGCGAGGCGGACCGATTCCCGAGATCACTCTGATTACTGACCACCCCCAGACCTGTTGTCGAAGGGCTGACACTTGAGCGATCAGTGGGTGAGATTCAGTGACGCGTTGCCGTCTTTGGACACGAGGGCGTCTCATCGAGCGATTGGTCTGTTGGACCGCTGCCTGCAGTCGGTCGGCGAGTCGTCCGAGGAGCAGAGTTTTCTGAGCGGGCTGCTTCCCGAGCTGGTCACCGAGTTCTCGGCCCAGTGGTGTGGCGTACTCATCCGGAATCCCGGCTGGGAACTGCATGCCGAGTACGGTCGCCAACGGCCCTCGAGTTGGCCGGCGGCGTTGCTCGATGAGTCCCTGGACCGGGGTGCGGCCGGGGGCGAGTCGATCGAGGATCCCCAGGGTTGGACGGCGGCTGCGGTTCCGCTGGACGATTCGGCCACATCGGCATCGGTGCTGTTGATTGCCGGCGGCCACTTCGACCTAGAGCAGCTGCCGCTGCTGGCCATAGCCGGCCGCGGCCTGTCGGTGGCTCGAGGCCTGGCGAGCCAGTCGGAACATTCGGCAAAGCGAGCCGATCGACTCGCGGCGACACTCAAGGTTTCGGCCGGCTTCGCGGGGATGCGAGAGATGGTCCCGCTGCTCGAGCAGATCGCTGCCGAGGCGACCCGGCTCCTGGAATGCGACCGGGCCAGCATTTTCGTACGTGATCGTGAGCGTGGAGACCTGGTCGCATGTCCGGCCCTGGGAGTCGAAGGGGGCACGCTGAGGATCCCCGACGATGTCGGTGTGGTCGGAGACGTGATCCACAGCGGACAGGCGGTCCAGGTCGACGACGTGACGGCCGACGAGAGGTTCAATCCCGAGGTCGACAAGGAGACCGGCTACACGACTCGCAACCTGCTGTGCGTCCCGTTACGAAGCGTGGACGGTGAGGTGATGGGGGCCTTCGAGTTGATCAATCGGCTCGAGGGTCGATTCGGCTCCGACGATCTCGAGGCCCTGGAACACCTGGCCGGCCACGCCGCCGTCGCGTTGGCCAACACGCGGGAGCACCAGCAACTGTTGCGCAGCCGCGACCAGTTGACCGAACAGGTCGCCCGAGGTGCTCGGCTGATCGGAGACAGTCCGGCGATCATCGCTTTGCGAGACACCGTCGATCGGCTGGCCAACACCGACCTGCCGGTGCTGGTGCTGGGTCCCAGCGGGACCGGCAAGGAAGTCGTCAGCCGGGCACTGCATGTCGGAGGCTCTCGAACCGACCAGCCCTTCGTGGCGGTCAACTGTGCGGCGCTCAGTGAAACGCTGCTCGAAAGCGAGCTGTTCGGGCACGAAAAAGGCGCCTTCACCGACGCGGTGGAAACCCGCAAGGGAAAATTCGAACTCGCCGACGACGGCACGCTGTTCCTGGACGAGATCGGTGACATGAGCCCCGGGGGTCAGGCCAAGCTGCTGCGGGTCCTCGAGCACAAGGTGATCACCCGTGTCGGAGGCTCGGAGTCGATCCCGATCAACGTGCGGGTGATCGCGGCCACCAACCAGGACCTGGGCCAACTGGTCCAGGAGAAGCGGTTCCGAGAAGATCTCTTCTACAGGCTCTCAGTCGTCACGCTCGAACTCCCCCCCCTGGCCGATCGCCCCGAGGACATCCTGCCCTTGGCCGAGCACTTCCTGGGCGAATTCTGTGTCGAGGCGGGACGGGCCACCTTGAGCCTGGCGCCCGAGGCTCTGCAACGGCTGGCCGGGCACGCCTGGCCGGGGAATGTCCGGGAACTCAGGAACCTGATGGAGCGGGTCGCGTTCCTGTGCCCCGGAGACCAGATCGAAATCGACGACCTCGCCTTCATCCTCGCACCCGGACGCGAACCCGACTCCGAAATGCCCACCGACGCCGGACTCGCCGAAGCGACTCGCCGATTCCAGGTCGACTACATCCGACGCTCGATCCGGCTCGCCGCCGACAACATGACCGAGGCCGCAAGGCTGCTGGGCCTGCACCGCTCGAACCTCTACCGCAAAATGGGACAACTCGAGATGAAGGAATCCCAGCAGGACCCCCTGGAAGATCCCCCTCCCGAATCAGCGTAGCACTCGGCCGACTACACCACCGGGTTGATCAACGACCCGATCCCGCCGATTGAGGCCACGACGGTGTCTCCGGAGCGGAGGAACTTGTTCTTGGCCGATCCGACCCCCGACGTGGTACCCGTGGAGATGATGTCGCCGGGGACCAGTGTCACGAAACTCGAAACGAACTCGATGATCGCAGCCACCGGGAAGACCATCTCGCTGGTCGATCCATCCTGCTCGACCTCGCCGTTGACCGTCAGCTTCAGGTCCAATCCCTGCGGGTCGCCGCATTCGTCGGCCGGCAGCACGCAGGGACCCATCGGGCAGAACGAGTCGTGCCACTTGCCGTGCAGCCAGTCGAAGAACCCGTCCTTCTCGCGTTCGCTGCGTCCGGGGTTGGGAGTGAACTTCCGG
The DNA here is from genome assembly GCA_963580005.1 of Planctomycetota bacterium. Classification (GTDB taxonomy): domain Bacteria; phylum Planctomycetota; class Planctomycetia; order Planctomycetales; family Planctomycetaceae; genus UBA8437. The sequence continues at coordinate 14,643 of CAUZJR010000008.1, forward strand.
TCCGAGACATCGTTGACGACGGTGTAGCCGGCGACGAAGTCCAGCGCATTCGCCTCGCTCGCCCCGTGGCACTCGGTGCCGATGATCACGCCCAGTTCGAGTTCCCAGTCGATGTGATCGGGAGACACCTCGGGGATACGGATCGGGTTGCCGGGGTCGTTGAGTGTTGTGGTGGGGGGCTTCATGAAGATGTAGGGGAATGTCGATTCACGCTCGGCCGCCTGCCCACCTCCCTCCTCGATGTGCTTCGAGTAGTTCCCGGCCAGCAGCAGCAGCTTCGACGGGTCGGGCACCGGCACCTTGACCTGGACCGACTCGGTCCTCAGACCCAACTCCTCCAGCCGACCCTCACCCTGCTCAGCCAGGGCCTCCTGCACAGCGACCACCGCACCCCGGCCATCGCCGCCGGGCAAGTACGACGTGATTCGGTCGCACTCGGGCAGCTCGATCCCCACCGCCGTCGCCGCGGCCTGCAGAGGTACGATCCACTGCTCGCCGTAAAACCCGATCGCCGTGGCCCCATTGTGTTCGAACCGACAGAGTCTCATCTCGTCTCTCCACGTTGTGGCTCTAAGGTGGTGTTGATACGGCGAACTTCCCGCGAGGCTCGACGCCTCATACGCGGCTCGCCCAGCCGGAGTCCCGGTGTGCCAGTGTGAAGGCAGTCGCCCGGGATCGCAAACCCACCCCCGCCCCCAGAATCCTCGACACAAAACAGCTCAACCGCCGCGGTGATTCCCGAGCAGAACGATGGTCAAGGAGGGTTTTGCATACTCTCTTGACGACCGCTACACTGACGAGCGTCGCATCGTGCCCGATCAGCACTGGCGACTCAACAGGACCCGTTGGAGACCTGCTCGATGAACACCCCTGCATCCCCCGCCGCCACCACGCGCCGCGAGTTCCTGGGCACATCGACGGCGGCATTGGCCTCGGCGAGCCTGCCCTACTGGTTCACATCTTCGCAGCCGGCCGAGGCGGCCTATCGGTCGGCCAACGAGCGGCCGGTGGTGGGTTGCATCGGCACCGGCAGCCGCTGGGGCGGAGTCGGACCTCAGGCGATGCGATTCGGCGATGTGGCGGCCGTCTGCGACGTCGATGCCGCACACGCCAAACGCGGCCAGGACCGGGTCAAGCGGACACAGAAGAAGGACGGCAAGGAACCCACCGTCGACCTCTACGAAGACTACCGCAAGATCCTGGACCGCAAGGACATCGATGTGGTCACCATCGTGACTCCCGATCACTGGCACTCGAAGATCGCCATCGAGGCGATGAAGGCGGGCAAGGACATCTACTGCGAGAAGCCACTGACGCTGACGATCGAGGAGGGCCGCCAGATCATCACGGTGCTCGACAAGACCAAGCGGGTCTTCCAGGTCGGAACCCAGCAGCGGACCGAGATGGGACGACGGTTCCTGCAGGCGATCGCCCTGGTCCACGACGGGCGGATCGGCAAGGTGCAGAAAGTCACCTGCGACATCGGCGGGTCACCTCGCAGCGGACCCCTGAAAACCGAATCGGTCCCCGAGGGTCTCAACTGGGACCTGTGGCAGGGACAGACGACCGAGGTCGATTACATTAAGCGACGCTGCCACTACGAATTTCGCTGGTGGTACGAGTACTCCGGAGGCAAGCTGACCGACTGGGGTGCTCACCACGTCGACATCGCCCAGTGGGCGATCCAGCAGAATGGCCCCGGCCAGGGGCCTCTGACCGTCAAACCGGTGATGGCCGAACACCCGGTGCCCTTTAAGGACGGCAGCCCGACAGTCGCCAACGAGTACAACTGCTCGCACAGATTCCAGATCCAGTGCGACTTCCCCGACGGTGTCGAAATGAACATCGTCAGCAAGTCCAAGGACGGCAACGGGATCCTCTTCGAAGGCTCAAAGGGCCGCTTCTTCGTCAGCCGCGGCAAGATCGTCGGGGCTCCCATCGATGACCTCAAGACCAACCCGCTGCCCGAGGATGCCATCGTCAAGGTCTACCGTGGCAAGAAACCGACCAGCCACATGCAGAACTTCTTCGATTGCGTCAAGAGCCGCGAGCTGCCGATCTCGGATGTCTACACCCACCACCAGGCCTTGACCACCTGCCACCTGTCCAACATCGCACTCAGACTCGGACGGCCGCTGAATTGGGATGCCAAGACCCACACCATCACCGGCGATCCGGCCGCCAACGCCTGGCAGGGCCGCGAACAGCGCAAGGGCTACGAGATCGAGGTCTAGCAGCCCCAGGTCGCAGCCTCACAGGCCTCGGCCGACGCCAACCACCAACCGCGGGTTCCTCATTCGAGGAATCCGCGGTTTTTTTGTGACTCGAGAGTCCGCGACGGCAACAACAACCCGGTTACGTTTATCTTTTCAAAACCCGCTGAGGTAGTCTGACCGTTGCACGATTCTGTGCTCATCACTCGACCTCCGTGACGCGTTTTCAGCGTCACGCTCTCTGTTTTCCTGATTTCATTTGTTTTCTGTAACAGAAGGAGGCGGGCCATGTCTGAGGCTTCAAACGAATCGGTGTCGACTGAGCTGGCACAACGCGTCGCGCAACTCGAAGCCGAAGCCACGGTGCTCGAGGCCGCGTGGTTGCGATCCCGAAACATCGGCCGCGGCATGCTGCTGTTTGTGCTCGTGCTGGTCACCGCTGTGCTCTGGAAGAGCTACGACACGGTGTCACAGATCGAAGACAAGCAGTGGCAGGACAAGATGTACGCGGCCCTGGTCGACAGCTACTCCAAGAACCAGCTGCTCTACCAGAACGAGCTCACCGCGACCTGGAAACGGGTCGAACCGGACCTGATCGCGAACTTCAAGGCCCAACTGCAGGCCGACTCGCCTCGCATCGAGGAGGCGTTCATCACCGAGCGGGACAAGTTCCAGTCGAACATCAGGATCCGCTTCAAGGAAGCACTGCTGGCTCACTACGAAAAGGCGCTCCAGCGCAACGAAGACATGCTCAAGAAGGAATTCCCCACGTTGCAGGACGAGGCACGTCGGGCCCGGGTCATCGCCCGGACCAGGGAAGCCATCGACGAGCTGATCGACAAGTACTACATCGGTCCGCTCGAGGACGAGTTCGGAACGCTGTACGCCTCGTACGAAGAATTCCCGATCGCCGATCCTCCGGATGAGAAGACCGACGAAAAAGACCTGACCAGTCGCTTCGTGGGACAGGTGCTGGAATTGCTCAAGCTGAAGCTGATCAGCGCCCCCGGTGATGAGGACCTGGCGACTCCCTGACCCGCTGCACCGCAACCAGGTGCCGGACCGGACCTGCATCTCAACACCATGACTTCCTGAAACGGGAGATCCTCTGATGAATATCGAAGAACCACAAACACCCGAAGATTCCAACCCAACCGATGACGCATCCTCGGATGCCACCCCCGAGGAAGAGACCTCTGAAGAGTCTTCCGAAGAAACTTCCGGCGAGGCTCCAGTGGCCCCGGCCGAAGCCGAACCCGAGGAGACTCAGGCTCCGCTGGCTCCGACCGATGACGTCGGAATCGAGTCAGGCCTCGAACGAGCCCACTCTCGAATTGGCTCGGTCTCAGCCCGGATCAATAGTGGATCCAACTTGACGCTCGGTGTCGGAGGCCTGCTGCTGGTGATGGTCTCGGGGTTCTTCCTCTACGGCCTGCCGCAGATGGACGAACTGCTCGATCCCAAGCTCGTCGTTCCCAGAATCGAAGTCCTGTTGGAAGACGAGGGGATTCCTGCACTCCGCAGGTTCGCGACCGACTTTGCCAAGAACAATTCCAAGGATGTCGCCAAGCAGCTGAATCAGACCGCCATCGACGGTCTGCCGACCGTGAGAAAAGTGCTCGAGGACCACGCCGTCGATCAACTCAATGGGATGATCGACGAACGGTTCCCAGCAACCGAAAAGAAATTCGTGACGATGCTCCGGCAAAGCAAGCCACAGCTTGAAAAGACGTTCGCCGAACTGAATTCCCAGGACGAGGAGGTCCGCAAACGAGCAGTCAAAGAACTGGTGGCGGTCCTGGAAGTCGGCTTGCAAAGGGACTTCGAAGACGATGTCCAGATCCTGCTGGCGACGCTCTACCATGTCAACACGCAGGCCAAGAAGATCCTCGGCAACCAGGGACTCAGTGCTGAAGAGAACCTGATCCGGCAAATGGTCGCCACGGTCCGCCGCATCAAGCTCGATGCCGGCGACCCCGCACTCGCCGATGCGAAAACCAACGTGTCGACCCGCAGCGGTTCGGATATCGACAAGAATAAGCCCGAGGCCAAGGACAAGGACAAGCCGAAGGCGAAACCTAAAGACGAGCCGAAAGCGAAGCCCAAGGACAAGCCGAAGGCAAAGCCTAAGGCGAGCTGAGGTTTGTCAGCTCAAGCGGCTCGGAGGAAGGCAGCTAGCCATCCAGGCCCCAGATCGAGCGGGTCAGCTCGGCGCGGTGCTCGAGAGCGTACTCGGACAGCTCGTCGGCAAACGTCGGCCGTGTTCCGGTGGGCGACAGGTCGGCCGTCAGCATCTCGTTCTCATCCCGGCCGGTCAGCCGGCTGACGAACAGGTCCTGGGCCTGGTACCGGTTCGTCTCATCCAACCCGAACACCTCGGTGATCCGGGTCACCTTCCGCGATCCGTCCTCCGAGAACCTCGACAGCTGGACCACGAGGTGGATGGCCGAGGCGACCTGGGCCCTGGCAACGTAGACGGGCAACTCGACGTCGGACATCAACGAGAGAGTCTCGAGCCTCACCAGGGCGTCTCGAGGCGACGTGGCGTGCACGGTGGTCAGGCTGCCCGAGTGGCCACTGATCATCGACTGCACCATGTCCAGAGCCTCACCCCCACGCACCTCGCCGACCAGGATTCGGTCCGGCCGCATCCTGAGGCTGGCTCGGAACAGGTCACGGATCCCCAGTCCCCCCTCACCCTGCTTGTCCGCCTGCTGGCTCTCGAGATACAGGCAGTGGGTCTGAGCCAGTCTCAATTCCGAGCTGTCCTCGATCACCACGATCCGTTCTGCTTCGGGGATCGCTGTGGAGACCGCGTTGAGCATCGTGGTCTTGCCCGTCCCGGTGCCTCCGGCCACCACGATGTTTTTCCGCAGCACGACGCACAACTCGAGGAACTCGCGAGCCACTTCCGAGAGACTTCCCAGTCTCACGAAATCGCCCAGGCCCATGATGTCGCGCTGGAACTTGCGGATGGTCAGGTAGGTCCCGATGCGGGCACTGGGAGGAATCACCGCATGCACCCGCGATCCGTCGGGCAGCCTCGCGTCGAGCACCGGCCGATCCTCATCGATCTCGCGGCCCACGTACTGAGCCACGTTGTGGACGGCCGACAGCAACGCATCGGGGCTGATGAAGGACGCCTCGGTGCGGATCAACTGGCCACGACGCTCGATGTAGATCTCGTCGTGCCCGTTGACCATCACCTCGGTCACCGTCTCGTCGTGAAGAAACTCACGGATCGGGCCCAGGAAGTAGTCGAGGCTGGCTTCGAAGATCGCTTCGCGGGACATGGTCTTTGCGGCACGTCTTGAGGTGAGAAGCAGGCTACTTGGCAGTCGTGGGGGTCGCAGCGGCGGCCCGGCAACTTCGCAGAAACGCGAGCAAGTCGGCGAGCTGTGCCGGCGAGAAGGTCTTGTCGAGGCCCTGGGGCATGATCGACGTGGATGACTCCCTGATCGCCTCGACCTGGCTGCGGGGCACTCGGGCCTCCGAGAGGTCTGCCGCCTTGATCCAGATCGCCTCGGTCGTCTCGCGGCTGATCACCCCGGTGTACACGCGGCCCGACTCGGTGGCCACCGTGTACGAACGGAACCCGCGGGCGAACGAGGCACTGGGCAGCACGATTGATTCGAGCAGATCAGCCGGTTGCCGGATGTCGCCGATGGTGGTGAGACCCGGACCGACCCGTCCGCCGCGGGTGCCCACCGCGTGGCATCCGCTGCAGGCCGCCTTCTTGCCAAAGAAGATCGCTCGGCCACGCTCGACGTCGCCACCAGCCAGGCCCGCCAGTTGGCCCTTCAACGCCGCCCTGCGCGCTGCCAGCTTCCCGTCGACCCGGGCCAGCAGCTTCTGACCCCGGTCCCGCAGCGGAGCCGGCAGAGCCTCGACCGCACCGATCAAATCCGCCGCCGCCAGGCTGTCGCCCGACCTGGCCGACTCGAGACTCCCGAGCACCACCGAGGCCACATCGGCATCACCGAGGTCGCGACAGGCCTTCAGCAGCACGGGCAGCTCGAGCGGCCCGGCGGTCTTGATGCGTGAGGCCAGCTGGACCTGTTGAGACTTGCTCAATCGCACCGCCGCCGCCACCCGCGCCGCCGCCAGCCTCGACAGAGCCGGTAACTCGGCATCCAGTTGTTTCATGACGAACCCGAACCGTCGAGCTCCCAGCGGTTTTTCGGCCAACCCCGCCAACGCCGCGACCCTCAGGGCCGAGGCTTGACCGGTGTCATCAATCAGGCCCTCGAGTTCCGGTCCGACCAAGCGCCGCGAGGCCAACGCCCGCACCGCACCCTCGCGGATCACCCGATCATCGTGTCCCAACGACTTCACCAGAGCCTCGTGCCAGCCCGAGGGCAATGCCTCGAGGCTCGAACGACCCACCACCTCGACCAGCAGCCGCCGGGCCGGAAGGCCCAGCCCGCTATCTCCCAACCGCTCACTCACCAAACCCTGGATCGCCTCCGCGCCCTGCTGGGCCAGCAGGAAGCCGCGGATGACCGCCGAGCGATCCGAAGCAATTGTCTTCTCCGACAACCACGTCTCCAGCAGGCCTCGTGTCTGGTCGGCCCAGCCCTTGTGACGACCAATCACCTCGAGCACCGCCTGCTGCAGGTCGGGATCGTCGGTATCCAGCAACGGCACCACCAGTTCGCGAGTCAACTTGCCGTCTGACATCTGGTCGAGTGCCATCAGTGCGGCGCGGCGGATCGCCGGACGGCGATCCGACAGCAACGGCCGCGTGGCAGCAGGATCGTTGGTGCGGATCACAGCAAACAGCAGCGAGTGTTCCTCGAATCGATCGATCCCGGGTCGCGCCGAAGCGGAGAGCAACGAGGCCACCGTGGGGGCACGGGTCGCGGCCGTGCCCGAAACCCCGGCCACGTGCAGGATCTGCCCCAGCGCGGTCGCCGACTGTCTGCGGACCGCCGGTGAGGTGTCGCCGGCGAGCAGCTTGACCAGGCCTGGCACCGCGGCACGATCACCGCGTGTGCCCAGCGACCGAGACGCCGCCACTCGGACTTCCGGCGAGGCATCCTGCAGAGCCTTGCGGATGGAGCCCAGCGACCTGTCGTGCTCGATCCGCGACAACGACCAGACCGCGCCCAGTCGTCGGCGCATCGACTTCGATCCCTGTTCGGACAATACGCCCTCGAGCGTCTTGATCGCGTCGATCCCGGCCACCGCCAGGCGATCGATCACCCGCTCGCGAACCACCGGGCGGGGATCGTCGAGATGACGGGCCAGTGCGGCGGGGGTCAGGCGAGCGACGTCGAGGAAGCTGCCGCGGGGGTCCTTGACCTTGTGAGCCCCCTTGCGGCGGATCCGGTAAATCGCGCCGTGGATTTCCGGCTTGGCCACCTTCGACACCGGACACCCGATCCGGAACCAGCCTCCGGTGTCGATCACCAGCAGGCTGCCGTCGGCGTCCTCGAGCACGTCGGTGGGATGAAAATCGGGATCGTCACTGACCAGGAAATCACTCTCGGTTGTGCGGAACGTGGCTCCGTCGCGGGTGACCACGCTGCGGGCCACCTTGTGAGTGTTGAAGAGCGTGGTGAAGATGTTGCCCCGGTAGCCGGGCCCGAATTCCTTCGAGCGGTACACGGCCATGCCCGACACCGCCACGTGACCCATCCGCGCCAACGGTGGCATCAGCGGGCCGGTCTTGGGGAACTCGGCCACGCACGCCTGGTCATATCTCGGGTAGGCCCCGCCATCGACCCAGTGCACCAGACAATCGGCTCGAGGCCGACCCAGGAAGATGTTGACGCTGCCGATCATCTCACCGGTCGCCGTGAAATCCACTTCGACCGGGTTGTCCATCCCTCCACCGCACCAGGTCTGCACATCGCTACCGTCGAGCCGGCAGCTGAAGATCCTGGCGGCCTTGCCCTTGCTGGTCACCGATCCGTCCTTGTCTCGGAACTCGTGGCCATGACGACCGTCGCACCAGTACAGCCGGCCGTTGGGGCCCAGGAAGCAGCCGTGCACGCTCGCTGCGTTGCCGCTGAATCCGAACGTGTCGACCAGGATCGTTCGCTCATCGGCCACTCCGTCGTCGTCCAGGTCACGCAGCCGCCAGATGTTGGGCGGGCTGGCCACGTACAACGCACCACGGTGCCACAACGCGCCCATCGGCAGAGTCATTTTGTCGGCGAAAATCGTGCTGCGGTCAAAGACCCCATCCCCGTCGGTATCAGCGATCATCCGGACCAGGTTGGGAGGATCCTTGACCAGGTCGCCGGAGCGGATGTTCTGGCCCGAACTCGCGGCGATGAACAACCGGCCACGATGATCGAACCCGGCCAGCATCGGGTGCTTGACCAGCGGCGAGGCCGCAGCCACCTCGATCGTGAACCCCTCGGGAACCCGAGGCAGCCGCGACCGACCCTTGATCTCGGCAACAGCCTCGTGCGAAAACACCCCGACCAGCCCCCCGACCAGCAGGCCGATAGCCACCAGTCCAACGACTCGGGCCCGTCTCTTCAGCGTCGTGTCATTCATCGCGGTGTCCCGGCTTCCTGAAATGAAGGCGATGAGCCGATCTTACCCGTCGCCGGATCCTCATCGCCACGCCAATCACCGGCCCGACTCGTCGCCACCGCCGCGGATCCGAGTCAACCGCCGCCTGGCCGCGGCCCGCTTGACCAGCTCGTCGACGATCACACCGGCCAGGATCACCGCTCCAATGATGGCGTACTCGATGTAGGTCGGCATCCAGTCCACCAGCGTGATCATGTTCTTCAGCACCCGCATCAACGCCGCTCCGATCACCACCCCCACGATCGTCCCCTCGCCCCCGCGGAGACTGCAGCCACCCAGTACCGCCGCGGCGATCGCATACAACTCGTAGAAGTTGCCGAAGTCGACCGGCTGGGCCGAGTTGATATCGAGCACGAACAGCACTCCGCCCAATCCCGCCAACCCGGCACAGATCACATACGCCAGGATGATCATCCGATCGGTGTCGATCCCGCTGTAGCGAGCCGCCTCCTCGTTGTTCCCCATCGCCAACAGGTAGCGGCCGTAGATGGTGCGGTTGAGAAACACCGAGGCGATCAGGGCCACGACCAGCAGGATCACCAGCGGAGCCGGCAGGCCGATCTCGAGCCGGGCCCGCTCGAGTACCACCACCTGCAGCTGCGACCAGTCTCCCGGCCTGGCACCGCGGATCGTCTCGAGCGACGGCACGGTCAGCTCCTGGATCGTCTCCGATTCCTCCACCTGAGTCTCGGCCAGGGTGACCCAGTCCGAGCCCGGTGCCCGGGCCTGCATGCTCACGCGAGTCGTCCTCCTGGGCAGGTCCACCCGCACCTCCTCCCGCTCTCTGGCCTCGATCGCCAGAGTCTCAAGAGGCGAAATCGTGCCCACGCCCCAGCCCAATAGCGACACGCCCATCGCCAGTGTCACTGCCGGCATCGCCAGGTCCCCCCACGAGACTCGCGCTGCACCAACCCGACGACGAATCGTCACGCCCCAGGCCAACGCACCGACCAGCATCACGCCACCGACCACCAGCAGCCCCCACGTCATCGGGATCCGGGCCAGCTGCGCCGTGGCAATCAGTTTCAGCGTCGGGTACTCGTCGATCAGGCCCTGGGTCTGGTCCTGGGTGAAACCCCGCGTGATGCCGCGGTACAAGAGCAGACCGCACAGCGTCACCACAAATGGCTGCAACTTCAGCTTGGCGATCAGCAAGCCGTGGAACAGGCCGATCGCCAGCGACGCGCCCAGCACAATCCCCAGGGCCACCGGCACGCTGGTCCAGGGTCGGCGATAAAGTCCATACAGTCCCGACAACTCGCCTGGAGGTGCCTCCGAGAGGCCCAGGCGATCTCCCTCGACCGACAGCACCCGTGCCGTGGCTCCCTCGTGACCGTCCTCCAACACAAACGTCACGCGGTCTCGCACCTGCAACCCGTGACCGGGTACCGTCACGAAGGTCGAGCCGGATTCAGCCCGAAGAATCCTGGTCAGCCGACCGCCGCTGTCGTCGGACTCGGGGCCCGCTTCGAGTACCACGCTGGTGCCGGTGACCGATGCCACCAGATACACGCCGACATTCTCTTTCTTGCCCCCGGCCAACCCGATCCGGTCACCGACAGACAGCCCCCTCGGTGGCCGGGCCAACTCGAGTGTGCCGGTCTCGGCTGTCACCGACACCACCGGGACCTGGCCCACCGCGACATACTCGACCTGCAGCAGAAACGGCAGACCGCACCCGACCAGGCAGATGATCGAACCGATCGAGAGATCGATGCCGCCGGTGATGATCACGAAGGCGACGCCGATCGAGATGATCCCGAACAGGGCCGATCGCTTCATCAGGTTCTCGAGATTGAACGGCTTCAGGAACGCGTCGCTCATTAACGCCGTCGCCACGAACACCACCAGCAACAGCCCGCCAATGCCCAGCACCTGTTTCATCCGTCCGCCTCCATCGCCCTGGCAGACGCTGCCCCGGTGGCCAGTTGCATCACCGCCTCCTCGCCCTCGGATCCCCCCAGCACGTCCCGGTCCAGTTCCCCGGCGATCCGTCCCTCGTGCATCACCAGTGCCCGGTCCGACATCCGCAGCACCTCCTCCATTTCACTCGACACAAACAGGATCGCCACACCCCGGGCCGCCAGTTCCTCCATCAGGGCATAGATCTCCTGCTTGGCCCCCACGTCGATCCCTCTCGTCGGTTCGTCCATCAACAGCACCCGGGGTTCCATCGCCAACCACTTGCCCAGCACCACCTTCTGCTGGTTGCCTCCCGAGAGATACTGCACCACCTGTTCTGGGCCGAGCGTCTTGACCCGCAACCGCTCGATCATCCGGCCACAGGATTCCCTTTCGCGGCCCCGGTCCAGGAACCCGCCGGGGCCGGAGTCGCGTTTCAGCGAGGGCAGGCTGATGTTCTCTCGGACCGCCATCCCCAACACCAGCCCCTGCTGCTTGCGGTCCTCGGGCACCAGCGCCATGCCGGCAGAGATCGCCGCGCGAGGGTCCTGGGGCAGCAGCGGGATGTCGCCGATCCTCAAGTGCCCATCCAACGCCGGGGTGATCCCGAACAGCGTCTGCAACAACTCGGTCCTGCCGGCTCCGACCAATCCGGCCAACCCCACGATCTCGCCTTGCCGCAGTGCGAAGTCGAGCCGGTGAGCTGGGAAGGCCGGCGAGCGGAGACCCCGGGCCTCGAGCACCACCTCGCCGGGCTCGCGGTCCGATTCGCGATCCCACTCCTCGATGTCCCGGCCGACCATCAGCCGGACCATCGCATCGTGGCTGATTTCCTGCCGATCCAGTTCACCGGCATTGCGGCCGTCCCTGAGCACCGTGACTCGGTCGGCCAGTCGAGTCACCTCGCCGAGCCGGTGCGAGATGTAAACGATGCTCTTGCCCGCATCACGCAGTTGACCGATCACCTCGAACAGGCTCTCGGCTTCGCTTTGCGAGAGGCTCGAGGTGGGCTCGTCCATGATCAGGACCCGGGCATCCACCGAGAGCGCCTTGGCGATTTCGACCATCTGCTGCCGCCCGATGGTCAACTCCGAGACCACCGTCGAGGGATCCCTGTCCAGCCCGACCATCTCGAGGAACTGTCGCGAATCGCTGAGCATCCGCCCCCGGTCGATCAGCACCCTTCCTGGTCCCCGGCAGGGCTCGCGGCCCAGGAAGATGTTGGCTGCGATATCGAGGTTGTCGGCGAGGTTGAGTTCCTGGTGAATCAGGGCAATGCCGGCCCCAAGCGCCGCCTCGACGCCGTCGATCTCGATCGGCGCCCCGTCGACGAGCACAAGGCCGCCATCGGCCGGCTGGACCCCGGCCAGGATCTTCATCAGCGTGCTCTTGCCCGCCCCGTTCTCGCCGATCACCCCCAGCACCTCGCCGGGGTCCAGCACCAGGTCGACCCGATCCAGAGCCAGCACGCCGGGGAACCGCTTGCTGACGGCGCGGACGTCGAGCAGGCGGGGCGGGCGGGGTTCTCTGGTGGCGTCGGTCATCAGTTGGCCTAGCGGCCCTCGAGGACCTTGTCGGCGGGGTCGAACCGTGTCGAATCCGGCTCGCGGCCCAGCAAGGCATCGATCACGCCCTGGCGACGCAGCCGCGCGTTGTCCTGTTCGAGCCGCCCGATGAACAGCATCACCTTGCCACCCTGGGGCAAGGCCTCGCGGACCAGCTCGCCACACATCCGGCCTGCCGAGTAGTTGTCCACGCCGATGTAGACCAGCCGGTTGGCGTCGGGGGCGTCTGAGTCGTGAGTGATCAGCCGGGTCTTTTCGGCGGCCTGGTTCAGCAGCGCGACCTGGTTCTTGGCATCGATCGGGCTGACGGCGATCCCCTGTACGCCTCGTGTGATCAGGTCCTCGATCATCCGCTTCTGGTCGGCAATGCCCTCGGCCGGCATCAACACGTCGGTGTTCACCCCCAGCTTGACGCCCGCTGCGGTCACTCCCTTGCTGGCGATGGTCCAGAACGAGGCGACTCCGTTGGTGACGTAGGCAAAACGGGGCTTGCCCGGCTTCGTCTCGTTCTTCGCATCGCCTTGGACCTTCGATTTCAGGTCGCTCCAGAACGCGTCGACCTCGGCCTGCCGGATCTTGCGGGCCGGGATGTCGATGAACTTGTTTTCCGGGATCACATCGGTCTTGCCGCTCTCAAGCGCCGCCAGCACCTCGATCGACCGGTACCCGTACTCGTAGGGGTTCTGGACCACGGTGCCGTGCACCGTCCCGTCCTTGATCCCCTGCAGGGTCTCGTCGGCCTCGTCGAAGGCGATCACCTGGATCTTCTGCTTCTCGCCCAGGCGACCGGCCTGCCCGAGTGCTTCGAGGATGTCGACGGGGTTGTAGGCAAACAGGCCGACCATCGCGTCGATGTCCGAGTGCTTGGCCAGGGTGTCCTCGACGTTGGCCTTGGACTGGGCTCGATCGAACTGGTCGGTCAGCGTTCCCAGGATGATGTAGTTGCCCATTTCCTGCTTCTTGCCACCGACCTTCAGCAACCCGCCGCCGGTCTGACCCTCCTGCTGGCCGCCTCCGGACACAGAGTCACCGGCCCCCGGGGCGGTCTCGGGGCCACTCGGATCACCACAGCCCAGCAGCAGACAAAGACCCAGGGCCAGGCAGGTCAACGGTGAGGCATGCACACGCGGGCGAATCATCGAGCTGTCTCCGTGAATGGGTGGCTGGGGAGCTGAAGTCCGAAAGTCCGGGTCCCAGCCGACGGTCCATCTTGACGCTCACCCCGACCCGCGCCAACGCAGCACGCCGAAGTGCCTCGAGTCTCACAAACCGACCGGGAATCCGATTGTCGCCGGAGGCTGACCGGGCTAGAATTCCGCCGGTGCCACCGACGTCCGCGTCGTGCTGGCACGTCTCGTGACAACTCGCATGGGGAGTTCCAGGGTGCCGTCGTTTGATGCCGAGTCTGTTTTTGCCGCGGATGAAGAATTCGCAAAGTTGCTGGTTCGCCAGGACGACGTGGACCTGGAAGTCGCGGCGCTCGAGTTGGCTCGAGATCGCTGCCCGTCGCTGAGTTTTGGTGACACGCTGAAGTGGTTCGACGACCGGGCCCAGGAACTGGCCGGCCCGATGGCTCGCGCTGCAGACGAACAGGACATGCTCGAATCCCTCGCCGGATGCCTCTCGGGAAGCCACGGGCTGACCGGCAGCGCCGAGGCGTTTCGTACCGTCGAGGGGAGTTTCCTCTCGGAGGTGATCGCCAGCGGCCGCGGCATCCCGATCAGCCTCTCGCTGATCTACATGGCCGTGGCCCGGAGGTTGAAGATTCGGCTCGAAGGAGTCGCGGCACCGGTGCACTTTCTCTGCCGGCTCGACGCACCCGCGGGACCGCTGTTTGTCGATGCCTTCTCGAGCGGCCGCGTGATGGAACTCGACGAGTGTCTGGCCTGGCTGAACCAGCTCACCGGGCTGACCCACGAACAGCTCGTTCCGGCCCTGGCCCCGGCCCGGCCGCGTCAGATCATCCAGAGAATGCTCAACAACCTCAAGGCGATCTACCTCGAGCACGAGAATTGGAAGCCGGCGCTGTCGGTGCAGCAGCGGCTGACCCTGCTCGAACCCGCCTCGTACGCCCAACGCCGCGACCTGGCCCTGGTGACGCTCAAGGCCGGACACCCCGACCGTGCGTTGGGGATGCTGCAGAGTTGTGCCAAGTCGGCTCCCAGTGACGATCTGGTCGCATTGGAGAGGCTGATTGACCAGGCCCGGTCCGATTTAGCTGCGTGGAACTAGACAACCCTCAGCCTTTCGGACCCCACCCGCCCACCGCAAGGCTGCCCTCTGACGGCCGAGTGGCGGAACTGGCAGACGCACGGGACTTAAAATCCCGTATCCCGTAAGGGGTGTGTGGGTTCGAATCCCACCTCGGCCACTGAGTTACGTCAAACTGGTGAGGCGGGCCAAATGGTCGCGCCTCACCAGCGCCTCATCGCCGATCAAGAATCCGTCCGCAAAACGTCTGGGACGAACATCTGATCCGTCACGCCCTTCGCGAGGGCGTCGCGGTTCAAGTAGTACTTCTCCGTCGTGGCGAACGAGCGGTGCCGCATGAACGCGTTCAGGACCGCCTTGGGCAACAGCGTGGCGTTGAGCGTCCCACAGGCCTTCTTGAGCGAGTGAAAGCCGTAAACGTGGCACCGCGGGGTGTGCACGTGATCCTCGTGGCAGGGACGGTGCACGCCCGCCGCCCGCTGAATCCGAGCCCACTCCGCCCAAAGCGTTGTTCGCGACATCGGCCAGTCAAATACCAACGCCCCGTAGTCGGTGATCAGCCGCAGATGCTCGATGACCACCGGATGCAGCGGGATGAGGTCGTCACGCTTGCCCTTGGTGTGCCGGTGGCGGACGACCAGGAACGCGTCGTCGAGATGCACGTCTTCCCACGGGAGTGTGAGCATCTCGGTGATCCGCATCGCAGTCATGTAGCCCGAGACAATGAGTGCCCTCCACCATTCCGACGGGTTGTACGCCCGCCCGACAGGGTACTTGGCGTCGTCGCACGCGACATAGATGCGACCAAACTCGTCCGGCGGCAAGTACACCGTTTCCTTCTCTGGCTCATCCAGGAATGCGAACTCCGGCAGCTTGGACAAGGCCTCCCACTTCACCGCCTTGTTGAGCACGGCCTTGAGGTGGCGAAGGTGTCGGTTCACCGTGCAGGGCGAGAGTGTCGAGCCGGGATTCCGCCCGCGGCGAATCCCCAGCATTGACTTGAACCTGTCGATCGTTCGTGTCCGTATTTCCTCCACGTACCTGGGGTGGCAGAGCCTCTCGAATAGATCCAGCGTATCCCGCGTCAGCCGTTGGGTCGCCGGTCGCTTTGCCGGCAGAACGAGACGCTCAAACTCGACACGAAACTCCAACCAAGGCTGTCGCCGGTTGCGATCGTAGGTGCCGAGCGTCAGTTCCGAGTTGATCTTCCTGACCAGTTGGTCGGCCAGTCTTTTTGCCACGCGGCCGGTCGCGGGGATCTTCTCGCGACGCCGCTGTCCATCAGGCTCGGTCCACTCGACCACGAATCGGTCTTTGCCGCTGACGCCCTTCATCCCGTTCGCCGCTCTCTTGCGGCAACGGTTCTTGCCATCCATCCATTCTCTCGTGACCCATGCAGAAGCCATATCTACCTCCTATTGAACACACCAATTGATTAGAAGCGACGCTGTCGAGCGTCGACGAACGCGCGGTGAACGTCAGCGGATATCGGGTTTGGCACGAGTGCCGTCTCGGACACAACGATCACTGATCGGCTGTCCGTTCCCAGCTCGTCTGGTACCGAACCAGGTGCTCGGGCAAGTACTTGACTTGGCGACCGCGGCTGAGAAAATCGATCCGCCCCTTCAGCCGCTCTTCCTTGAGTGCCGTCGGCGTGAGCCCTAACCGCTCGGCCGCCTGTCGTTCGGAGTAGAGGAGCTGTGGATGATCATCGTCTGAGATCGCTAGCAGACGCATCTGCCGCTCCACGGCCCGTTCGACAACAGATTCGACGGCTCGGAGGAGCGCGGTCAAATCGACCGTGACGCGGACGTCCGGCGATATCGCTTCGCCGTCAGGTA
>CAUZJR010000009.1:0-30255 GCA_963580005.1 Planctomycetota bacterium
GCGGCTCGACTAGTTCGCGGCCGATGGGTCGGAGTGCATCAGGGCGGCGTGATCGATGAAGCAGTTGATCGTCACCGGGGCGAAGCAGGCTGAGTTCCAGGAGGTGTCAGAGCCTGGGTGCGAGGCCTGCGGCGTGCTGGTCCGCGCCCGCCTGACGGCGATCAGCGCCGGCACCGAGTTGCGGGTCTACCGGGCGATCCCGGTCGACGACGAGGGAAAGTTCCTGCACGAACGGGTGCCGTTTGAGCTGCCGACGGAGAACGGCTATTCGATGGTCGGCGACGTGATCGAGGTGGGCTCGTCGGTCACCGGAATCGGTGTCGGTGACCGGGTGTTTCTTCCGGCGGCTCATCGCCAGGTGGCGACGATGGACGCGTCGCGGGTGACCCCGCTGCCCTCGGAGGTGCCCGACGAGGATGCTGTGATGCTGAGCATCCTGGAGGTGGCTCACCGTGCGGTGCGAGATGGGGATCCGCCCCCGGGCGGTAACGTGGTGATCGTCGGCCAGGGAGTCATCGGGCTCTCGGCTCTGGCCTACTGCGTGGCGTTTGGGCTGCGCACGGCCGTGGTCGACCTGGAACCGGCCCGGCTCGAGATTGCTAAAGAGATGGGCGCCGACCTGGCCGTGTCGCCGGCGGTGGACGGGTACCAGGACCAGGTGCTGTCGCTCTTTGATGGCGTGGGAGCCGACCTGGCACTGGAGGCCGGTTCGAACTGGACGACGATCCGCACGGCGATGGAGTTGACTCGGACCGATGGCCGGGTGGTGATCGTATCGCGGCACACTCAGCAGCCGGATTTCAATCCCTTCGGCCAGGGGTTCCTGGGCAAGCGACTGAGCCTGGTGACTACCTACGGGTATCCTTCCGAGGGGAGTCGCTGGGACCAGCGGGCCTCGGTCGGCCTGAGCCTGGACCTGCTGGCGCGTGGCCGCCTGGCGATCGGCCCGATGCTGACACATCGCTTTGCCTGGCACGAATTGCCGCAGGTGTATGCCCGGCTGGACCAGGGAGACCGGGAGATCGTGGGGGCCTTGCTGGATTGGAGCGAACCGGGCGAGTAGCTGGTCGTCAGCGGTCGTGTTTTCTGGCTATGGTCCCGACTGGGGTGAGCCGATACGATTCCTGTATCGTGGGTGTGTTCAGCTGGTTCGATGGACGGGGACATGATGAGGCAGGGGTCGGATCGTCGCGAGTTCTTCGAGGTGGGGGGTCTGACCCTGGCCGCGATTTCTCCACTGGGACTTTCGCTTTCGGATGTCCTGGCCAACGACGCTGAAGGCCGTTCGGGCAAGCGGATCAACGTGATCTTCATGTTCCTGCAGGGCGGAGCCAGCCACATCGACATGTTCGACATGAAGCCGGACATGTCCGAGGAAGTTCGCGGCCTGTATTCACCGGCCTCGACCAGCCTGCCCGGTCTGCAACTCAGTGAACGGCTGCCCCGGTTGCGTGGCTGTGCCGAGAAGTTCTCGCTGATCCGTTCGATGCAGTCCTACACCTCGAAGCACGGTGAGGGCGATGTGCACATCATGTGCGGGAGCCCGGTCGACAAGAACCTGCAGGCACCGGGGATCGGGGCGGTCCTGAGCCTGCAGCAGCCGCAGCGGGCGCCGGTGCCGCCGTTTGTGCAGATGGGCCAGATGAAGCACCCGGCCTACACCGCGCCGGGCTTTGGCGGCTTCCTGGGCCAGGCCTACAACCCCTTCTCGATCACGCAGAATCCCAACGACGACGACTTTTCCGTGCAAGCCTTTGATACCTCCGACAACGTGGACGTCAGCCGGCTGTCGGGTCGCAGGAGCCTACTGGAGTCGCTGGATCGCTTCCAGGCCGGCCGCGAGCGGCAGCTGGAATTCGCCAGGACACAGGATGCGTTCACCCAGCGGGCACTCAGCCTCGCGACGTCGCGGCGAGCCAAGGATGCCTTTGACCTGTCGCGGGAACCGGACCGGCTGCGGGATGCCTACGGCCGCAACCGCGTCGGACAGGGAATGCTGCTGGCTCGACGACTGGTCGAAGCGGGGGTGCGGTTTGTCACGATCAAGGGGTACGTCGAGACGGGGATTTATGCCTGGGATCACCACTGGGGGATCTTCCCCCACCTCGATCGGCAACTCCCCGTCTTTGACAACAGCTACTCGGCACTGCTGGCAGACCTCGATGACCGCGGGATGCTCGAGTCGACACTGGTGATCACCGCCGGCGAGTTCGGCCGGACGCCCAGGATCAACACGAACAAGCGAGGCCCCGGCCGCGATCACTGGGGCCGCTGCTTCAGCGTGACTCTTGGTGGCGGGGGCATCCAGGCCGGGCGAGTGATTGGAGCCAGCGACAAGTTCGGCGCCGTGCCTTCGGATCGACCCGTCGATGTGGCCGACTTCGTGGCGACCATCTACCACGCCCTGGGCTTGGACCCCAAGGCTGAGTTCATTGCCCAGGGGCGGCCGATGCCGATGCTGCCACGAGGATCGGTGGTCGACGAATTGTTCTGAGCGGGATGTGACCGGTTGCCTGGTCCCAACGTCTCGGTCGCTACGCCGAGGTCCCCGCCGCCAGTCCGCCCTGTTGCAGGAGACCGAAGAGATGCGAATCGCGGTGGGGGGAATTCTGACCGAGTGCAATCACCTGGGCGGGATTCCGATCGACATGGAGGCCTACGAGTCGACCGAGCTGGTTCGTGGAGCGGACATGCTGCTGGCCACGACCAGCGTGGTCGGGGGCATGCTGGATGTGCTCCGCGAGACGGGGGCCGAGCCGTTGCCGCTGTTGTTTGCCTCGGCCTGTGCCGGTGGGCCGATCGTTGACGACTGTTATCGGGAACTCCGGGACGAATTGCTGGAGAGGTTCGATGCGATCCTGCCCGTCGATGGCGTGCTGTTGCCTCTGCACGGGGCGGCATTGGCCGAAGGGAACGACGATCCCGAGGGGGAGATCATCCGCGAGGTACGGCAACGGGTGGGCCCCGACATCCCGATCGTTGTGACGGTTGACCTGCACGCGAACATCACGGCCGAGATGGTCGCCGAAGCCGATGCCATCCTGGCCTGGGAAACCTATCCGCACTACGACCAGTTTCAGACCGGTCAGCGGGGAGCCCGGTTGTTACTCGACACGCTGGCGGGGCAATGCCGACCGACGATGGCGATGGCCAAGGTGCCGGTGATCACCAGTGCCGTTCACGGGTCAACCAATGATCAGGATCCGTTCGCCGAGTTGATGCGCTACGCCAAGTCGCTGGAAGAACGGTCCGAAGTGCTGTCGACCAGCCTGCTGCTGGTCCATCCCTATATGGACGTGGACGAGATGGGCAGCGGGGGGCTGGTGATCACCGACGACGACCAGCAGCTGGCGGTGGAACTCGCCACCGACATCGCCCGGCGGTACTGGCAACGCCGGCATGACCTCGAACCCGAGACGGTGGTGCCGGCGGTGGCGATCCGGCGGGGGCTTGAGATCGAAGGCGGTCCGGTGATTCTTGTCGAGACGTCCGACTGTTGTGGGGGCGGAGCGGCCGGGGACAGCGTCGCGACGCTGCGTGCCCTGATCGAAGCGGATGTCTCGGAACTGTCCTACGTTCCGGTGGTCGACCCTGAAGCCGCTGCCGCCTGCCATGCCGCAGGTCAGGGCGCCGAAGTCACCCTGGAACTGGGGTGCAAACGGGATCCGCGATGGGGTGAGCCGATCACTTGCACTGGAGTGGTCAGCACCCTCAGCGATGGCCAGTTCATCTACACCGGAGGACAGTGGGAGGGGCATCTGACTCACATGGGGCCTTCGGCGGTGCTGTCGGTCGGGTCGATCCGCGTGTTGATCACCACCCGGGCGACCTACGACTGGGCCGACGAGCAATTCCGGCTGGTGGACCTCGATCCCGCTCGGGCCAAGTTCATTGTCGCCAAGAATCCGATGAACTACCGCTGGGCCTATGGCAAGATTGCTGCCGCAACCCTGGTGCTGGACACCCCCGGTCCGACTCCGGCGACGCTCAAGCATGTCGAATTTCAGAAGCTGAAACGGCCCTACTTTCCTGCAGATCTCGAGATCGAAGGGCTGAAACCGACCGTGCTGGTTTGACCGCACCACGCTGGCACCCCGACACTGGAGGTCCACTCATACTGCCAGGGGCACTCCGGACATGAACACGACCCTCTTGAAGCTCGTTGCCGTCTCGCTCGTCTGCACCTCGCTTGTGACGGCAGCAGACAAGCCGCCCCGTTACACGATCCTCAGGGTCAAGGCTGCCCCGAAGATCGACGGCCGGCTGGACGAGGAATCCTGGAAGAACGCCCGCAGCGTCGGGGCGTTTCAGTTTCCCTGGTACAAGCAGGGGAAGAAGGAACAGACCGATGCGAGGATGCTCTGGGACGACAAACATCTCTACCTGGCGTTCCGCTGCCAGGACGCTCATGTCTGGGCGGTTCACACCCGGCACGATGACCCGGTGTACAAGGACGACTGTGTCGAGGTGTTCACGTCGCCGAATCCCGACCACCCCGAGAAGTATTTCAACATCGAGATGAATGTCCGTCGAGCGTGGCTCGATCGGTACCACCCCGAGGGGCCCGGCAAGAAGCCGCCGACGAACTGGAATGCCATGGGGATGAGGATCGGCACGACCGTCCAGGGGACGCTCAACGACGACTCCGACACCGACCGGTCGTGGATTCTCGAGGCGGCCATCCCCCTGGCCAATTTCGCCAAGGTCGCCAAGCACACGCCACCGCATGACGGCGATGTCTGGCACCTGAATCTCAATCGGCTCGGAGGCGAGACCAACCCGCAGTACAGCCAATGGTCGCCGGGCAAGACGAAAACGCCGGAGTTTCACGCTCCGCGGTACTTCGGACGCGTGGTGTTTTCGACGAGGCCGGTGGAGAAAAAACCGGCAGGTCGGTGAACAGGATTCTGGACTGAGGACACTGCTGTGATAGCCGGGGTCGTGAAGGGGAGGAGGCGAAGCGGCACCGCTGCGGTGGTGTTGGCGGTGGTGTTGGCGGTGGTGTTGGCGGTGTCACCGCTGCGGGCTGACGAACTGCCGGGCTATCCCCTTCGCAATGGAGACTTCTCGAGTTACCAGGGGTACAGCCGTCCGGCGGGATGGGCGTTGGGACGCGAGGCGGGACGGGTGAGGCTGACGGTGGATCCGGTTCCGCGTCAGCCGATCCATAAACTGTCCGTCGCCGTCGTTCTCTGCGAGACGTCCTCACAGGGCTACATCTTCCAGGATGTGGACTTGCTGGAGGGTCGTTGGCGGTTCCAGGTCGAAGTCACGGGGTCACCGGGGGCCAGGGCCCTGCTGGAGATTTCCGGGACGAAGTCACTGCAGACTCCGGCGGTGACTGTCACCGGCAAGTGGCAGCGGCTGGAGATGGAGATCCCTCAGGTATCCGGTCGTCTGCGTGTTCACCTACGATTTCAGACATCCGGGGAAGGCGAGGTGCGTTTCCGACGAGCCCGGCTCGATGCCGTCCGGCTCAATGGCGCAGCGGTGCCGCTGAAGTCGGGTGAGGTGTTGGGAGGCCTGGTGCTCAGCGGGCGTGCGACGCCCGCCGAGCGGTTCGCCGTGTTCGAACTGCAGCATTTCCTGCATCGCATGACCGGCAGATTCCCTGGCCTGGTGGGGCGGGATCGCGTTTCGGCGGGGCGGCGGATGGCGATCGGATCGGCCGCATCGAGGGCAGCGGTCACGCTGCTGCAGGGACTGGTCTCTGATGCCTACGTGATGCATCGAGGCAAGACCTCCTCCAGCCTGGTCGGCAACAGCGACATCGGCACGCTGTACGCGGTCTACGAATTCCTGAAGTTGCAGGGATGTCGCTGGGTGATGCCGGGTGAACTCGGAGAGGTGATTCCCCGTCGTTCGGCTCTGGAGCCGGTCGTCACCGGAGTGTTCGATCCGGACTTCCACCTGGTGAGATCGGTCTTCACCGGGTTGCAGCAGTTCTTTCCGCAGGGTGGCTGGATCTACGTCGATCCCGATGAACTCCGCGACTGGGCTCTACGGAACCGGTTCAACTCGGTCTGGACCGGTGGTGAGACCCTGGACTGGGGAGCCGACCGGGGGCACGGTTGGGTACAGAATTCCGGACACAGCTGGAATGCCCTGGTCGCACCTCACGGGAAGTTCTTCGAGGATCATCCCGAGTGGTACCCGCTGGTCCGGGGCCGACGGATGCCCCGCAGCGACGTCAGCATCCGCTTGCCCAACCAGTTGTGCGTGTCGAACCAGTCGCTACGTGACCACACGGTCGCACAGATCGTGCAGTATTTCCGCGACAATCCACGGTCTCGGATGTTCCCGATGAACCCGATGGACGGGCCCAACTACAACTGCGAATGCGACAAGTGCCGGGCTCTGGATCCTCCGGGCCATGAATGGAATCAGGACTTCTCGGATTTCCCCCGGTTCCCCAAACTCAAGTTGCCGCCGCTTTCGGACCGGTATCTGAACTATGTCAACCACGTTGCAGAACGGGTGGCGAAGGTGTTCCCGGATCGCTTGCTTGAGTTCTACAACTATGCGAGCCGCGTGCCTCCCACACGCGAAAAAGTGCATTCGAGCGTTTCGGTGAAATTCACCTATCTCAGCGGCCGCGAGGTCAATGTGCCGCTGAAGGATCCACACGATCCTCTCGCGGTCAAGGAACGGGCCTGGTTGCAGGCCTGGTCAAAATCGGGAACCCGCAACCTCACCTACTATCCCTACACCGATTGGGAGCACCCCGACGCGGGGATTCACTGGTATTTCAATGTCAGCGATCTGCTGCGGACGCTGAAGCGGGATTACCAGGTCGTTGGAATGATGGGCGAGACCCACACGACGATCCAGGCCGACCCGATGTGGTGGGCGATCTATTCACGAATGCTCTGGGACGTTGACACCGACTATCGTCAGGTGATTGCAGAATTGTGCCCGTTGTTTTACGGGCCGGCTGGCAAACAGATGACGGCCTTCTACAGGGAAATGGACCAGGCGGTCCTACATCGCGACGGGCCGCGGTCGGCCGGGTACCATCCCAATCGTCGCGACGAGTTCAGTCTCGATGAACTCCAGCGAGGGCACCGACTCTTGCAGCAGGCTGTCGGGAAAGTCGACGGCGATGCGAGGCTGTTGAGGCGAGTGGATCAGGCAAGATTTGCGCACGCGATTCTGACCCTGGTCCGGCTCCGCAACGACTCGCATCCGTCGGTTCGCGCTCGAGCCATGACACAACAGGCGACCAGGGACGTGGCGGCCCTGCAGGCCAAGTACACCATGATGGTTCGTCGGCAGACGAGGTTGTTTCTGGCACCCTCTGGCGGTACCGAGTGAGCGGGCCCCGTTGCCGATTCACTTGCCGATTCACTTGACCGGAACGAGCACCAGTTCCCGGAGATCCATCAGGCAGTTGTTGGGATCTCCAACGGGCTCGATGAGCACGCGATTGCGTTTGGCCAGGAGACGGACGCGGCCCAGAGTCGTGGTGCGATAGTCATCCCAGGTGCCGGTGCCGACGATCTTTCCGGTCAATTGCGTCTCGCCGCATTTCAGCACAAAGCTGTTGCCCGCGGTGCCGTTGTCGCAGGCGTAGACGAGGCGGACTTCGTAGCGGCCGGCCCGCGGCACTTCGACGGTCCACAGCGCCCGGTCATCGGGACTCATCCAGTACCCGAGGTTCTTGTACTTGGCCTCGAAGACCAGTGACTTGCCATAGATTTCACAATGAGTGGCCTCAAGCCGGATCGTCCCATCCGTCTCGCGTGTGACCACCCGAGGCTGGTTGCCGGCGAACTTCTTGCGAGGGCTGCCCTCTGATGCCACGAAGGCGATCACGTCGGCCAGATCCTGTGGCGGCAGGTCTTTCTCCAGGCCCTCGGGCATGAATGACTTCCGCGTGCTGGCCAGTGTTTCGAGGTCACGACGAAGAATGGTGATCTGTTTGCCCTCGGAACCGACGAGCCGAACGCTGTTGCTGGATTCACCCAGCAGCATGCCCGCGTGGATGCGGCCGCTGTTGGTCACGGCAATGTAGCCCAGGAACCTGGCCTCCACGGCGCGGTTGGGATCGAGGATGGCGGTCAGCAGCGAACGGGGCGACTTGTCTTTGAGTGCCGCGAGGTCGGCACCCAACCGGTTGCCGACCCCCTTCAACTGGTGGCAGCAGCTGCACTTCTTTTTGAAGACGGAACTGCCACGAGTGGGATCACCGGTTCGCTTGAGCACGCCCAGATGTTTGTCAATCACCTGTTGGCGGCTGGTATTCGAGTCGACTGCCAGCAGTTTTGTGGCCCGTTGTTTCAGCGTCGCGTCCTTCTGGTTGATCAGCCGTTGTCGTGTCGAGGCATCGAGCTCGACGGCGACGATGGTCTCGGCGTCCATCGCGTCGAGCAGGCTCTTGTGCCAGGCCGGTCGGCTGAGCAGTACATTGAGCACTTCGCGACGGCGGTCGGGAGAATACCCGGTCCAGCCCTCGATCAGTCTCCGGGCGACATCGGGGCTGCCGCTGCGCTGCAGGGCCGACACGGCGGCGGACTGCAGCGAGGCGTCTGTTTGAGGTGCCAGCCAGGAACCCAACAGCTCGAACTCGGCCTCCCGTGTCGTGGCGTCTCGGCCGAGCAGTCGGGCGGCGATGGCTCGGTCGGCCACCGACTTGTTCGCTGCCGAGGCTGTCTGTCTTGCGAGAACCAGCACGGCTCGAAAGGCGTCAACGGCTCGGCGGGTCTCCGCGTTGCCGTCCGTGTAGATCTTCGACAGTGCCAGGCCGCGACGTTCGAGCGTGTCCAGCAGCGTGGCGGACATCGAGAAGAGCTGCTGGGGCGACTTGCGGAGCCGAGGGTCGGCACACAGTGAGATCCATGTGACCAGCGAGCCCTTGTTCCCGTAGGCGTTGTCGAGTGCAAATAACCGAGACAACAGGGCGTCGGTGCCCGGCTTCGAGCCGTCAGCCTGCTGCAGCACGCCTGAAATGACATGCGTGAGGTTGGATTTGGTCAGCGAACTGAGCACCGCCGGCTCGAGGAATCGCTGGCCGATCATGGTGGGCAGTAATCGTGTCAGCAGCAGGGCCTGCTGTTGGGGTGTGCCCAGGGATCCCGAACTGAGTGCCAACTGGAGCCTGACCTGGGGATCGGCATCGTTGGCCAACCCGGTGAGCTTGCCGATTAACATGTCGGAGAGTTTCGGAAGCGACTCGGCCAGGCGAATTGCATGTCGACGGATGCCGGGATGGGAGTCGGCAAGAGCGGTGGCGATCATGCTCGGGTTCAGGCCCCCCAGTCCCTCGGCGGCACACAGTGAATGCAGTCGTGCAAGTGGTCGCGGTGAGCGGGCCGCCTGCTGTCGCAGCAGTTCCAAGACCCGCCGATCTCCTCGATGGACCAGCACGTGTTGCACGGTGTCGCGTTGCCAGCCGTTGGGGCTGTCCAGGGCGCGGACCAGTTTGTCGGAGTCGAGCCGATCCAGACGCGGGATCTTACGGAGCGTCGTTCCGGTGGGCACGATGCGGTAGATCCGTCCGAGCTTGTGGCCGGCCCGCAGGTCGAGTCGTTTTTGCCAATCGGGGGGTATCCACTTGGGGTGCTCGATGACGAAGCGGTACATGTCGGCAAACCACAGGCATCCGTCGGGGCCGGTACGGATGAAGACGGGTCGGAACCAGTTGTCGCGTGAGGAGAGGAATTCTCGGGAGACCTCGTTCGGGGCACGACGGCTGGTGAAGGTCAACTCGCTGGCAGAGATCCGTTCGCGATGGATCAGGTTGTGGACCGGCTCACAGACGAACGAGTTGCCGAGAAAAGCGGGCCCGTAAAACTGGTCGCGATAGAGAGTGGGACTGCAGGCTGAGGTGAACCGATTGACTCCTGCGGGGTCGTTGAATCGGGCCGCGGTGCGGCTGATAGGGAAGACAGGAGCCGCACCTGGTGTGACCGAGACATTGACTCGCGAGTTGGGAGCTGGCAGGTGGGGGTTGCGACGCAGGTAGTGGTCACCGAGGACGAAGTGCCACAGGGGGTTCGAGTTGTTGCAGCCGAACCAGTTGCCCCAGTCATCTCGCCGCCGTCCAAACTGCGTCTGTCCGGCCTGGGTATCGATGCGTCCGGTGTCGGGGTCGATGCGAAAGTCGCGACCACTGATGTCGACGGATTGGCCGGTCCGGGTCGAGCGGATGTTGCCGCCACTGTCTCCGTTGGCGCAGTAGACCCAGTTGTCCAGGCCGCGTGAGAACCCGTTGACGCGGTGCTGCTGGTTGCCTTCGACAAATCCCCGGAACAGCACATCCCGTCGATCCGCCCGCCCGTCGCCATCGGTGTCCTCGGCGTAGAAGATCTCGGGAGCGGCCGAAACCAGGACCCCGTTTTTCCAGGCGAGGACGCCGTTGGGGAAGTTGAGTCCGTCGAGATACACCGTCGAGCGGTCGAAGCGGCCATCCCCGTTTGTGTCCTGCAGGCAGCGAACTCGACCACCCGGGCGCCCCTGGCTGTCGATGCCGAGCGGGTAGTCGGCCATCTCGACAACCCACAGCCGTCCGTCTGGGCCCCAGTCGAATGCGACGGGATCCTGGACCAACGGTTCAGCTGCAACCAGTTCGACCCGGAATCCGGGACGCAACCGCATCGCATTCATCGAGGCTTCTGGTGAGCGGGGAGCCGGTGGCTGGCCGGCGAGCAGGTCGACGAAGCGTCGGCGGTCGACCAGGTGAGGCATTCCGGCGGTGTGTTCGTTTTGCCAGATCAACTGGCCGTCGTGGACAAAGAACCCGTTGTCGGTTCCGTCCTCCAGCGCGATGGCAGGCAATTCCCGGTCCGGCTTGGCCTCGCCTCGTGTTCCGCTCATGACCTGCTGGGACCAGCCGGTCTTCAGGTCTTTGAACAGCCAGACCCCGTATTGTTCATGGTTCGAAAAGACCACATCCAATTGGCCGTCTTCATCGAGATCCACAAGCCGCAGCCCCAGTTCGGTTCCGTCCCTGGTTGTCAGGGCGGTCCCTTCGGGCAGCGTGAAACTCAGCTTGTTCCATCGTCTGGCGTTCTTCGAGAGGCGGTAGACCGCATTGGTGACGCCATCGGCGATCAGCAGTTCGCTGACTCCGTCGTTGTCGAGGTCACGCAGACGCATTCCACGTTGCTTGGGCAGCGGCGCCGTCTGTTCCTTATTGTCGCGATTGTCGCGATTGTCGCGAAACGGAAACAGGGTCCTGTCGATCGTCCATCTGCCTGCTGCGAAATGCTGCCAGTAGGGTCCCGACTGGTTTCGGAGCAGGATCGAAGGTGGCCCGTTCTTCGTCAGCGACCCGAAGTGTGAAAATTCGGAGAAGCCGACAGCACCGCGGAATTCGGTTGTGAGCCACTCGCGTGTCTGCGGCTGCCAGATCCTGGTGTAGCCCGTTGACGTCTTGTCCCTGCTCCGGGAGCCTCTGACGACGTCCAGGTAGCCATCTCGATTGATGTCCAGCAGTCGGATCCCGGAATCGTTTCGAAACGGCGGCGGCGACAGCTTGTCGTCTTTACGCAACTCGCCATCGCAGCCAACCAGGTGATTTGCCATCCGCTGGTTGGCTTCCTGGAAGTTCAGGAACTTCACCTTTGGACCGTGCGTGTTGACGGCGTGGTCGATCAGCTCGACCAGCTGGTCGTTGCGGATCCAGCCATGGGGATGAAAGACCAGGCACATCACGCCTTGTTTGATTACGGTGATGTCGAGCGCCGCTTTCCAGTCCTCGAGCGTCTTGGGGTTGTTGTTCCCGTGCAGGTTCTGGCCTTCCCAGTCGCTGGGGGCCAGGCAGGGGAATTCCCAGCAGGTGCGATTGATGATGTAGGGATAGGGGTAGTTGCGGATCGTATTGACGAACGCGTCGTAGGGGCCACCGCTGTTGTGGGGGATGTACTTGAGAAACCGCTCGCTGCCGTCGGCATCCTGCACCAGTTCACGCGGAATGTCGGGGTCGTCGGAGGTGAAGACGTTGAAGACCGACGTGTCGATCTGCAGGTACCGTCCCGCGGTTGTGGTCCGGTTGAAGATCTCGCTGAAGAACCGCGGGCTGACCGTGTTCAGCGAATCGCAGCAGGGCATCCGAAACGCGACCGGCCGGTTGCCGGGGATCTTCGACAGCAGGTCGACGCAGCGGTCGTAGGTGGACTTGGCTCGCGCGAAGTCGCCTCCCCGAAGCAACGGGCAGGGGTGGTCGATCGTGTGCACCTCGATCGAGAGTCCCTCGCCAAGCCAGCTCTGCAGCTGCGGGTCATCGGGTCGGACCGAGTTGGTCATGATGCTGACCGGGGCGCGGCCATCGATCTTCTTGAGTCGCTGCAGCACGGGCCGCAGAAAGGCCTCATACCGCGACGGGTCTCGCATGTCGTCGATGGCCAGAATCACCACCGCCTCGACTCGCTTCTCGCCGACCCACTGCGGGGTAATCAACTTGGGCGAGTCGAGACCCACATGGTAGGGATCGTTGACATCCAGGTGTGCCAGTCGGTTTCCCTGGGCCGACAACTTCGACGTGTCAATCAGCATCAGCAGGACCACGAGCCCGAGGGGCAGCAGCGTGTTCCTGTACACAGGTCGCATTCCAAACACGGATCAGGCCTTCCGTCGTGTCTCTCGGTCCACTGAGAATTCTGTCAGATGAACTGGTGTCCACATGGCGGGCTGCCGGTGGCGTTCAAGGCCCATTCCTGTCCACGCGGGCAAGACCGGGACGTCGTCGGGGACTACTCTTCGTCTCGGCTGGTGATTTCGATCAGGTGAAAACCAAACTGGGTCTTGACCGGACCGTGGACCTGGCCCAACTCGCCGCTGAAGACGACCTGGTCAAACTCGGGAACCATCTGTCCGGGTCCGAATTCGCCCAGGGAACCGCCGTCGCGGCCGGAGGGGCATTGCGAATGCTCCTTGGCCGCCTCGGTAAAATCCACACCGCCTTCGATCTGCTGCTTCAGTGCTTCACAGGCTGCCTCGTCCTCGACCAGGATGTGTCGCGCGGTGGCCGTTGCCATGTTCTTGAGCTCCTTGGCTGGTTGATCACGTCATGGGATCTGAAGCGGTTCAGTGTAGTGAATCGAGGCGGGCTTCTCGCATGTGGTAACCACTCCCGGCTGGCACCTGATACTATTTGTAGATCGGAGTTCCCAACGAGAGTGACTCGGCAATGAACTCGGCACGGGTTGTCCCAATTCCGCGATCGGCCGCCTTGCTCGTGGCAGTTGCAGGGCTGTTTTTGACCGCCACGCGATCGTTGCCGGCAGCCGATCAGGTGGGCAAGGAATTCTTCGAACGCCGGATTCGTCCGGTGCTGATCCGCGAGTGCTATTCGTGCCACTCGGCCGCGGCCAGCGAGATCCGAGGCGAGTTGCGGGTGGACAGTCGGGAGGCGATCCGGGCCGGGGGCGAGACCGGGCCGGCGGTGGTTCCCGGTCGGGTGGACAAGAGCCTGTTGATCTCGGCCCTGGAGCACCGGGGCTTGAAGATGCCGCCGAAGAAGAAGCTCTCCAAGAGCGTGATCGCCGATTTCCGGAAATGGATCGAGCAGGGGGCTGTGGATCCTCGTGATCGTCCGCCCTCGGCCAACAAGGCGGCCGAACAGTCCTGGGATCTGGTGCTCTCGGAGCGACGCAGTTGGTGGAGCCTGCAGCCGGTGGCCGCCGTATCGCCTCCCCGGGTGGATTCCGACCGTTGGTCCTCAAGTCCGGTGGATCGGTTCATCCTGTCGCGGCTGCGACAACGCCAACTGCAACCCGCTGCGGATGCCGACGCCTTGACTCTGCTGAGACGCCTGTCGTTTGTCCTGACCGGGTTGCCGCCGACGCCCGAACTGGTCCACAGTTTCCCTGGGCGGTTTGCTCGAGATGCCGATCGCTCGCTGGCCGAAGTGGTCGACGCGTTGCTGGAATCGCCGCACTTCGGTGAACGGATGGCTCGCCACTGGATGGACGTTGTCCGTTACACCGACACCTACGGGTACGAATGGGACAACCCGGCCAAGGGCTCGTGGGAATACCGCGACTACCTGGTCCGGGCCTTCAACGGCGATGTCGGTTTCGACCAGTTGATTCGCGAACAAATCGCCGGCGACCTGCTGCCGCGGCCGCGGATCGATCAGGGCAGCGGTCTGAACGAGAGCCTGATCGGGCCGATGTTCTATCACATGGGTGAGCATCGTCACGGGGACAACGTGAGGATCAACGGGGTCCGCGAGGAGATGATCGACAACAAGATCGATGCCTTCTCGAAGGCCTTTCTTTCAATGACGATTGCCTGTGCGCGGTGTCACAATCACAAGCTCGATGCTGTTTCGCAACTCGACTACTACGCACTGGCCGGGATGTTCATGACCCCCCGTTGGACCACCCGCTCGGTGGAGGCCCCCCAGAGCAACAGGCCACGGATCGAGACACTCAAGAAGTTGCGAGCGTCGATCGGGAAACGGTTGGCCCGGGTGTGGAAACGACAGGCGGGATCGTTTGTCGCAGAGATCGAAGCGGCGTTGGCCACCGGGGCTCTCAAGCAGGAAGCGACCGATGCCCGACTCGTGGTGTGGCACAAGGCACTGGGGATTGTCTCGGGCAAGTCCCTGGACTCCGCCAAGGGGGCCGCGGACTTTGCTGCGGCAGTCGCAGGAGACGACCTGGCTGGGCTCAGCCACCTCGTGTCGCGGCTGGTCTCGGCACCCGAGGACGCCGCAGCCCGGGCCGCCTGGATGCAGGCGGCCGGCGAATGGAAGCGGGCGAGTTCGCTGAGACGGGGGAAGAACCGGAAGTCCTTCAAGACCCTGGCCGACGTGGGTCGTGATGGTTGGCCGGCGGGCTGGGTGATCGAGGGTGACGGGATGCGTCATGGCCGGGTCGTCGACGGGACGCCGTTGATCGCACTGGAGGGCAAGTCGGCGGTGCAGAGACTGCTCCGTCGCGGTTATCACACCCATGCGCTCTCCTCGAAACTCCCCGGCGCCGTGCGCATGCCTCGACAGCAGGATGTGCCGGGGAAACATGTCAGCTTCGAGTTGGCTGGTGCTGAGTGGAGCGGCTCGATCCGCATGGCCGACAACGCGTTCCAAACCGAAGCGGTAACCTTCTTCGATCGGCAGCAGCTGCGTTGGGAACAATTCGCGGACATCGATCCGACCAACGACATTCAGCGAGTGGCCTACGACCTGGTGACCAGCGCGCTGAATCCCAATTTTCCGCCTCGTACCGGAGTCGCCCGAGCGGGAGCTCTCAAGTTGCCCGACAGCGACTCGGGATTCGAGAAGCGGAGTTGGTTCAGCGTCACCGGCATCGTGACTCACGCAAAACCCGGGCAGCCATCTGACGAACAGGCTCGTTACGAGAGCCTGTTTGACGGGCCACTGCCGGGGAGCGTCCGCGAGGCGTCTGGTCGGATCGGAACGTGGCTGGCGGCAGCGGTGGGTAACTGGATCGAGGGCCGTGCCGATGGGGACGACGTGCGGGTGCTGAACTGGCTGCTGGAGCACGGGCTGCTGGAGAACACGGCGGCCGACGGTTCCGAGCTGTCCGCCCTGTTGGCAAGTTATCGCAAGACGGAGGCGGCGATGCCGTTTCCGCGGACGGTCAACAGCATGGACGAACGGGCCGTGGTTCCGATCGACTATCCGCTGAACATCCGCGGAAACATCCACGACCGGGGCCCGAATGTGCCCCGCCGTTTTCTGCAGGTCTTTGCTCGGCCACAAGCCGGTGACAAACGAGCTGATTCTCTCAGCGGTCGGCTCGAGTTGGCTCGGTTCCTGGTCGACGAGCAGCATGCTCTGACGGCTCGCGTCCACGTCAACAGGCTCTGGCAGTGGGTGTTCGGGACCGGCCTGGTCGCTACGCCCAACGATTTCGGACGCCTGGGCGAACGTCCCTCGCATCCCCGACTGCTCGACTACCTGGCTCGTGAGTTCATCGCCGGGGGCTGGTCGAACAAGCGGTTGCTGCGACGACTGGTACTCAGCCGCACGTTTCGGCAATCGGGTCGGCCGTCCGAGCAGGCGATGATTCTTGATCCTGAAAACCGGTTGCTGCATCACGTCGCCACCCGACGTCTCGAGGCCGAGGCCATTCGCGACTCGCTGTTGGCAGTCTCGGGGCGACTGGATCGGACCCTGTACGGTCGATCGATCAACCCGCATCGGCACGCCGAGGACACGGCCAAGCGGCTGTTCTCGGGTCCGATCGATGGAAACGGCCGCCGATCGATCTACCTGAAGGTCTCCATCATGGCCCCTTCAAAGTTTCTGTTGAGTTTCAACTTTCCGGATCCGAAGCTGCCAACCGGACGTCGCGACGTGACCAACGTACCCGCCCAGGCCCTGGTGCTGCTCAATGACCCGTTCGTCGTATCCCTGTCCGACCAATGGGCCAGGCGGCTGGTGACCGAGGATCATTCGACGCCGGAAGCGCGAATCGAGCAGATGTTCGTGCGGGCCCTCGGCCGATTTCCACTCAAGGAAGAGTCGAGTCGGTGGGTTGCGTTGGCACGCGGTTTGTCGGACGGCGGAACCGATCAGCTGATGACCGACCGGGCGACCTGGAAGAACGTGGCCCACACGCTGATGAACACCAAGGAGTTCATTCACTACCGATGATCGAGGAACGGGCGGACGCGGTCCCCGTTGCCCGACACAATTCGAATCGTTCTGCCGCGTGATCTGTTGGCGAGTACAATCAGCGACATGACCAGTTCACTCTGCCCTTCCTGCGATCCTGCCGACGGCGACGCCGGGCGGCTCAGCCGGCGTCGTGTGTTGCAATCCGCATCAGCGAGTTTCGGGTGGATGGCATTTTCGGCGCTCCAGGCCGAGCAGGCCGAAGCGAAGCCGCATGTGTTGGCGACGCATCATCGGCCCAGGGTCCGCAGCGTGGTCTTCTGTTTCATGGACGGGGGTCCCAGCCACGTCGACACGTTCGATCCCAAGCCGATGCTCACCAGGCACCAGGGCCAGAAGATCGGCGACAAACTCAACAATACGCTCTACAACGATCCCAACCGCGTCTGGCTCGGGTCCCCCTGGAAATTCCGGCGTCGCGGCGAGAGTGGCCTGTGGGTCAGCGACCTGTTTCCTCGGATTGCAGAGGTCGCCGATGAGATCTGCGTATTGAAGTCGATGAAGGGGCAGCAGCCTCTGCACGGTCAGCAGAACCTGTTGCTGCACACCGGTCGCGTGCTGGGCCAGGCACCCAGCCTCGGGGCCTGGGTCTCTTATGGACTGGGCTCGGAGAACAAGAACCTGCCGGGCTACGTGTTGCTGAACAACGACTGGGTCCCCAACGGGGGCATGGAGAACTTTGCCAGTTCGTACCTGCCAGCCAGTCACCAGGCCACGCTGCTGCGGGCCAAGGGCGTTCCGGTGGACAACATCCGACCGGCCGATTCGAAGACGATTCAGCGTCGCAAGCTGGCGTTTCTGGCCCGGCAGGATGAGTTGTTTGCCAAGCGGGCCTCGAATGCCTCGGCCATCGAAGCCGCGATCGTCAACATGGAGACCGCGTTTCGAATGCAGAGCGTGCTGCCGGGCGTGGCCGACATCGCTGGCGAGCCGCAGCACATTCATCGAATGTACGGGGTTGATTCCCAGGATGAGCACCAGCAGTACTACGCGACGCAGGCCCTGCGCGCCCGTCGGCTGGTGGAGGCGGGTGTGCGATTTGTGGAGATCACCTGCCCAAGTTTCGACAGCAACAACTCCCCCTGGGACCAGCATGGCAAGCTGAAGCAGAACCACGAAAAGAACGCTCGGATCACCGAGCAATCGGTGGCGGCGTTGATCAGCGACCTGAAGCAGCGAGGTCTACTCGACGAGACACTGGTCGTTTGGGCCGGCGAGATGGGCCGGACACCTCACACCCCCAAGGTGACACCCACCTGTGGCCGCGACCATCACGTCAACGGCTACTCGATCTTCCTGGCCGGGGGTGGGATCCGCGGCGGGATGAGTTACGGGGAGACCAGCGAGTTCGGCAATGCTGCCGTCGAGAACATCCTGACGATCCACGACGTGCACGCGGTGATCCTGCACCAGTTGGGGATCGATCACGAGCGGTTGACGTTCCGTCACGGCGGCCGCGACCAGCGGTTGACCGACGTGCACGGTCACGTTCCGCCCGAGATTCTTGCCTAGCGGTCCGTCGGTGCCGAGGTCAGCCCCCAGTCGACCGCAACCGCATGGGTCATCCGGGCCATCTCCTCGGCCGTTTCTTCGTGCCGGGGCCTGATGATCTCGAAGGTGTAGGCCCCGGCGTATTCGATGTGCTGCAGGGCGTCGAGGATCGAGGTCCAGTCGAGTCCTCCCTGCAACGGTGCCCAGTGGTCGTCGTTGGGGTTGTCGTGGTCGACGTCCTGCAGATGCGTGCCCCAGAGCCGGTCTCCGGCGGCCAGGATCTCGGAAGCCGGGTCGCGGCCGTTGGTCCACGAGTGTCCGACGTCGACGATCAGCCCGACCTGTTCGGCCGGAAACGGCTCGATGAACTCGCGCAGGTCCTCCACGTGCATCAGCGGATAGTCGCCCACCTCCCCGGCCACCTTCAGGTCCTTGTTGTAGGGCAGGTTCTCCAGCAGGATCCGCACTCCGGCCTCTTCGGCCACCGGAACCAGTTCGGCCACCGACCGGGCCATCGCCTCGACCATCACCGTGTACAACGACCTCATCTCCTGGTCCTGGGGCAGGAACATCGGGTTGGGGATCCCGTGAATCACCATCCCCCGTGCGCCGAGTTCTCCGGTCAATCGCAGTGCATCGGCCAGCACGGCGACCGCAGCGGCGCGCCACGTTTCGTCGGAGGCTCCCAGTACGTTGCGGCGGGCCGGGGCATGCACGGTGGTGGCCTGCATGTTGCGATCGTCCAGAGCCCGCCTGATGTCGGAGGCCTGCTGCAGCGGGTCTTGCTCGATGCCGTGACGATCGCAGGCGAACTCGACGCATTCGAATCCGATTTCGGCGAGTTGGTCGAGCGTGCCCGAGTAGGCGATGTCGGTGAATCCGTAGGTGGAATAGCTGACCTGGACCATGCGTGAGCCTCTGGCGGCGATGTGACCTGCCCGAACTTCGGGGTACCTCTCAGCAGGGGAGTGTGCCTCACCGGCGAGCCGCTCGCCACCTTGGGGCTGCGAATCCCGAGTGTGACGGGCCGGGCGACTAGGTCGCGATGGTCTGCTAGGATGCCGGCTTTGGCCAGGGCTTTCTGCCCAATGGAGACCGGTTGATGCGACCGTCCACGTCGATTTCCGTCTGCTGCGTCCGCGGGTTGGCCCTGTTGATGGCCTCGCTGGTGTTCAGCCAATGGGTCACGGCGGCCGAGCGGCCCAACATCATCCTGCTGATGGGCGATGATCACGGTTGGGACGAGACCGGGTACAACGGGCATCCGCACCTGAAGACTCCGGTGCTGGACCAGATGGCCGCCAGCGGTCTCAGGCTGAATCGATTTTTTTCCGGCCACCCGTCCTGCTCACCCACGCGTGTCAGCGTAGTCACCGGCCGACATCCCAATCGCTGCGGGACGTTTGCCCCCAACTTCTCGATTCGGCCCGAGGAGATCAGCGTGGCGACGCTCTTGAAACAGGCCGGCTACGCCACGGCCCACTTCGGCAAGTGGCACCTCGGGCCGGTCAAGAAGGGTTCACCGACCAATCCCGGGCAGATGGGCTTCGACAGCTGGCTCTCGCACGACAACTTCTTCGAACTGAACCCGGTGCTGTCACGCAACGGAGCGGCCCCCAAGAAGATCGCCGGCGAGAGTTCCGAGATCCTGATCTCCGAAACGGTCGGGTTCATCAAGCGGGCCTCGGCCGACAAGAAGCCGTTCTTCGCAGTCGTCTGGTTCGGGTCGCCTCACGAACCCTACAGCGGCCTCGACAAGGACCTGGCTCTGTACCAGGGGCTGAGAACGGAGTATCCCAACAAGACGGTCCGGTTGACCTCGAACAAGACCGGCCGGCCGACCACCCGGCCACTCGGTGAGGTGTTGCAAGAGCGTTACGCCGAGATCACCGCGATGGACCGGTCGATCGGACAACTCAGGGACTGGCTGGGTGAGTCGGGACTGAGGAAGAACACTCTGGTGTGGTACTGCGGCGACAATGGGACTCCGGCCGGCGGGATCGTGACGTCGCCGCTGCGAGGCCGAAAGGGGACGATGTACGACGGGGGAATTCGGGTCCCGGCCGTGATCGAGTGGCCCGCAGCGATCTCCCAACCACGTTCCTCGGACGTCAACTCGGTCACCAGCGACATCCTGCCGACGCTGTGCGAGATCATCGGTCGGCCGTTTGCAAAAGAGTCGAAGCGGCCGATCGACGGCATCAGCCTGGTGTCGTTGATCGAGGGGAGAATGACCAAACGGGGCAAGCCGATTGGTTTCTGGAGTTTCAATCAGGGCAACATCGGACGGGCCAGGCCCTACATTGCCGCTGAGCTGCAACAGGGGACCACTCCGCTGGTGAAGATGCTCGGTGGTCGGTACACCCGCAACTTCACCAATTTCCATCACCCGAAGATCCGCGAGCAGGATTTCGGTGGTGCGAGGGTGTTGCTGGAGACTCGGTACAAGCTGATCGTCCGCAGTCGCAAGGGGAAGCCGGATACGAGCGAGTTGTACGACGTGCGGAAGGACCCGGCCGAGAAGCAGAGCTTGGTGTCATCCGAGCCGGCGGTAGTGCGGTCGATGCAGCGGAAGCTCCGCGAGTGGCAGCAGTCGGTGCTCGAGAGTCTGACCGGAGCCGACTACCGCTAGTCGGACCGCTTTTGCAGCGGGGTGTTGAAGAACTCGGCCGGCTTCGGGACGACGTGGTAGCGGTGGTCCATGATCCGGCCGCCCAGTGGAAAGAGCTGCTCGAGAGGCACCTCACCCAGAGCCGCCCGCGCCAGGTGGCAGACTCGGAGGGTGAATCGCACCGTTCGCTCCTGGCAGGGGCTGAAGGCGGGGCCGGCGTCGAACTTGTTGGCAGTACTCACCCAGAGCCCTTCCTCGGGAATCCACCTCCGCCGGGCCATCAGGTCCACGTCGCGGATGTACTCGGTGTTGGCCATCTCATGTTTCAAGACGTCGATCACCTGCGTGCGGTTCTTCAGTCGTCGGATCGTCGGCAGGAACTCGCCAAGCCGAGCCGCGGCCAGTGTCCGTTTCATCAGGTCAATTTCTTTGATGCTCATGGCTCCGCGTTTCCAGTACCCGCTCGAGCCGCCTCCGGCGTCCTGGTAGGCCTGTGACTGTTTGGGGTCGTCGAGGTAGTAGACCTTGCCCTCGCGGGCGGCGATCGGGCGTCCATTCTTGTAGTCGTAGGTCTGGTACCAGCCCTCGGGAGTGCGGATCTTCTCGAGTGCGGCGAGGTATCGATCGAGCGGATCGAGGTACCTGGTGTCGCCGGTCAGTCGGTGGGCCAGGAACAGCGCGTTGGAGGCCATCAGGGCGCCGTTGCCCCAGACCGCGGCCGGAGGTTCGTGAGCCCGCGCCCAGGCCGGAACATTCTTGCTGTCGTACTGGGCGGCCCAGCCGAACGTCGGTGCTCCCAGTTGTGCTTCGACGACCCAGTCAGCCGCGCGGCGGACCGCTTTTAGGTAGCGACTGTCCCGGGTCCAGTGCCACAGCGCGACCAGTGTGCGGATGGCGTCGGTGGTGGCGTTGTCGTTGAGTTCGCTGCCGTGGCGGAGCGAGCGGCCCCCGGGTCCGTTGGCGCTGCCGGTCCCGTATCCGGCCTGTTGATTCCATTCGAAGTGGTGCGGCCAGCTGCCGTTGGGGTTCTGTGCCAGCAGCAGGAAGTTGCCGCCTCGGACGGCACCCTCGAGAAAGTCCTTGCGGCCGGTCAGCTTGTGGACGTAGAGCAGGGTCAGCGTGGGTCCGGTGACGTAGAAGTCCTGGATCATCACGTCATCGAGTCCATGGCCGGGTACGGTGCGGTCGCCGGTGACGTAGGCGGTCCGCGGCCAGCGCCCGATGGTTCCGAATCGGTCGTGCCTGGTGACCGTCTGGATCTCGAGATACATCTCGGCCGTGCGGCGGGCGGCGTCGAGGTAGTACTGATCGCCGATCGCTTCGTGGGCGAAGCACAGGTGCATCGCGGTGTGGCTGGTGTTGTAGGTCTTGCCGAACGTGACCTGCCCGCGTGGGATGCAGAGCCGGTCGTAGCCTCCCAGCAACATGCTCGGCCAGCGAACGTTGTCGACCGTGGTGGCCCAGCCTCCTCCACGCTGGGCACGGATCACCCGGTCCAGCCACAGCCTGACACGCCGTTCGGTGGTGAACAGCAAGGCCTCGTTGAGGTCAAGTTTCGCGAGCCCCTTGCCGGCGAGGGTGCTTTGGAGGTTTTGAGGTTGAGGTCGGCGGGGTGTCGGCAGAGCCCGGCCGGCGACCGGTGATCGATCCGTCGGCGGACGGTCGGTGACGACCAGTTCATCGAGCAGGCAGCCGGCGGGTTGATCGAGCGTGGGGTGGTTGCCCAGCAGCAATGTCGAGAACTCTCCGGCTGCAAGCGGCAAGGGCATCGCGGTCGAGAGTCCCTGGCCGTTGATCGCCAGGTACATGCGGTGCGTCTTGAGATTCCAGCCGAAGAGGATGTGGTGCCAGGCGGCGGGGTCGAGTTTGGCGGTGTCGATTTCGATCCGCCGTCCGCGGCCGCACGAGAGCACCAGGCTGTTGCGTGCGTTCTTTGAGAACTCGAGCGTGAAGCCGTCTCCTCCGACGACGTCGTTGACGCGAGACCGTCCGAGGTAGGTGAACCAGTGCTCCTTGCCGTCGGCCCAGATGTTCTGCCCGGCTGCACTGCGGGCCTGGAATTCGACGGTGCCCATCGTCGTCGGGCAGTTCTCCTCGCCACCAAAAATGACGCAGGCCCGTGGCGAGGTCACTGCCACGGCCTTGCCGAAGCGGCCACCGGGAACCAGCCGGGTGTCGCGTCCGGCCGAGAGCGGATTCCAGCGTGCATAGTCGGCGTTGGGACGAAACAGCGGCGACTTGGGATCGACGCCCGGCGACCGGATGTTGGCCAGGTGGCGATCGTCGAGGCTGACGATCTCGTCGAAGTGAGCCAGCAGCGTGGTGTGCCGAGCGGGCCGGTGGGGCCGGACAGGCAGCCTCTCGATGCGGAATGGCCGGGGAGTGAACTCCTCGGGCAGCATCGGCAACTCGATCAGCTTGATGTCGTCGATGTAGATCAGGTTGGGCTTCTGACGTCGAAAGTTGCCGATCGTCGCCACGTAGCGGGTCTCATCGGCCACGAAGACGACCGAGAACTTCTTCCATTCCCTGGTGGGACCTTCGAGTCGAAAGAACTGCGGCAGTCCGCCCTCGGGAGAGATGTAGATCCCGCCGGACTTGATCTGGTAGTGGAACTCGTAGCGATAGGCCTTGCCCGGCTGGATGTTGGTGCAGACGTACCTCAGGCAATCGCCGCGGGTGCCGGTGGTCTGGATCTTGCACGACTGCTTTCCGCGGAAGGCCATTTCGGTGGTCGGACCGCAGTAGATGCAGCCGTCGTTTTCAAATTGCTGGTCCCTGGTGTGCCACTTCGGGAAGTTCGCGACCCGGCCCTCGAAACCGCCGGCTGAGATCAGGTTCTTGCCCGGAGTGTTCTGGGCATCGGCGCTGCTGTGGCCGAGCACTGCGACCAGGGCGAACAGGTGCAGTGCGATTTGTCGGCGCACGGTGCAGGCTTGTTCGGGGTGTGTGGTTCAGGCGTCACGGCGAGACGGCCGGGCTGCCTGCAGCATCGCCGACAGCTTGCAGGATATACTGGTTGCGGCCCGGTGGCCACATGTGTGAATCCGCGTCAGCGCGACGTGCGGCTGGTCCTGCCCACAGAGTCTCCAGATCGAGAATCCAGATGACACGCTACATTTTGCTGTCCGTTGCACTCGTCGGTTTCGTCGGGTTGCTCGCCGGAGTCCCGGCATCGTCCTTGGAATCGGCCGGTCGGCCGACGGCCACTGTCGACACCCTGCTGAAGCTGGAGTTCGGTCGCGTGATCGGGACTGGTCACGGCGGGTCCGCGGTGTTTCCCGACCTGAAGTCCAAGTGGGCCAATCACACGCTTGGTTCACCCACGGTCCACTTCGATGGAACGACGTACCGGATGTGGTACGTGGGGATGGCCCGGACCAGCGACCCGAAGATCCCCTACGGGTTTGATGAGCGGATCGGCCTGGCCACCAGCCGAGACGGGCTGAAATGGGAAGTGGCTAATCGCGGGAAACCCGTGCTGGACTACGGCCCCGACGGCTCGTTTGACGACTGCGGCATCGCTCATCCGTTTGTACTGCGCGTGGATGGCGTGTTCATGATGTGGTACGGAGGAATTGATGGCCGGGCGGGCAAGGACATCGGCGAGGGTCCGGCTCATGTGCGGGTCGAGCAGATCGGCCTGGCGACCAGCCGGGATGGGATCACATGGAAGCGGGCCAACAACGGTCGGCCGGTCATGAAAGTCGGACCCAGGGGATCGATCGACTCGGTCCAGGCGACCGGCTGTCACATCATCCGCCATAGTGGCGCGTTCGTGATGTGGTACGGAGCCTACAACGGCAAGCACACGATCGGCCTGGCGACGAGTCCCGACGGAATTCGCTGGAGCAAGGGGAACCGGGGCCGTTCGCTGACGGGGCTGGCCGGTCCCAAGCAACTGGGTCCGTCGGTGTACTTTGATGGCAAGCGGTACGTGATGTACTACAACACGATTGTGGAGGTGAAGACGGGCGGGTCGTTGTGGACGATGTTTGCCGCATCCAGCGACGACGGCATGCACTGGAAGCCGGCCCGCGACGGACGTCCGATCCTGGGCCCGGCCCCGGCCGGCAACTTCGGATCCGCCGACGGTAAGAAGGGCAACAACCACTCGGTTCATCCAACCAAGCTGGTCGTGCTGAAAGACCGCGTGCGGATCTGGTACGCCGGCGAGGCGAACGAGGCGTTGCCGGGCCGCAAGTATGCCGCCAGCGCGGTCGGGCTGATGGAAGCCAGGATCCCGGGTCGCTAGCCGCCGGGCTGTCTAGAGTCCCTCGACCAGCCTCACCCAGGCGTCGAATTCCAGTTCTCCGACTCCCTTGCCGTCGTTGCCGGCCAGGAAGCGGTCGACCATTTCGGCGGCGGCCCGACAGGTGGCATCGTCGGGGATCAGCAATTCGGTTCCACCGGCCTGGGCCGCGACCTGGATCTCGCAGGCCCGTTGCAGCCGGAACATCGTGATGAAGGCCTCTTCGAGCGTTGTGCCCGCGGCCAGCAGTCCGTGGTTGTTCAGGATCAGCACCCGGTGCTCGCCGAGAGACTGGACCAGTCGCGTCTTTTCGTTGCCGTCGAGGCTGGGTCCTTCGTAGTCGTGATAGCCGATGCGGTCGTAGAAGCCGCTGGCGTGGATGCTGATGGGCAGCAGGCCGTGGGCCTGGGCGGCGACGGCCATGCCGGCGGTGGTGTGAGTGTGAAAGACGCAGGCGAGGTCGGGACGTGCTTCGTGGACCGCGCTGTGGATGACGTAGCCGGCGACATTGACCGGGTGCGTGGGGGGGCCAACCGGCTGGCCGTCGAGGTCGATCTTCACGAGGTTCTCGGCGGTCACCTCGGCGTAACGCAGGCCGTAGGGATTGATGAGGAAATGACGCTCCGGCCCGGGCACCTTCAGCGTGATGTGACCGTAGATCGATTCGGTCCAGCCCAGGTGTTCGACCACGTGATAGGCCGACGCCAGTCGTCCGCGGAGTTCCCATTCCTGGGGAGTCACACGGCAATCAGCCAGCGATTCGGGGATGACGGGTTCGGCAACGCTCATGGCGTGTCTTTCACAGATCCAGGAATGGGAGTTGGAGCCTGTACGCTGAAGTATAACTAGACAGCAGTGCACGCGAGTCAAACGGGAATGGGCTTGTGATACTGAACGGGTCGATACAATAGAATGCCTGGAACGAAGCCGGTTGGTGGAGACGACGAGGATGCCGAGACGCGGCTGTCAGCCGGGTGACCACGCGATGCTGGGACGGCGCGAGCTGTTGCAGGTGGGGAGCCTGGGTCTGTTCGGCGCGGGCCTGGGCGACCTGATGCGGATGGAATCTCAGGCGGTGGTGCCAACGAGGCCGGGGACCGCCAAGTCGGTGGTCTTCATCTTCCAGGCCGGCGGACCGTCTCAGCACGAGACGTTCGATCCCAAGCCCGATGCTCCGGACAGCATCCGCGGCGAGTACGGGACTACGGCGACCCGGGTGCCGGGGGTTCGTTTCTGCGAGCACCTGCCCCGGCTCTCGCAGCGTCTCGATCGATTCTCGATCGTCCGCACGATGCATCACATCGCGGGACGCCAGTTCCGCAACGAGCACAGCAGCTGTACGTACATGCTGCACAGCGGGACGACTGCTTTGCCGCCGGGCGACTCGAACGCGACGATCTCGAAGCCTCGCCCGGGTCGCTTCGAGTGGCCGTCATTCGGTTCGCTGATCGCCTATGCGGCACCACCGGATGAGAGCGTGGGGTTGCCGTCGGTGATCGAGATTCCTCGAGCCAAACGGATGCGTTATCCCGGACGAGGCCCGGGCCTGCTGGGACCTCGCTACGCACGCTGGGGAGTCGACCTGGCCCCCAAGTGCAATTCGCCGGATGCCGGCGGCAGTTGTCCGAACTGCTACAGCCACGATGACCCCAACGATCTGGCTCGGGCAGCGGGTCCCGGGCCGAAGGCCTGGTGGGACAACACCAGTTGCCGCGATCCGTCATTCCACCTGCCACGGATCGAGTCGGACGGGGGACTGTCGATCCCTCGCCTGCAGAACCGCCGGACTCTATTGGCCGGACTCGAATCGCTGCGACGGGGCAGCGAGAGTCGTGCGGGTGAGGCTCGGCTGGCCGCGTGGGACGCCTGGCGGCAGCAGGCTCTGCGGCTGCTGCTGACCGCCCGCAGCGGGGGAAACAACCCGTTTGACCTGGCCCAGGAATCGGAGAAGATCCGCGACCAGTACGGCCGTGAAGAGTGGGGCCAGGGGTTCCTGGTTGCTCGTCGACTGGTCGAGGCAGGTGTGCGGATGGTGCAGATCAATCTGCGAGGCTGGGACACTCACCAGAACGCCTTCCGCGACCTCAAGGGCAAACTGCTCCCCTCGATCGACCACTGCCTCAGCGGCTTCCTCGACGATCTCGAGGACCGTGGGTTGCTCGACGAGACCCTGGTCGTAATGTGTGGCGAGATGGGCCGCACACCGAAGATCTCGCCGATTACTCCCAACGGCAAGAACGCCTCGGGCGAGAAGTTCACTCCGGGTCGTCACCACTGGGGCGACGTGTTCCCCTGCTTCCTGGCCGGCGGCGGCATCCAGCCGGGTCAGATCATCGGTCGGACTGATGCTCATGCGGGAGTGCCCACCGGCGAGGCCTACACTCCGTCTGACCTGGCCGCGACGATCTTCTCGGCCCTGGGCATCGGCCCGGACACCAACTTTCATGACGCCGACGGGCGACCGTATCACCTCTATCGCGGTCGGCCGATCGAAGGCCTGCTCTAGCGAGATGTCGGGGAGGTCGGGCTGCTCAGCGGTGCGGGCGGAACCAGAACGCGTGCAGTTTCGGTGAAGTCGCGGCGGCCTGCAGTTCCCACCTCAGTTGGACCAGGCCGGTTGTCCGCGGCAGCGTGCCGGTGGGGTTCCAACTGACGGTGTGGTCGAATTGATTGCCGGTGATCGGTTGGCAATCGGCGAGCGAACAGCCGGGCAGGGGTTTGCCGGTTGCGTGATCGATCAACTCGGCCCGCAGTCGCGACCGGGGCTGACAATTCGCGTTGACCTGCAGGCTCGAGAGATGCTGTGGGAGCCGGAATGGGATTGTCACCAATGATCCCGCTTGTCGGGGATCGGAGAGGCTGATTGAGGTGAACCCGTCGCGGCGGAGTGTGGCCAGGCCCGGTTGGGCGACGTCCTTGGGGCGACCCTTCAAGGGAGGTCGTCGCACGCTGCCGCCTCCGTAGTACAGCCGAATCTCGTGTTCGAGGATGATCGGTGTCGAAGGCAGGATGGTCTGGGCATCGAAGTCGTCGGGGCCTCCGACTGGGATGACCTTGCTGCCGGGCAGGACATGCTGAAACGTCTCCGCATCGCGACTGACGGCCAACTCGATCGGCATGTTCCCCGGATCGTGCTGGTCCTGGTACAGCGCGAGATAATAGCCCTCGTAGGGAAAGCAGACGGTGTCGTGCACCTGTCCGGTCGGGCCCCCGACGGCAGGCGGGGTGCCTCGGACTGCGGGGTCCAGCAGCGGCATCTCCGGGTGGGCGGTCCAGTGTTGGGCATCGGGGCTGACCACAAGGCTTGTACCACGGCGGCGCAGGTTCAATGACAGGAATCCGTAGCCCTTGAATCTCCGGGCCGGATCGGTTTCCAGGTCGTCGCGGAACACGCTGTTGGGAATGGTCGAGAGCGGTTTGGCCTGTTCACCGGGAAAGCGGACTTCTCCAGCGTGTTGCTCGAAGTGAATCCCGTCGGCGGAAGTGAACAGGTCCATCAGGAACAGTTCGTCTCGAGGGTCGAACTGTTTGCCGTATTTTCCCGACCGGGCGATTTCGATGTGTTCACCGGATGTCCAGAACACGAACGACTTGTACCGCCGCTTGGGGTCGGGGTCGTGTTCATCCC
Organism: Planctomycetota bacterium; assembly: GCA_963580005.1. GTDB lineage: Bacteria > Planctomycetota > Planctomycetia > Planctomycetales > Planctomycetaceae > UBA8437. The sequence goes on from CAUZJR010000009.1 coordinate 28,571, forward strand.
TGATCATCACGGGCGCGTGCCGCAGGAAGGGGACGATGTTGTTTTCGAGTGACCCGTGCCATTCCACCAGGCCCACCCGGACCCGCTTCCAGTGGATCCCATCGTTGCTCTCGGCGTAGCCACATCGAATCCAGTCCCACCACGGCGGCCGCGGCTCGCCTCGTCGCGGTTCGCGGATGGCCCCGTACCACATGCGGTACTTGCCGCCATCGAACAGCACCGTGCCATGATTGAAGACACGGTCCTCGTCGAACGAACCGACCGGACCGGTCTCCATCAGCGGATTCTCTGGATGCTTGACGGCGGTTTCCACCTGCAGTCGCACGTTCTTGGTCGAGGCAACTTCGAGCAGGTCGAGAAACAGCACCTTCCGCGGACCAGTCGTCGGCAGGTCCGGGACGGCGGCGCGACGGAACTCGACTTTGTCGATCGGTGGCTCACAGGTCAGCAGCAGGCCGATGTCTGGTGGCGGGCCCCCGGCGACAGGCGGTTCGCCCTTAGTGGAAGCGGAAGCGGAAGCGGGATCGGCGACGTTGGAGATCGAGCGTTTCTCGACGGACAGCCTTCCGATCGGCAGCAGGTTGAAGTCGAAGTGCCCAGGCCGATAGAAGATCCGCGGTCCGTTTGTGAGCGGGCTCCAATTGTCACCCAGCCAGCGAGTCCAGAACGTGCTGCGGCGGGTGCTGTTGGCGAAGATCAGCCAGGGAACGCCGTGCCGGTCGAGAGTCAGGCCGGGTGAATGGAGCAGGTCGGAGGTCAGCCAGGGACTTGTCACCGTCAAGGGCGCGTCGCGGTGCCACTTGCGGCGGTCCCTGACGTAGTACCTCAGCGGGCCGTAGGCGTAGCCGCTGACGCAGGCCACCAGCACCTGCTCGCCGGTGGCGAGGATCGTCGGTTGTCCGCCCGGGCCCAGCAGTTCGACGTGAGGTTTGGCACCGGCACGATCGAGCCGCGCGTAGTAGAGTTGCTCGGCCGTGTCGCTCCATGACAGGTGCAGGTGTCCCCGTTGATCGACGTCTGCGACCGGCGCGAACATCGGCGTTCCGCGATGCACTTCGGTGAATTGCCACTTGCGGTCAAGCCGGCCGACTCCGACCGACTCGGTCTGTCGATCGTGAACCCGGTGATAGGTCAGCGCGACGTGTGTGCCGATGCTGAACAAGTCGCCCAACCAGTAGTCGCCCTCGAGGATCTGCCGCACGCGGCCCCAGCGGAATCGCTTGCCGGTCCAGGTGGCTCGCACGTACTGAATTCCATGAGGACCGGTCCAGGCCGCGTGGAGGGTGTCGTCGACGATGACCAGGCTTCCGCCTGATCCCCAGGGACCCGCATCATCCGGAATGCTCTTCGGACCGGTCAGCGTTCCCAGGTCTTCGAAATCGGTGATCTCCCGAGGCGCGTCATGCCGGGCCAGCAGCAACCGCAGGGTCGATGGGCCGGACATCTCCGAATGCACCAGCAGCACTCGTCGTCCGTCCTGCAACGATGCCAGTTGTCGGCCGTTGTTCGGTGATTTGTAGTACTCGTAGAGCAGGCGATTGAGCATGAGGTGCCGATTGGATGATCAACGAGCGATGCGTCTTTTAGTGATCGCGTGATGGCGTGCAGGAAGGGTGCTGTTGAGAATACCGCTGCCGGTCGAAGGACATTCCCCAGCAGTCTACACCCCGCGATCGCGTGTTGCC
>CAUZJR010000010.1:0-29079 GCA_963580005.1 Planctomycetota bacterium
GGGTGCTGCCTTCCTGGCCGACGTGATCCTGAAGCACATGGACGTGGCCAGCGGGATGAAGATGGGGCGAATCTACCGAGTGGTCCCCGTCGGCAAGACGCTCAGGCCAACGCCTCGCCTGGGCCAGCTCGGCACGGCCGAACTGGTCGCCTTGCTGGACCACCCCAACGGCTGGCACCGCGACACGGCCTCACGACTGATCTATGAACGCCAGGACGCTGGGGCAGTGTTGCCGCTGAGGCGGCTGGCTCGGAAGGGCCTGTTGCCTGTGGGCCGGGTGCACGCGCTGTGGGCGCTGGCCGGTGCCAAGGCCTTGACCGACGACCTGGTGCTGGCGGCACTCGAGGACAAGGATCCACAGGTTCGGATCCAGGCCCTGCGGCTCTCGGAGCGGTTGGTGGAACGGTCGGAGGCTTTGAGACTGAAGCTGGCTTCGATGGACGGGGACCCCCAGCTGCAGGTTCGCTACCAGTTGGCGTTTTCGCTGGGCGAAATCGACGCGGCATCGGCCCGCCTGGCATTGGCCCGGCTGGTGAAACGCGATGGAGCTGACCAGTGGGTGAGGTTGGCGGTGTTGAGTTCGTTGGCGCGGGGAGCCGGCGAGGTGTTCGGGCAGTTGCTGGCAGACGGCGCGTATCGTGCCACGGGTTCGGGTCGTGGTGTGCTGGTGGCGTTGGCCGGTCAGATTGGAGCCGCCGATCAATCGGGAGACGTGGCGGCGGTGATCGCCGGGGTGGCCGGTTTGCCGGCTGCAGAGAAGGCACTGGGCCAGGCGGTGGTGGCCGGACTGCTCTCGAAACGAACCGGTGCGGCCAAGAAGCAGTTGGCGGCCGCCGGTGGTGGCCAGGCCCGTCGGCTGCTGGAAGGGCTGCTCGCCGACGCGCGCAAGCTGGCTCCGGATCGCAAGCAGCCGGCCGCGACGCGGGCCCAGGCGGTGAGGACCCTGGGGCTGGGTGGGTTCAGTGTCGATCGGAAGCTGTTCGAAGGGCTGTTGACGATCAGTGAGTCGCAGCCGGTACAGGAGGCGGTGCTCGAGACCCTGGGTCGATTTGATGATCCGGCGGTGGCCGAGTTGTTGCTGTCGCGATGGAAGAGTCTCAGCCCCAGCCTCAGGCGTCGCGCCGCCGAGACACTGTTTTCTCGAGCGGCTTCAACCCGGCGGCTGTTGGCGGCGGTCAAGGACGACGAGATATCTCGAGCGGATCTCGACCCGGCCCGGGTGAGGTTGCTCAAGGCGTCACCCGACGCGGCGATCCGCAAGCAGGTGGTGCAGCTGTTTCCCGACGGCGGCCAGGTCGCGCGGCAGGAGGTGGTCCAGAAGTACCAGGCGGCGTTGAAGCGGCAGGGTGACATCGCCGGTGGGCGGAAGGTGTTCCGCAAGATCTGTGCGGTGTGCCACCGGCTCGAGGGTCATGGCAAGGAGGTGGGGGCGGAGTTGGCCGGGATCGCCGATCGAGGTCTCGACGCCGTGATGCTCAACGTGCTGGACCCCAACCGTGAGGTGAAGCCGAAGTTTCTCAGCTATGTGATGGCCACAACCGACGGTCGGATCGTGACGGGCATGATCACTGCCGAGACGGCCAACAGCATCACGCTGCAACGCAGCGACGGGACGGTGGTGACGGTGCTGAGGGTCGACATCGAGGAGCTCAACAGCACCGGGCTGTCGTTCATGCCCGAGGGCCTGGAGAAGCAGGTGAGTGTCGAGATGATGGCCGACCTGCTGGCCTACCTGGCCGCTGTTCGCTGATGCCCACAGGGACTGGCTCAACCCGCCGTCAGGCGGGGGGTGCCTGTCCCGGTGCTCGATGCCGGTTTCCGAATTGGGGACAGGCACCTGCGCCAAAGGCTCCGGAGCCAGTCCCTGAGGTCTCGCGCTGGCGACGCGCAGCACGCACCGCTACAGTCGACCTCCGGCCAATTGGCCTGGTCGCTCAAACACCCCCACAGAGACTTCTGCCAAGATGACCAGCGCCAGCATCGTATTGCTGCCCGGAGACGGGATCGGGCCGGAAGTTGTTTCGGTGGGGCAGAGTGTGCTCGAGGCGATTGCCAGAGGATTCGAGCACGACTTCAGCTTCGAAACCGGGATGATCGGCGGGTGTGCGATCGACGAATCGGGGACCCCATTGCCCGAGCCGACATTGCAGATGTGCCGCGACAGCGACGCGATCCTGCTGGGTGCCGTGGGAGGCCCGAAGTGGGACGACCCCTCGGCCGACACCCGCCCTGAACAGGGGCTGCTGACACTGAGAAAAGAGCTCGACCTGTTTGCCAACCTCCGACCGATCACCGCTCACGCACAACTCCTGGATACCTCGCCCCTGAAGCGTGAGATCATCGAGGGGGTCGACATCCTGTTCGTCCGCGAGTTGACCGGCGGGATCTACTTTGGAGATTCGGGACGTCGCGAGAGTCCCGGGGGCGAGGCGGCCTACAGCGAGATGGTGTACCAGACGTCCGAAATCGAGCGGGTGGTGCGGCTGGCGGGCGAGGCGGCTCGAGGACGAGGCGGTCATCTGACGAGCGTCGACAAGGCGAACGTGCTGGAGGTGTCGAGGCTGTGGCGGCAGGTGGCCGAGCGGGTGATCAGCCAGGAGTTTTCGGATCTCGAGTACGACGTCGTACTGGTGGATGCGATGGCGATGCATCTGATCAATCGCCCGAAGGATTTCGACGTGGTTGTGACCGGAAACATGTTCGGTGACATCCTGACCGACGAGGGTTCGATGCTGCCCGGTTCGCTGGGCCTGTTGCCTTCGGCCTCGCTCGGCGAATCCGGCCCGGGACTCTACGAACCGATTCACGGCAGTGCACCCGATATCGCCGGGCAGGGGATTGCCAACCCGCTGGCGACGGTCCTGGCCGTCGCGTTGCTGCTGAGGCATTCGCTGGGATTGGAGGCTGAGGCGTTGGCGGTTGAGGCTGCCGTTGCTGTGGTACTCGACGCCGGTCACCGCACCGTCGACATTGCCGGAGGTGGCCTCAGCCTGGGGACGCAGGAGATGGGTCAGCGGGTGCTCGAGGCGATTGCGGGCTAGGACTGGCCGGCCAGGTGCCTGATCCTCGACTCGATCGCGTGGTACAGCGCGATCACCAGTGCCACGGATATGCCGGTGGCCACGATCCACGGCACCAGCACCATCAGTGTTGCAAAGAGCCTCGAATTGCCTCCCCCCATGCTCCCGACGCTCAAGGTCATCGCGAACATCGACCAGGCGAGCCCACCCACGCTATTCATGAAGTAGGTACAGACGGCCGCCAGCACCACGTAACCCCAGCGGATCGTCAGCGCGAAGAAGGCAGTCAACTCGACAAAGACCGCGATTTCCAGCAGCACCAGCGTGATCATCATGGGCAGATAGAGCAGTTCGAGCAGGTTTACGAAGCTGCCGTTAGTGCGGTTGACCAAGTCGGCAATTCCCTCGGTCATCGGTTCCAGCAGCGTCAACAGTCCGAAGAGGACCATGACGGCTGCGGGGGCCAGTGCTGCCAGTCCGCTGAGTAGTTTCGACCAGACAATGGACCGAATCGACTGCGGCAACAGTGCCAGCGTGGAGAGTGTCTGCCACTGCAACTCGGTTCTCAGCCCGCGGCCCACGTTGGAGGCGAGTTCGAAGGTCCCGGCGACCAGGCCCACTCCCAGCATCCATCCCCCCAGTACGCTCCATTCCCAGTCGCCGCCGAAGTAGCCGAGCAGGAATGCGATCAGGCCGGTGATCAGGCTGTAGAGGACGATGCGGTACATCAGTCCCACGGCCCCACCGCTCACGAAGTGCAGGTCCTTCCAGATCAGCGACCGCGAGCCGGACCAGCATTCTCCGATGTCACGACCTACCGCCTTTCGTCTGAGTGCGGCGACGATGGCCGTGACCAGTGGCAGGCCCACCGCCAGCGCCAGCGTCACCGCGACGACCGCCTCGTAGGTAGGGACACGCTGAACACCAAAACCGGTGAACGCACTTCGGGCATATGGGTAGGCCACGAATACGATGACCAGCAGCGGCAGGGTGATCAGGATCGAGAGTCCCAGCGTCCGCATTCGAAAGACGCTGCGGACCTTGCGGCTGATCAGGCCGGATTCGGCGGCGGTGTGCGGCTGTCGGGTGCAGCGTTCGAAAATCAGCCACGACGTGATGAACATCGCCGCGGCACCGCCGAGGTGGCAGTAGAGTTGCACGCCCAGGGGCGACTCGTCGAATCCCAGCGACATCACTTCGCCCAGTCGTTCCACGACCGCCCAGATCGAGATCCAGGCAATCGCCTCGCGTGCGTTGGCCAGCAGCGGAGCGGTTGCGCCGCTGAGTCCGAAGATGGCCAGGACCATCTGGGTCAGCAGCGGGAGCATGACGGCGGCGGAGACGATCATCGCGGCCCCGCGGGTCCGGCGGGCGACGACACTGGCCAGCACACCCAGGCCGGCCATGATCATGATGTAGCCGGCCAGGGTGATGTAGACCGCCTGGATCTGCCGGAGGTGAACGCCTCCGAGAGTGACGGCCAACTGCACGAACGGGAACTGGATCGCCAACAGCAGCAGGGCGTTGGCCAGCCGGGGGCCGAGCTTGCCCAGCAGGATGCCCAGCGGATTGACCCCGGCCATCTTCAGCAGGCCCAGCGTCTGCTCTTCCTTTTCCTCGGTGATCGACGACGTGAAAAAACTCATCCCGCCCAGCGTGATGAACACGAAGTTGGTGTAGGTGATGTAGGAGAAGAACCCCAGCCCCGGGGCCGTGCCGATCGCCACGACGTATTCGATCCAGGAAATGAACAGGATGAACAGGAAGATCGCCACCAGCAGGAATCTCAGCGCATGCATTTGCCAACGGCGGCAATCGAACCGCAACCCGCGGATCATCAGGGCCAGGGTGCCACGCAGCATCAGCGGACTCCCTGCTCGGTCAGGTCCATGAAGGCCTCGTTGAGGTGCCTGAGGTCCTTCTGGAAGCCCTCGATCGGGATCTCCAGCCGCAGCACAGCCGCCAGCAGTCGGTTTTCCGTTTCGGATCCCACAGCACATTCGATGCGGTATTCATCAGAGTCTTCGATCCGATGGACCGCCGAGACCTCGTCGAGGCCTAGCAGTCGCTCTTCCAGCCCCGGTTGCTCACCCGGGACAGTCAAGCGGAACGCCGCCGTATCGGAGTCGTGTTCGAGCAGTTCTCGCATCGCGCCGCTGTAGCGGATCTGTCCGCGATCGATGATCGTGACGCTGTCGCACAGTTCGGCCAGTTCGCTGAGGATGTGCGAGCTGATGAAGATCGTCTTGCCCATTTGCCGCAGCGCCCTGAGGATCTCCATCAACTCGATCCTTGCTCGCGGATCAAGGCCGCTGGCGGGTTCGTCGAGCAGCAGCAGGTCGGGGTCGTTGACCAGCACCCGTGCCAGGCCGACTCGCTGCTGCATGCCGCGAGACAGGCCGCTGATCAGGCTGTCGCGTCGACCGTCCATGTCGGTCAGTGCCAGCACGTCACCGATCACGCGACGCCGGTCGGCCAGGCTCAGGCCATACGCCGCGGCGAAGAAGTCGAGGTACTCGGTGACGGTCATCTGGCGGTACATGCTGAAGTGATCGGGCATGAACCCGATCTGCCGCCGCACCGCCTTGGTTTCACGCCCGACGTCCTTCCCATGCACGCGAACCGCTCCGATCTGAGGCTGCAGCAGGGTGCAGATCAGCTTGAGCACTGTGGTCTTGCCCGCACCGTTGGGGCCCACAAAGCCGTGCAGCGAGCGGGGCGTCACCTGGAAGGTCACGCGGTCGACCGCCAGGTGGTTGCGGAAGCGGTGGCTCAGGTTGCGGATGTCGATCGCCACATCCTCGGGCGGCAGCAGGTCCTCCTCGGTGACACGCAGCGGCAGATCCGGGTCCGCTGGAGTGAGCGGGCCGGTGGGCGATGGGGAATCTGCGGCTGCAGGCTCGTAGGCCGGCTCGTCGGGGATGCTGTCATTCATCGAGTTCTTCCTTGTTGTGTCGTCGCAGCCAGATCCGGAACCCGTCGGCCCCTGGTGTGTACAGCGGGTGACGCGTCGGAGATCTCTGCCCGGACCGGAGCGACAGCCTCGAGAACGAACATCGCTCGACCGGCGTGTCCGGTACGATGCGGCTGCCTGACCTGGAATGTTTCCGGGAGATCGGTGACCAGGAACAGCCGCAGGCGGTCGGTACGCAGCGGTTCGGCGGGCTGGATCGGATCGATCCATCTGAGTGTTCGAGACAGCAGCGGTTTCACCGCGTCGTTGTACAACTCATCGACCGTCTTCTTCGGTTGGCCTCTAAACAGGAAGCCGCCACGGAATCCGCGGCTGTTGTCGATGTCCTGGGAGTGGGCCAGCAGGTCGACTTCGACGGCCGGCTCGAGGCCCTGCACCAGCGTGGTGGCATTGTCGCTGGTGGGACCGATCGACAGGTACAGTACCCGGGTCCCGTACTGGACCCAGGCTCTCTGTAGCGGCGGTGCGGCGGGTGAAGCCTTGAGCCGGATGGTGATTTTCACTTCCTGGCGCTCGCCCACCTGCCAGTGGACCACTTCGGGAGTCCACTCGGGACCGACCTTAGCCACACGGTGCAGGAACGGTCTGAGCGTGTAGGGGGGGATCGCAACCCCCAGGCTGCCGCCGACTCCGTTCGAAATGGTGCCAGGGACCCGTTCCATGCCGCCTGGGACGGCGTAGAACTGGCTTCCGACTGAAGGTGGTGTCGAGGGGGCTGCTGTGGAGTCGCCGTCGGAGTGGGAAATCGTGTAGGTGTCGCCGTCGAGGACGAAGAGTGCCGACCACTGTTGCACGTCCCAGCGATTGCCTCCCAGGTGGCGTGCCATGGCGAGGCTGTTGACCACTGTCGCCTCGTCATAGGCTCGCGCACCGATCCAGGAGAACGCGAGACTGAACAGTGCGATCGTGGCCATGATCGAACCGAGCACGATCCGGTAGTCGACTCGCTTCATACCCAGCACCAGCCCGCCGGGAAACAGCAGCAGCCAGTAGATTCCGGCCAGAGCGAAGATGATCAGCCAGTTGTGGTCCGGGGTCGTCATCTTCTTGAAGTGTGCGAAGAACGACATGTCCGAGGACTTGGACAGGCTGCCGAGGTTCTGGGAGTCCGGTTCGGCTGCCGCCTCGCCAGGGGTCTTGATCGCGATGTCGCGTGCGGTGGCACTCGAAACAAAGCTAGCGTCCAGGTCGGACCGGCCACGGGAGTGAAACCGGATGGTTCCGTTCCGGATGTCAGGGCTCCCCGAGAGCGGCGGAGTGTCAGCGGAGGGTCGGTTGAGCAGGGCGAGCGAGGAAGGGAAGCGGGGGTGGTTGCCGGTCGAGTCGTGCAGGATGTGAACGTGGCCGCCTCGGCGGAGCCAATCGGTGAAGGCGCGTCGTTGAGCGTCCTGCCAGCGGGGTACGTGGTCCAGGAAGACCGAGCCCAATGCGTCAGTCGACGTAACGGTAGCGGGGAACAGTTCGTCGGTGAGTATCGGGAGCCCCCATGAGCCTCCTGCGGCGACGTCCCCACGCGGCAGCAGCATCACGCGAGCGGGCGAGCCGCGGCGGGGAGCGGTTTCGATGCGATGGTCGCCCCGTTGACTGCCATTCCACCTCAGTCGCCAGTTCCAACTCGATTGTCCGGACCCCACGACCACGTCTTGGTTTTCGAGGTAGACGTGAAACCGGATCCAGTTCTGCTGTGAGGGGGCCAGCGCGGTGGCCACGATCAGCGGGGCTCCGATGCGATTGCCCAGCGCGTCACGCTTGTTCAGCACGAATTGGCCGACGAAGCCCTCGGAGGCCTCGTTGCGGACCAGCACGTGCAACGGGACAAATGTCTCGGATCGGGCGGTGCCGTCGAAGCCCCACTTGAGGTCCACAATCTCGATCGCCTCGACCGACCCGCAACTCAAGGCCAACCACGCCACCAGCAGCGTGATGAACCGAGGGCGTCGTGTTTGCGTGAGACACCGCAGGAACTGGTGGGCCAGGTTGATGGGCAAGCGGGTCATTCGGGGCGTTTGAGCCAGTGCGAGGATGCGTTCAGGCAGAGGCCGCGGAACAGCAGCAGCACCAATCCGTACAGGGTGAAGTTGACCGCCGTGGCCAGCCACGGGTTCATCCCTCGAGAGAAACCTCGGAATTCGCTGAACTCGTTGAGCGGGATGATGGCCGCGGGACTCGTCAGCAGCATCCAGCCAATTCACTCGTTCTGAAACATAGAGTATTCCGTTTCCAGCCACGCCACCAGCAGGGCCGGGATCCCGCACCAGGCAACGATGGCCACGATCGAGAAGATGGTCGCCCGGGCCGGCGACTTGCAGAACAGGCCGATCCCAAGCGCCAACCAGGCCATCATCCGGGGGTAGATCAGCACCGCCAGCACAGCACAGGTCATGTAACACAACGGGTGATGGTTACTGGATCCGCGAAGTCCTCCGTAAAACCTGGGCTGCCACATCATATCGCGGAATTCGAATCGCCAGTACGTTGCAAACGCGACGGCGGTGAGCAGGGGGACCGAGAGCACCAGGATCAGCCGGTTGACTCCCCGGTACTTCTGTCGCACCAGTTCGCGGGTTGTTAGTGGAGTGGACAGGAGAATCTCGAGCGTCTGCCGCGATCGTTCTCCCGAGAACAGCGTGGATGCTCGCGCCGAAATGATCAGGATGACCAGGAACCAGGTGAAGATCTGGACAACCGAGACCGGCTTGGGGAAGGGGTTACCGGCCGTGGCCAGTGCGAGGACGGAGATGACCAGCACGGGGACTTCGAGCAGGATCAGCACCCGCAGCAGGTAGGGGAACGACCCCTGCGACTTCCTGGTCGTCTCGTGCCACGCGACCGGATCGTCTTCGGGCAGGCTGTAGACGACCATTTGCAGGAAGGGGATGCTTCGCAAGAGTTCCAACTACAGGTAGAGCGTGATGGTGAGTCCGAAGATCCCGTCGCGGCGATTGGCAACCAGGCCGGTGCTCGCCAGCAGCTGACCGAGGATGTCGAGCCGGAACGGACGGGTGAGTTCTTCGGCCACCAGAATCACAAAGGGGATCCCGATCAGGTAGGCGGCAGTGACGAGGTAGCCGGTGATGAAGGCCGAGACGGGTGTGCGGCAGCAGGCCGAGCAGCAGGCCGAGCAGCAGGCCGAGCAGCACAGTGCCAGGCAGCCAATCTGCAGCAGGGTCAGCAGCAGCAGCCAGACGGTGTTGATCAAATGGGTCGTGGAGATTCCGCCCAATGCGTAGGCGACCATCAACAGCGGCAGCGACAGCAGCAGCAGGCTGAACATCGGGACCAGTCGGCTCACCAGTTTTTCCAGCAGCTGACCTCCTGTGCCCAGCAGTCCCCAGGTGTTGTCACCGATGGCCCAGCGAACCCGGTCGAAGTAGATGAACCCCGCGGTGGCGTACAGCGCGAGCGCGTAGAAGACCCGCAGCAGGTAGGTCCGTCACCGCGAGGACATCTGGATCAGTTCACGGGCCACCAGGGGCAGTCCGAGTGAGAAGCGGCTGAGGACCTGGCCGCTCACGGGACGATCTCCAGGGGCAATCCGTCGGAGGTGCCTTGCTGGTTCTCGTGAGCGGGTCGACCGAGCAGCCGGTCGGCTCGAGCCAGGCACCAATTCCTCAGTCCCCACCACGCCAGGCCGTAGGCGGCGAAGTTGACTCCGGTATACCACATCAGCTGGCTGCTCTCGCCCAGGTTGGCTGCCGCGGCGTTTTCGTTGATCAGCACGATCACCGAGGGTGAGCAGAGGCAGGCCAGGACGGTCGCCGTCGGATATCTCAACAGCAGCACCACCAGGTGTTCGGTTTGCCCGATCGCGATCAGTGCCGGCAGGAAGGCCCAGCCGAACAGCAAGAGCAGGGTCAGCAGCATGGCCCGGACCTGGGATCTCGACTTGATCCCGATCCACAACGCGATCCAGCTGCACAGCGGGAGATAGACGACGACGGAGAGGACTGCGCAGAGGAAGTAGTCGTACTGTTGGATGGCGGACCTGAACGCTGCCACCGGGACGGTCACGATCGCCAGCAGGCCGTCCTCGAGTCCCGGCGTTCCCATCGCGAACCAGCTCTCGAACAGGAAAATGGTCAGCAGGGGCACCGCCAGCACGTACATCAACCTCTGCACTCCCCGGTGCTTCTGCCGGATGATCTCGCGGCTGCTCATCGAGGAGGCGAGCAGCAGGTCGAGCGTCTGGTGCGAGCGTTCGCTGGAGACGAGGCTGGTGGCGTGAACGGTGATCAGGAGCACCGCCAGTGCCCAGACGATGTAGAGTGCTTCGGCGGCAACGCCCAGGCGGGTCCGAAACGCCATCCCCGCCACGATGGCCAGGATCAGGAACAGGGGGGTCTCGATCGAGACCAGCACGCGGACCAGGTAGCGGGTGGTACCGAGTGTTTTTTTCTGGGTCTCTCGCCAGGTGATCGGGGAGTCTTTGGGCAGTTCTGCGTCGTCGCGAATCAGGATCACTCCGCCGGTGGTGATGTCATTGAGCCAGTAGAAGAAGCGGTCGAGCTGCCGGAAGAACCTCAGCACGAGGTTCTGGCGGACGACCTGGGCGCGGCTGACCAGGAACACTCGGCCCAGGCCCAGGTAGACCAGCGCCGGCACTCCGAGCACGACGACCTGGATCCAGATCCGGGCGGGACTCTCGGTGGTCAGCTGAATCGGTGTCGTGGCGTTGGAGAAGGCGACGACCGGGTTGACCGCACCCCCGCCAAAACTGCCCAGCAGGGCACGGGCGGCCATCACGAGAAACGGGTAGCTCAACAGCCCCAGCGTGTAGGTGCCGACAAAGGCCGAGGCGGTCGAGGAGCACCAGCTCGAACACATCACCGCCAGGGCGGCCACGTGGATGCAGACCAGGACCAGCATCACGATGCCGCTGACCAGTTCGAGAGTCGAGACTCCTCCGAGCGAATAGGCAAAGGCCAGCAGTGGCAGCGAGAGCAGCAGGAAGGAGAACATCGGCACGAGGCGGCCGAGCAGTTTTTCGAGCAGGATCGTGAAGGGGCCCAGCCGGGTGACCAGCAGCATGGTCAGCGAGTCGCGTTCCTTTTCCGACGTGATGGCTCCGCAGGCCAGGGCCGGCAGGAACAGCAGGATGCCCAGGAACTGGAGTTCGACGACGCGGCTGAACATGTCGGCACCCGTGCCGAGTATCGCCAGGTTGTTCGAGCCGCTGCTGGTCAGGATCGCGGAGAACTGCCAGTAGGCCAGCAGGAACAGCAGCGAGGCGTACAGCAGCCGGACGAAGTAGGTCCGCCGCCGTGCCGCCTGCTCGATCAGTTCCTTGGTCAGCAACGGCAGACCCATTTGAGGCCACCAACGGCTCATGCGGTCTTGCCCTCGGTCAACTTCATGAACGCCGTCTCCATGTCCATCGCTTCGGGCTGAAACATGTGGATTCTCAGCCCCAGCCCCACCAGGGCCTGGTGCAGATCCTCGACCGCCGTCTCGTCCTCGCGGAGCTGAATCGCGATCCGGTCGACCTGGCTCTCGACGTCGGATACGCCGGGGAGCTCACCGATCCGCTTGATCACCGACTCATCGGCATCGATCAACTGGACGTGGACGACTCGCATCAGCCGCAACTGGTGATAGATTTCCTCGAGCGAACCCTGTGCGACCATCTCGCCGGTCTCGATGATCCCGATCCGGGTGCAGAGGTGAGCCAGTTCGTGGAGGATGTGGCTGGAGATCAGGATGGTCTTACCCATCTCGGTCAGGGCCTTGAGCAGCTCGCGGACCTCGATGCGGGCCCGCGGGTCCAGGCCACTGGCCGGTTCATCCAGCAGCAGGAGATCCGGGTCGTGCAGCAGGACTCTTGCCAGTGCCAGCCGCTGTTTCATGCCGCGTGAGAGTGCATCGACCTGGTCACCAATCTTGTGGGTCAGGTCGGTCAACTCGAGCACATCGTCGACAACGGTCTTTCGCTGCTTGCGGGCGATGCGGTAGGCGGCGGCGAAGAAATGCAGGTACTCGCGGACATTGAGATCTTCGTAGACGCCGAAGAAATCGGGCATGTACCCGATCTGCTCGCGGACCGCCTGGGGACGACGGGCCACGTTGACACCGTTGACCAGGACGGTGCCCGTGAAGCTCCCGATCAGCGTCGCCAGCACCTTGATCGTCGTGCTCTTGCCTGCTCCGTTGGGACCGATGAACCCGTAGACCTCCCCACGAGGAATCTCGATCGAAATCCCTCGTACCGCGTGGATCGGTCCGTAGTGGACGTTCAGGTTTTCGATCGAGACGACCGGAGGTCTCTGGGCGGGCGGATCCTGTTCTGCAGGTGGCGATTTGAGAGGTTCATCAGCGGACATGTGTCACCGTGAGGTCGTCGGCGTGTTGGGAGGCTCGAGCGGGTCGGGGCGGCTGGCGGGGCGATCGTGGTAGAGGTGTCGGTACAGCACCAGGCTGTCGCCGTCGGCCACCGTGATCACCAGCAGCCACTGTCCCGGGTCGGTCGGGTCGAGCAGTGCGAGGTCTTCGAAGTTGTCGCCGCCGTGTGGCGCGACACGTGAGAAGGCTCGAAAGACGCCCATGTTCGGCCTGACGCACGAGTCCTTGAAGAAGCCCGCGTTTTGTCCGGCGACTTCAAGTTGCATGTTCCAGAGGACGGCGCGTCCCCCCTGCATCTGCCACGGCTGAGAGTCCTGTGGGAACAGCGGGACCCGTGTGTTCCAGAGAAGCTGTTCGGGCGTGTTTCCGTGAAACAGCACGGCCCCGCTTTGCGATCCGAAGGCCTGGAGGACCGCCGCCTGGAACCGGGTCCGGTCTTCCCCCGGGCTGGCCAGGACTTCGGGTTCCACCCCGTCCCAGTCGAATGCCGGCACGGGGTCCTGGGGAGCGATCCGGAAGATGCGGTTGACCTGGGGCGACCACTGCGGCAGATCCTGCACCGCGGTGTACTCGGTCGGAATCGTCCCGATGTACTCCGGTGGCTTGGCCAGCGCGAGACCCGAGTCGGGCATGCGGTTGATGTAGAGCTGGTTGTTGGAGAGGTAGCGACGGTGGTCGATCGGGGTGAACAGGCCGCGTTGTACGCGGGTGACCAGGTTCTTGTGCGACCCGGCCAGGTGCAGTGCGAACCGGTTTTCTCGGACCAGTTCTCCATTGTCACCGATGTCCCGGAACAGCACCTGGCGGGCGTTGCCGCTGGTGCCCATGTATTCGTGCGAGACCCAGATGATCAGCACGGTGAAGGCCACCGTGGTTAGGGGAAAGACGATCCAGGTCCACTTCCGCAGTTTCAGCCAGCCCAGCACCACGTAGTCGACCGGTCCGATGACGACGACGTAGCCCAGTAGCAGCAGCCCCAGCAGCCACATCGGGACCACCTCGAAGTCGTCAGGTGTCAGCCTGTGTACGAGGCCGTTGACCGAGTTCAGCTTCCACTTGACCTCCCTCTGAAGTGTCACCAGGCTGGCCGCCGGTGAGAGAGTCGGGAGCGCCGGACCCGGTTCCCCTGACATGGGTGAGCCGGGTGAGGGAGGTGCTACGGGTTGAAGCTGAGCGGGGTCGATTCCGGGCAGCAAGCCCTGGGGGATCGGGTTGGCGGGTGTTTGACCGGCGAGGCTTCGGATTTCGTGGAGTTGATTCCAGAGAAACTCGACGCTGGTCTGCCACTGTTTCGAGGCCACGAATTCGAGGTCCAGCGGCAGGTCCTGGTGGATCACGACCCGTCCGAGCCCCTTGTGGAGCCGGGCAGGATTTTCGGCCAGCCGCGGCTTTCCCTTGGTGTCGAGTTCGAGCCTGGGGTGTTGGGGATGCGAGCGAGCGAGCCGATTGATGAATTCGGCGTGCACGCTGGTCAGGGTTCCGTCGAGGAAGATGCAGAGATTGCCACCGGCGTCGACCCACTGTGCGATGGCCCGGCACTGGTTGCTGCGGAGGTCTCTGAGCCCGTCGGGCAGCAGCACGAGCATGTTGAATTCGCAGAGCCACAGAGGATCGCTGGGAACGTCGGCGGGGTAGATCCGGGCCGGGTAGGTCGCCACCAGCCGCTGGCCGTTTGCCGAACCGGGTAGTCCAAATGCTCGTTGCACCATGCTCGCGACATTGATGCTGTTGGTGAACTTGAGTTCTTCGGGTGAGCTGGTTTTTTGCCAGGGTTCGCAGAAGGCGACGACGAAGGACCTGCTGAGCGGTCCGCCGACCCGCAACGAGCGTTCTCCCAACGGAAAGGTGCCGTCGTCGCTGATGAAGTAGGCTCGAATGTCGAGAGTGCTGAAGGGATCGCTGTCGGTGTTGAAGGGGGGCAGCAGGGTGCGGAACCTCGTCCCCGTTTCGGTCAGTACGATTTCCCGGCTGCTGAGCAATCGTCCGCGGATCCGTCGGCCCTGGATGATGTGCACATCGAGGTGACCCTTGGGCAGGCGGCTGCCCTGCCACTTCAGCGTCCAGTCGATCGAGAGTGGCGAGCCGCTGCGGAGGTCCTGGAACCTCCGGTTGAACTCGATGCTCAGCCGCTGGTCCTCCGGCTCGTCTTCGGAATCGACAGTCGGCGTGACACCTCGAGGTCTCTGAAGATCCTGTGCCGAGGCGATCTCGACCAGGCCGGCGGTGTGCCATGCGGGCAGGGCCGGTGCGAGCAGCAGTGCCAGGGCGGTGAGCAGGAGTCGAGGCATGATGCGATGGGCTAGGAGGCCACTCGTGCGGTCATTCTCTGGAAATACCACCATTCGACCAGCAGCACGACAAAGGCGATCCAGGCCAGCGTGGGCCACAGCGGCCGGTTGGTGTCGATCGTGGTGGTCGAGGCTCCGACTCTCAGTTCCTCGTCCCGCGGCACGATTTCATCGGCACTGGCCAGGGACGACTCGCCGGCATCGAGCACACTGGCACCGACGGTGGCCACCGTGCCGCTGGATCCTCTGATGCGATAGATCCCGACCCGGGGTGCGGGGATACCCGAGAGCACTCCATCGGGCCCGGTCCGAAACTCCTGGTCGGAGGCACCCGGACCGGTGACGGTGTAGGCCTGGTTGGGCTCAAGAGTCCGGGCGTCGAGCACCCGTGTCGGCTGGCCCTGGACCTCGGCGAGCCCCGCGGCGTGCTGGGAGATGTCGATGACGTTCTTGACCAGCACGGGGAAACCGACCCGGTAGGGCAAGGTCGAGCGGTCTGTGTGAAACAGCAGGTAGTAAGTCTCTCGTCCCGGAGCGTGTCGTGCCAGCACCAGGGGACCGGTGCGGCCTGTGGCCAGGATGTCGTAGCCGGCTTCGCGGAATTGCTGATCGAGCACATCGTCGCCGCGGACCGGCAGGTCGGTGATCTCGATGTTGTCGAGGTTGACGTGCTGGAGCAGCAGGCTGCTGCGGTTCCAGTCGACCACCGGCGAGTTGCCCGTGCGGCTGGTGACCAGCTCGGAAAGATCCTCGGGGATCTGCCCCACCACCAGTCGCACCGAGGCCTCGAGATTGGGGTTGGCCTTCTCGGTGGTCTCGGTGATCGCCAGGTCGAACAGGTCGGGTTGACCGGCTGCGGAGGGGCCGGGATAGACCACCACTCCGGGGAAGACCCCCAGCGCGTGACGGTAACTCTCGAGCTCGCTGTCGCACCAGACGAACAGCGAGCGTGAGACGGGCAGTGTGAGGTAGGCGGTGTTGTCGGTTTCGAGACCATCGAAGCCATCGGCGAGAATCCGGGCCACGAGGTTGCTGACACCTGAGGATTCGAGCGAGTAGACCAGCCGCTTGGACTGTCCGGGTTCGAGCGCGATCGGCTGCCGGCCGATTTCCTGGCCGTCCTGTTCGAGTACGACTTCGCCGGAGGTCTCTTCAGCGGGCGACCCGTCGACTCGGACGAACACGTTCCACGGTGTCAGGCTCTCGTCTGATCCCACCGCGGCCTGGCGGCGGGCGTTGAAGGCGGTGATGCCCATGTTGCGGGCCGAAGTCTGGAGCCGCTCGTACTTCAGTTCAAAGGGCAGCTCGATATCGACCGGGGCGATCACCTGCCCGTTGGCGCTGGTCTCGAGACTGCCGAAGTTTCCGTCCGAGACCAGGGTGACGCTGGTGATCGTCTCTCGTCGAGCCAACGCCTGGGCCATTCTCAGGCCATCGGCCAGGTTCCCCGAGACATCCCGCACGGTGAGTGCTCCGAGTGCCTTGCGGAGAACCCGCTTGTTGTTAGTAAACTCGGTCAATTGCCGGGCGCTGTCTGAGATGGCGATCAGGCAGACCCGATCCGGCAGCGTGCCGTCGATCAGTTCCTCGACCCGTTGCTTGGCCCGTTCCAGGCGAGTGGGACCTCCCTCGGTGTCGGTCGCGGCCATGCTGGCCGAGCAGTCGATCAGGATCGGCAGGTTTTCCGCCGAGCCGGGTCCTCCTCTGAGGAACGGCTGCATCGCCGCGAAGATCAGGCTCAACAGGATCACCAGCTGCAGCCACAACAGCAGGTGCTTCTTGAATCTCTGGAAGGGCGAATTGACTCGCTGGTCATTAATCACGCTGTGCCAGAGCACCAGCGAGGGGATTTCCAGGCGTGGTCGTTTGAGCTTGAGGAAGTAGACGATGACGAGAGGGACGACCAGCAGGAACAGCCAGGCAAAGGACGGTGACAGGAATCCGGTCGGATTCATTTCAGCCACCCCTGCCGTTGGAGCAGGTCGAAGAGGACCCAGTCGAGTGGTGCGTCGGAGCTGATCGAGAGGAAGCGGCCGTTGCGCATGCGGCACTGCCGCCTCACGTGTTCTTCGAGACGCTCACGATGTTCGCGGTAGATGCCGTGGAGTTCTCCGATCGACGAGACATCGACGGTGCGGCCGTGTTCGCTGTCGACCAGTCTCAGGTCTCCGGTCAACTCGGGATCGATCTCGGTCGGACCCAGGACCTGCAGGGCGAAGATCTCGAGTCCGGCGCTGTAGAGCAGGTTGAAGGGTCGAGCGAGGGAGGCGGGTGTGAGGAAGTCGGAGAGGATGATGGCGAGTCCCTTGCCTTTATGCCTGCGGAGCATCGATTCGACGGCCGAGTCGATCGTCGCGTCACCCCCGCACTCGGCCCGCTCGAAGAAATTGAACAGCCGTCTCATGCTGACCCGGCCGCTGCAGGGGGGCATCACGCTGGGAGGTTCCCCGGCGGCTCCGACGACATAGGCACTGATCCGTTCGACTCCCATCAACGCGGTCAGTCCCAGCGCGGCGGCCAGTTGGCAGGCGCGCTCGAACTTGCCTTCGAACTTCATCGAGTTCGACCCGTCGACCAGAATCGCGACGTGCATCACCTCCTCGAACTGGTACAGCTTCATGAAGGGCCGATTGAGCCGGGCGAAGATGTTCCAGTCGACGAAGCGGACGTCGTCGCCGGGCACGTAATTGCGGTAGTCGGCAAACTCGGTGCTGCTGCCCCCCTTGCCGGCAGCGTGCTCGCCCTGCGTGCGGTTGGTCTTGCGGCGGTTGGGTTGCAGTCTGAGCCGTTCGAGGCGTGCGAGCGTCTCGTTGCCCAACAGCGAGGTCAGTTGTTTGTCGGAGGCGGCAACGTTCATCGGGCCAGGCCGTGTCGAGGAGGCGACGGGCGGGTGTGTGCCGGGTGTGGGCCGGGTGTGGGCCGGGTGTGTCAGGCGGTGTTGGTCAGCGAGGCGACGCAGTCGGCGACCAGGGCGGCGACATCGACATCTTCGGCCTGTCCGTCGTAGTTCAGCAGCACACGATGTTGCAGGACCTCGGTGGCGAAGTGGTCGATGTCCTCGAACGCCACGTGAGCCCGACCCTCGGCCAGTGCTCGGACCCGCCCCGCCTTGATCAGGGCCTGGGCCGCTCGCGGGCTGGCTCCCCAGCGGACGAACTGACCGATCCCCTCGGGAGCCTCTTCGTTGTCGGGGTGAGTGGCCAGCACCAGCCGCACGGCGTAGTCCCTGAGTGGATCGGCCACGACGACCTTGTCGAGAGTCTTCCGGATCCGCAGGATCGCGTCGCCGTCGAGAACGACGGGGAGTTCGATTGGTTGCTTGAGAATCGTGCGGCTGACGACTTCGTTGAGTTCTTCTCGATCGAGTCCTCCGACGACGACCTTGAACATGAAACGATCGAGTTGGGCTTCGGGCAGCGGGTAGGTGCCTTCCTGCTCGATCGGGTTCTGCGTGGCGAGTACGAAGAAGGGTTGTTCGAGCACCGAGACCTCGCCGCCGACAGTCACGGTGCCCTCCTGCATCGTCTCCAGCAGGGCCGACTGGGTCTTGGGCGAGGCCCGGTTAATCTCGTCGGCGAGCAGCAGCTGGGTGAAGATCGGGCCGCGGCGAAACTCGAATTGGTACCGACCCGATTCGTCGGTGTTCATGATATTGGTGCCGATGATGTCGGCGGGCATCAGGTCGGGAGTGAACTGGATGCGGCGGAAGTCGAGGTCGAGTACGCGGGCGAGCGTCTTGACCAACTCGGTCTTGCCCAACCCGGGGACTCCCTCGAGCAACACGTTGCCGCCACAGAACATCGCCGTCAGGACCGAGTCGATCACCCGGTGCTGACCGACAATCACCGATCCGACCGCGTCGCGGATCCGCGCGTAGTCCTCTCGAAACCCCTGGGTCTCGGCGTCCTGAAGGTCAGTCGAGGATGTCGCCGTCACGGGCGATTCGTCTGAGGTCACCTCGTCAACCGTCTCGGGCGTGCTGCTCTCGTTGGTCATCTCAAGCGAGTCCTGCTGTCAGTCGGGGTGTCTGGGCCGAGCGAATCAGTTTCAGTTCGAGTCCAGCGGCTCATCGTTTTCGCCGCGTCGTCGTTTGAGTGCCAGCAGCCGTTCGGTGGTCGACATGGCGTCCTCGGCTGTGGTTTCGATCGGCGGCGATTTGGGCTGTAATGTTCGAGGGTGCGATGTGCGAGTTGTTTGAGCGGTCGAACCGCTGGCGAGGTGTCGTGGGACTTCGGTGCTCGGAGTCGAGTGGGATGGTGGGCTTTGGTCTCGGTGGGCATCGAGTCTCGAGTCGACCGCCTGTTTGCGTTGCAGCAGGGTGCCCATGGTCTGTGTCGAGGCGGCTTTAGCGGGTCGGAACGAGGCGATGAGCACCCTGGGGTCGATCTGGACTCGTCGAACCGCCACATCCAGCGGCAGCAGGCAGGCCAGACAGACCAAGAACCAGTCGAAGACCTGTCGCGAGCTGGACTTGGGTGTGCGGCGGTTGTAGATCTCCTCGGGCTTGGTCGACGGATTGAGCATCTGCCCGCCGGTCTTGTCGACGATAGTCTGCAGGACCAGCGGATCGGAGTTGAACTTGAGGTATTCGGGGGAGTAGGAAACGATGAGTCCCCCGTGAGCGGTTTCCTTGCGGCCATCACCTTCGGCATTGGCCCGGACCTGGTAGCGGCCCTTGCCCCACAGCGGGAAGCTGGCCTGGTAGCGGGTGGGACCGACCTGTTTGAGAGTCAGCGACTCGGCGCGATCGTGCGGACCGGCGACGGCGGCGATCAGGTTCAGCGGCGACGGGTCCGGGTGAAAGTCCTCGACCACCACCGTCCCCCGGCTGCCCTCGGTGTAACTCCACAACCGCAGATGTCCCTTGCGGTGGACCCGCGAGATGCGGGTCACCAGCTGTTGGACGAAGGCCCGGTACTGGTCCCAGGAGACCCAGTCGCGTCCCCAGTTGGTGGAGAGGTCGGAGGTGAATGCGGCGGAGGTGCCCAGTCCTTTCTTGTAGATGGCCAGCAGCGGGTCGATTTCGCCTTCGCCCAGTTCGTTTTCCTTGGGTGGCGTCTGCAGGATCGTCTCGGCTCGAGGCTTGGCCGTGGTCAGCACGTAGCCGTGCAGTTGGGGCAGTGACTGGAGTCCCTTGAGGATGGACGAGGGGAACCCGACTTCCGGCTGGAGCGTCTCGTTCTGGATCATCGTCCGTTTCAGCGTGTTGGATTCCTTGATGAAGATCGACGGCAGCAGGCTGGGGTCATCGGGGAAGTAGTAGCGGCCGCCGGTGGACGAGGCGATCTGCTGCATGATCTGCACCTCGCGACCTCCGTGAGGGAAGATCGAGATGGTCGAGATGGTGATCTTGTTGGCACTGAATTCCGCGAGCACTGCGGGCGTGGGTGGCTGGGGGTCTCCGTCGGAGATGATGATCATGTGCTTGGCCGAGGCGTCGCTTTTCTTGAGGCCTTCGAGTCCCATTTTCATGGTCGATACGAAGCTGGGCATATCACCGATGACCGCCCCGTTGATCTTCTTGGCCAGCGACGCGTACTCGCGGGCCGGAGTCGGTTCGAACAGCCACTGCTCACCGGTCGACCCGTAGACCAGCACTCCGATCTCGTCCTGGGGATGCAAGACCTTGATCGCCTGCTTGGTGATCCGTTTGCCCCAGGTGTTTCCTTCGGGGAACTCACAGGTGTGCAGGATGATTGCCAGGGCCCCCTTGGGCAGCACCTTCTTTTTTGTGATGTCCATTTCGACGGGCAGGATCTCTTCGATCACGGTCTTGCGGTATCCGCCGGGGCCGAAGCTGTTGGGGCCTCCGACCATCAGGAAGCCGACCCCGAGGTTTTCGACGGCGTCCTTGACGGCTCCCAGCTGCACCACGTCGAAGGCCTCGACACCCACGTTGACGAACATCACCACGTCGTAGGCCATCAGCGAGAGTGCATCACGAGGGAACTCGTAGGCGTTGCGGATCTCGACCACTCGCTCGCTCTCACGGATCGCCCGCACCAGCGACTCGTGATCGGCCGGGTTGCCACGAGGATCGGTCACCACCAGCACCTTGCCCTCACCCTCGACGAACAGGAAGTTGAGAACCGTGTTGTTCTCTTTCCAACTGTCGTCGCCCTGATCGACGACGACCGTGGCGTCGTACTCGTAGTAGCCGGCCGAGCGGAGGCGGATCGGGAAGGTGTAGCGACTCTTGCCGGCCGGAAATTCGATCTCGCGTTCGTCGATCGTGCGTCCATTTTCCTTGAGCACCAACTTGCCGTTGCCGGCCTTGAGGCTCGAGAGCACCACGTCGGCCTCGTAGGTCTCTCCGAGCTTGATATTCCGAGGCAACTCGAGCTGCTCGACCCAGACCTCCGACTTGTAGCTGTAGGTGATCGGCATCACATCGACGGCGATTTCACGGCTCTTGAGCTCATCGAGGATGCTCCGCAGATCGCCGGCTGTTTCGGTGCCGTCGCTGATCAGCACGATCCGTCCGCGGTTTTCAGAGGGCAGCATGGCCGCGGCCAGCGAGAGACTCTGTTCGAGATTCGTGGCGTCGCGGTCGATGAGCGAGTTGAGCAGGATGCCTTCTTCGAGCGGAGTGGATTCGGCGGGAGGCAACTCGACGGCCGAGTTGCGGCCGAAGACGACCAGCCCGGCCTGGTCACCCTCGGGCTTCTGCGACATCGTGTTGGCGACGAAGCTCAGGGCCTGGTCCTGTGCGTTCTCGTCATCGGTCTCGCGGCCGACCGAATCGGAGATGTCGACGGTGTACATCACGGCCACCACGTCGCTGGTGCGGATGGCTCGGGGTTCGGCCAGCAGCATCACGAACAGGCCGATCAGTGTCAGGCGGGTCCAGAGTGCCACGACGCCTCGGATCCGGCCCAGTCCGCTGCCGCCGGCGGCGTGCAGCCACCAGACCCAGGGGGTCAACAGCATCAACGCGAACGCCTCGGGCCAGACAAACAGCATGGTGTTGGACAGTTCGAGCCCCACCACCAGCGTCACGTACAGCAGTACGAAGGTGGCCAGCGAAATCGTCTGCGACCACCGGAAGGGCCGGCGGGGACGCGGGAACAGGCGTTCAAGGAAGGTGGACATGGGCGGGCTGGACTCAGGGATCGACCGAGACCAGGCGGTGGTTTCGGGTGTCGGCGACCCAGATGCGGCGGCCCGAATCGACTGCCAGGCCCCAGGGAGTCCCGAACTGGCGGGGACCGGATCCGGTGGAACCGAAACGGCCCAGCAAGTCTCCTTCGAGGTTGAAGCGGGAAATCCGTCCGGCACCGTATTCGATCACCCACAGGTCCCGATTCGGGCCCAGGGCAATATCGTAAGGATAGTGTAACCGGCCCGCTTCGTCTTGCGTCCCGAGAACTTCGAGGAAGCGGCCCTGGCCATCAAAGACCTGGATCCGGTCGTTGAAGGCATCGACGATGTAGAGCCGCCCGTCGTGCCAAACCATCCCGCTGGGACGCTGAAATTCGCCCGGACTCTCACCGATGCCCCCGAACGTCAACAGGTGCCCCCAGTCGCTGTCAAACTTCTGCACCCGGTTGGCCCCTCCGTATTCGGAAACAAAGCGGTTGCCCGAATCGTCCTCGACCACCGCAACCGGCCAGTAGAAGTCTCCGTCGCCCTGGCCCTCCTGGCCGATCATCCGCAGTACGTGTCCCGAGGCGTCGAAGACCACGACCCGGTGATAGTGCGTGTCGGCCACGGCGATGTGTCCATCCGAGAGTACGCAGATGCCCTCGGGGTTTCCCACGTCACTCTCGGGCATGTTCCACTGCCGGAGCGGGTTGCCGTCGCGGTCGAAGACCAGAACGCGGCCGGCGTTGTCGAGCAGGTAGAGCGTGTCATCGGGTGCGGTGGTCACGGCTCGCGGAGCGGGGATCGTGGCTCCGGCCGAGGGGATCGACTTGCGAGTGATCCGGCTGGGCTCGATCAACAGCCCGTCACCTCCTGTGCAACCGGTCCCCAGCAGCAGTGTCAGCCACAGGCACAGCCGGGTTGAAGACTCTGGAGACGGGCTGAGCATGGGCGGGTCCGTGAGGGTTCATCCGGCCGCTGGGCCGTTGCCGTCACTGCAATTGTACGTTGCCCGGGTCGAATGCGACGACCGCTGCGAGTGAGATTGGCCGACTCAATCGCCCGTGCCGTCGGCGCCTCGAATGCCAATCCTCAGTCGCTGACCGGCTGCAGGTCCCGCAGCGTCTGCCAGGTGCCTGATCGTAAGCTGGCTGTCATCGGCGAGGCACTCGAGAGTGGTCTCACCCAGCGGCCCGATCGCTCGAGAATCGAGCACTCTCAAAGGGCCCGACGGGTCGAGTTCGAAGAGGATCTGCTCGGGCCTGAGGCCGACGGCCTGTTGGTTGGCTGGGGCGGGGATGCCCCAGGTGTCGGCCTGTTCTGGTTCGAACCAGTTGACCGGCCCGAGGCTCTCGGCGACTTCACGAGATGGAGGTCGAGCGTAGAGCGCGGCGACTTCGCCGGCTGCGATCACCCGTCCCCGTGCCAGGACGACCACGCGGTCGGCGTGACGCAGGACCTGTTCGGGTGCGTGAGTTGAAAAGACCAGCGAGGTGTTTCGGTCGCGGGTCTCCTGGACCAGTGTCTCCCAATCCTCATCCCGGCGGGCAGGATCGACGTGGACCAGGGGTTCGTCGGCGACCAACACCGAGGCATCGGCGGCGAGTCCGCGTGCGACGGCCAGGCGGGACTGTTCGCCGGCGGAGAGTTGGCCGGGGGTGGCGTGCTGGCGCTGCTGGAGTCCGAAGCGGCTCAAGAGCGACGGAGCCCGCCGGTCGTCACTTCCCCGGGGCAGCACCGCTCGCAGGTGATCCAGCGCGCTGGCCTGTGGCCAGAGTCCCCCGTCGGGAGGGATCCAAAACAGCGGCAGTCGCTGGGCCTGGGTCTCGAGCGAGCTGTCGAGCTGGCCTTGGCCGGGTCGTTCGAAGCCGATCAGCAGGTTCAGCAGCGACGTCTTGCCTGCTCCGGATGCTCCCAGCACCGCGGTACGACCGGCAGGGATTTCCAGGTGATCCACTTCCAGCCGCGGCCGAAGGTCTCCTTCGAGCCTGATGTGGTCGAGGGTCCAGAGCACGGAGTGCGTGTCGGCCATCAGGCGTTCTCCGTGTGCGAGGCCGGGGCCGGGGCTGGGGCCAGGCTGGCTGGGCCGGGCATCATCCGGCTGACGGTGACCAGCAGGGCGGTCACGGCCAGGGGCACCACGACCACGACCAGCGTGGTACTCGAGAGTGCCGCGTTGCGGCCGAAGTGCATTTGCTGGTACATGCGGTGGGCCACCGAGAGCCATTGGGGAGGTGCCAGCAATTCGTTGAGTGTCAGTTCGAGGTAGGCCCACCAGCAGAGCAGGCCCATCATCCAGGCCATCCGACGGCCAGCCAGTTGCCACACCAGTTGCCACCCGGCGGTTCTCTGGGGACCGGCCGGAGCCTGTTGCAGCAGCCGGGCCAGGTGCATCGATTCCCGCCGAGGCACCACGGCCAGGAGTACCAGCAGCAGTGCGGCACGAGGCAGCAGCCAGAGTGCCTGGCCGAGGACCAGCCCGGCGACCGATTGGCCCAGACCCAGCGGCTCGGCGAGGGCCAGGACACAAAACGTCAGCACCAGTCCCAGTGCCAGTCCACCCATCAGGCCGGGAACGGCCAGCAGCAGCAGCAGGCCGAGGCGTTTGCTTTTGATCAGCCAGAGTGCCAGGCCGGCGGAGATCGATGCGATCAGGAGGGCCGGCAGCAGGCTGCGGCCGGCATGAACCAGGGTGCGGCCCAGCTGGTGCTGGTTGTCGCCTCCCAGAGATGACAGGCGGGGGACTCCATCCTGGACCAGGCTGCCCAAGGGGATGATCGTCCCCAACAGCAGTGCTGTGCTCAGCCAGAGACAGGCTGCGCGACTGGCCGCCGCTGACCTGCGGGCACCCGGAGCGGGCGGCATCGGGCCGTCGCGGCTGATGGCGGTCCACGCCAGCAGCAGAACCGGCGTCAACAGCACCAGCGAGCAGCCAAGCGGCAGCCAACCGTATGCCCACAGGTTCCACGGTGACGATTGCCCGAGTTGTTGTAGTGCGATCAGTTCGAACAGCGCGTTGGACCAGCTGGGAGGAGTCAGTCGTCCTCCGGCGATGACCCGGAACAGCGACGCGATCTCGAATTCGTGGAAGACCAGCAGTGCCATCAACCCGAAGGCCGGGATCAGGTTTCGGGCCGGCCCGTAGCCGAGTTGGCGGAGCGGTCGGCAGGATGCGACGTGCTCGAGCTGCTGGTTTGCAGTCAGGCGAGTGCACCAGCGGGCGGTCGGACCCAGCGGGGGCGGCGGAGCCATCCCCAGCACCAGCACACCGACCGGGACCACCTCGATCAAAAGCAGCAAGTCGTAGAACAGTTCGTTGAGGAGTGGTGTTCTGACCAGGTCGAGGGTGAGATTGGAGTAGCTGTAGCCGACGACGAATCCGGGAGTGAGAAAGGGGACGGCCAGTGCGAGGATCATCCAGCGTCGCCTGGGCGGCGTCGCGGCCTTGATCGTGGCCACGATCAGCGCGGCCAACGGCGTGGCCACCAGCGCGACGGCGAGGGCACGCAGCAGTGTCCAGCCACACTCGACCTCGAGACTCATCGCTTGTACTCGCTTTGCAGCCACACCAGGCAGGCGGTTCGCGAGGCCCCCAGTTCTGCCAGGTCGACGCCCTCCTCGACCAGCGGCCGCAGCCGTCTGACCTCAGGCGGCAGGCTCGCCCCGTCGATGGCCCCCAGGGGGACCTGCCGGGACGCCGAGCGGGCCAGGTCGAGCTCGGTCTGCTGGCTGAGCAGGAAGTCGACCAATCGGCGGGCTTCTTTGAGTCGAGGGGTTCCGTGGATGATCGCCACGCTGTTGGGCATGCAGATGGTTTGTCCGCCGGGCAATCGGACCGGCAGCATCGCCACGGGGTGTCCGGCGTCGAGTCCGACGAAGAAGTCGTCGGTGTCGGTCCAGCCCAGGTCGCAGGTCCCTCGGGCCACGAGGTTCTTGACGGTCGAGTTGCCGGGAACTTCGACCAGTCCCCGCCGCCGGCTGTCGGCGTGCCAGGCCTTCAGGGTCGTGCCGTGATCGGCGTGCCAGAGCAGGCAGTAGTGGGTCAGCGTGGTTCCGAACAACGGCCGGGCGATGGCCATCCGCGAGAGATCCTTGCCGGAACTGGCGGCCTGTACGGCTTCGACGGTGGCCGGCATTGCACGGGTGTTGACGATCCAGACCCGCAGCCTGGCGGCAAACCCGCACCAGCGACCGTCGGGGTCCTTGTAGGCACCGGGGATCCGTTGCCAGCCGCTGCCGCGGTAGCGATCGAGCAACCCGTGCGGCAACAGGTCGGTGGTGGTCAGCACCTGGTTGTTCCAGAACACGTCGCACAGCGGAGCGGATTTCTCGCGGATCAGCCGGTTGACCAGGCCCAGCGACTTGGTCGCCTCCGTGTCGTGCCGCACACGGATCTCGATGCCGGTTTCGCGGGTGAAGCGTTCGAGGATGGGGTCCGAGAAGGCCTGGTCGTGGGCGCAGTAGACGACCAGTGCTGGGGAGGACTTCGTGACAGCCGATCCAGAGACGGGGTTCTCGTCGACGGGGGATCCGGTGCAGCCGGCAGCGAGGACCAGCAGCGGCAAGAGCGACGGGACCCAGCCGAGGAAGCGGGCCGTCGGGCTACTTCTTGGGAGCATCATCCGAGGCGGCTGGTGGGGTATCGTTCGAGGGTCGAGGCGGAGCGGCCTTGTCGAGGGATTGGAAGTACTTCTTGATTCCCTGGATGTACCCCTTGGGAATCTCTTCCTTGTCGATCGCCTCGCTGGCCCCCTGCCTGATGGCCTGGACGCTCTTGCTATAGTTCTGCCGGGCGTCACCGGTGTCGCTTTGCCCCTTGGTCTTCAGGGATAGCAGCACCTTGCCGGCTGTGAGAGCCGACTTGGAGACTTCGGTCTTGAACCCGGTCTTGGCCGTATTGTCCTCGGGCACCTCGCCCCCCTTGCCGAACCCGCGGTTGCCAGTCCCCTCGCCCTCGGCAATCTGCTCACCCATCTGCTCCATCAACTGCTTGTAGAACTCGCGGTAGTCATCGAGAGTTTCGGCGTTCTCGAGCCGTTCGCCCTGGGCCTCACCGTTCTCGTTGGCCTTCTGAGCCATCCTGGCGGTTTCGAGTGCTTTTTCGAGTTCGTCGAGATCGCGAGCGGTCTGGGCCAGTTCCTGCAATTCCTGCTTGGCAAGTTCCATGGTCTCGGCGAGGTGCTTCTGGGCGCTCTCGGCCAGTTCCTTGTCGCCGGACTGCATGGCCTTCATCTGTTGCTTGGCACGTTTCAGTGCGGCGGTGAGCGGGTGTTTCGAGTCGAGTTTCTTGGAGGCGAACGACTGGATGTCTCGGAGTTTCTTCTGCAGTTTCTGAGCCAGCTCGGCCCGCTTCTTCTGGGCCTCGGGACTCTTGTCGCCGGCGAGTTTTGCGAGGTCCTGGAGATCTTTGTTGAGCGACTGGAGTTCTTTCTTGAGGTCGTCGGTCGAGCCTTCCTGCAGTTCCCTGGTCCACTTGTCGATCTTGGGCGATTCGAGTTGTCCGAACTTCTGACCGCTGTCGTTTTGGCTGAGGGTTTTCTTGAGCTTGTGGGCGTCGAGCATCTTGTGGAGTTCGCCGAGCTTCTTGCGTTGCTGGTCGAGTTGCTTGCGATTGGCGTTGGGTTCGGAGGCCTTCATTTTCTTCAGCGTCGCCTTCAGCTCTTCGATCGCCTGTTTGACCTCGGGCGAGTTCTCCGCGTCGTCGGTGGCCAGTTGTTCGGCTCGTGCCTTGGTCTTCCTGGCCTCCTTCTCGAGCGTCTGCTTCTGCTGCTTGACATCGTCGGCCTGGGCAACCTTGCCGAAGGGGTCCAGTTGGGGCAGCCCGAGCACGAGTGCGGCGACGACGGCGAGGCTGATGGCGGGTCTGAGTGATCCGTGTGAGAGGGGCAGGGGGACGACACGAGATGGCTGCACCCGTTCCGCCTGGCTGTTGGCGTTGCGGGCGACCAGCGGCTGGTAGTTGCCGGCCGAGCCGTCGAGCATCGTCAGTGTCAGGAACAGGTCCTTGGTGCCCTGGTGCCGGTCGACGATGCGGGCGGCGTCCCGGGAGGTGGGTTGGTCGTGCCAGAGCGTTGCCAGGATCAGCGAAGTGGCCAGGACGGCGACCACAAGCGTCGCCGCCAGCAGGCCCAGCCCGGTCCAGTCTGCGATGCCGTTCGTCTGCAGGCCCAGCGTGGTGGCGATCGAGGTGACGATCGGATCCAGGGGAAGCTCGATCAGCCCGGTCAGGCGGATGACCAGCACGGCGACGGCGGTGGCGACGGATGTCCAGAGGACCAGCGTCGAGAACCTCCGGCCCCAGCCGGCCCATCTGAGCCGCGAGGTGACCCGTGCGAGGACCTGTTCGGGGCCGTTGGAGGTTGTCATGTCGAGTGTCCCTGGTCGGGGAATGAGAGGCACGCTGCGCTCTGAAGGCAGTTTAGCCTGCCTCACTTGTTTGGCTCAAGGACCTTTGCTTCCTGGAGAGAGATCAACCCGTCGCGATTGCGGTCCAGGCGTGTGAAGAGTGTGAGTCCGCCGAGGAATTCGCGGCCCGAGACGTCTCCGTCGCCGTTGCGGTCCATCCGCTGGAACCAGCTGGGCCCGGCCCGTTTGTCGAGCGTGGACGCTGTCCGGGGGACCTGCGGAGCGGGCATTGCCATCGCGTTGTCGGTGAACAATGCTGCTCGAGCCACCTCGAGCGTCAGCACGTAGTCGCCCGAGAGATCGGTACGCGAGATGCGTCCGTCGCGGTCGCCGTCGACCGTCCGCAGCCTCGAATACCCCTCGCGGAACTCCCGCTCTGAGAGCCTGCGGTCGGAATTGGCGTCGAGCAGATCGAACAGCGAGCGGCTTTTGTGAGTCACATTCAGCAGCAACCGACTCTGCTGAACCGCCGTCTGGTCCTTGATGAACTCGGTCAATTCGTCCCGCATCACCTTGCCGTCATTGTCGGCGTCGACCATTTCGAATGAGGCTCCGGTGAGCATCAACTGAGGAAACTCGCCCGGCTCGATGTACCGGTTCTTGTTGGCATCGGCGACGAAGAACCTGAGTCGATAGAACTTGGTGGTCAACAGGCGGTCCGAGCGGGCGTTCTTGGCCCGCAGCTGAACCGTCCAGCCGCCCCATGGGCGAGACAATCGCGGCAGGCCTCGACTGGCCGGTCCTCCCACCACCTCAAGACGGGTCCGCCGGGTGCGTGGGTCAGGTAGCGAGGCGTTGATCGTCTCGTGAGGCGTCGGGTGGTCGAGATAGGCCAGCAGTTCGACTCGATTCAAACGGCCATCGCCGTCGCGATCGAGTGTCCTGGCTGTTTTGGCCGCGAGCCCGAGTCGCGTTGTCGCGATGCTCGTGGCTGCGGTTTTGGTGTTGGTTTTGGTGTTGGTTTTGGTGTTGG
>CAUZJR010000011.1:0-28918 GCA_963580005.1 Planctomycetota bacterium
AACATCGACCTGATCGCCGGGATGGTCGGGGAGACCGAGGAGAATTGGCAGTCGTGCGTCGAGAAGGCGATCGAGTTGAAACCCGACAACATCACGATCTACCAGATGGAGCTGCCCCACAACACGGTCTACTCGCAGCAGATCAAGGACCAGGGCGTTGCGTCTCCGGTGGCCGACTGGCCAACGAAAAGGCGTTGGGTCAGCGAGGCGATGGACCGGTTGCTGGAGGCCGGGTACCACGTCTCCAGCGGTAACGAGATGGTTAGCGACCTCGAGACCGACCGCTTTGTCTACCGCGACAATCTCTTCCGCGGATCCGACATCCTGGCGCTGGGCGTTTCCAGCTTCGGACACTTCCAGGGCGTGCACTACCAGAACCTGGATGCGATCGAGGAGTATCAGGCGGCGGTGACTGCGGGCGGCCTGCCGATCAACCGGGCCCTGCGACCCAGTGATGCTCAGCGGCTGATCCGGGAGTTCGTCCTGCAACTCAAGGAAGGTGCGGTCGATACTGCAGCCCTGGACGCGAAGTTCAGCACCCGGACACTGGAGGAGTTTTCCGAGGCGCTGGCGAACCAGCAGCGGGCCGGTTACCTCGAGATCGACGGCGACCATGTGCGGCTGACACGCAAGGGGCTGCTGCAGGCCGATAGCCTGCTGCCGGAGTACTTCGAGCCGGAGTACCGGCGAGTTCGCTACACCTAGGGACGGGTGCCACAGGGAAGGCCGTGAATCCTCAAGACGAACTCAACGCCCTGGTGGGGCTCTTTGGCGACGGCACGCGGCTGGTCCGCGCCGCCGAACACGTCCCGGGCGCACTGACGCCGGATCCGTACAAGCAGATGCTGGTCCACGATCAGCATATGACCGTGACGATGGAGGAGCACTACGCGAGTCCGGTCGAGGTGCGGATCATCGACCAGGTCGACCGCGACGGTCTGTACTGTCGCAAGATCGTCCTGCTGAAGGCGGGCACGGACCAGGTGGTACAGTTCGGCATCGTCCGCTTCAATTTTCACTATGTCACGCAGGAAGTTCGGGACGAAATCGTGGAGGGGCAGACTCCTCTGGGCCGCGTGCTGATCAATCACAACGTGTTGCGACACATCGACCTGGGCGCGATCCTGCGGGTCACCGTCGGAGACGAGTTGGCCGAATTGCTGCAGGTGGAATCCGGCACGGTGACCTACGGCCGTCTGGCGACGATTTTCTGCAACCAGCACCCGGCCGTCGATCTGCTCGAGATCCCCGCCCCGCTGCAGGGAACCGGCTAGGCTGATGAAGACACTCGAGAAATTGAGCACTGACAGTGCCGACGTGGTGGTGATCGGAGGCGGCCCGGCCGGTGCCACGGCCGCCGCGTTGCTGGCCGAGGCCGGACACTCGGTCGTGGTCTTCGAACGCGAGGCCGTGCCGCGATTCCACGTCGGAGAATCGCTGGTGCCGGCTACTTACTGGACCCTGAAACGGCTGGGCCTGATCGAGCGGCTCAAGGCCAGTGCCTATCCGGTGAAGTTCAGTGTCCAGTTCGTCACCGAAAAAGGAAAAGAGACCCAGCCGTTCTACTTCGACACCTTCGAGCCTCACGAGAGCTCCCAGACCTGGCAGGTCTGGCGAGACGACTTCGACCGGATGTTGCTGGAGTGTGCCGAGGAACGGGGTGCGGAGGTCTTCAGTGAGGCGCAGGTGACCGAGGTGCTCTTCGAAGGAGATCGTGCAAGCGGGGTGCGGGTGCGTGCTGCCGGTGCCCAGGGCGGAGAGGGCCGGGTGGTCAGGTCACGTGTCGTGATCGACGCCAGCGGGCTCTCCGCGTTTCTGGCCAGCCGCATGAAACTCAAACAACCGGACCCGCATCTGAAGAAGGGGACCGTCTGGGGCTATTTCCGCAACGCCCGGCGTGACGAGGGGCGAGACGAGGGTGCGACGATCATCCTGCAGACCGAGGGCAAGCGGTCGTGGTTCTGGTACATCCCCCTGCCCGACAACATGGTCAGCGTCGGCTGCACCGGCAGCCTGCGGTACATGTTTCCCAAGGGTGGCGGTGATCCCCAGGCGTTGTGGGAACGCGAAACCGCTCGCTGTCCGGCCATTCAGAATCGCCTGGCCGACTCAACACGAGAGGGACCGCTGAGGACAACTCGCGACTTCAGCTACAAGGCCTCGCAGGCGGCCGGAGACGGATGGGTCCTGGTCGGCGACGCGGTGGGTTTCATCGACCCGGTGTATTCCACCGGAGTGTTTCTGGCGTTGAAGTCGGCCGAGATGGCCGCTGATGCGATCATCGACGCCCTGGCCGACGAGGACGTGTCGGGCCAGATCCTGGGGCGATGGAAGGGCGAATTCGACGAGGGCGTGATGCACTTCCAGAAGCTCGTGTATGCGTTCTATACACCCGGCTTCAGCTTCGGGTCTCTGCTGCGTGAACATCCCGAGTGCATCGGGCACCTGGCCAACATCCTGATGGGCAATGTCTGGGAACCGGGCGTGGGGTCGCTGTTCGAGGCGATGGGCGAGGTGGTGCCACCCCGGGACGATGATCCTGCGATGATTCAACCGGCAAGCGAGGGGGCCTGAGTTATGACGAACCCGAGTGGATCCACGGCCGTGTGGAGACGGAGAGTGTTCTGGCTGAGCGTGGTGGTGCTGGTGGCGGTCCAGCAGTACTCCGGTTTCTGGG
Organism: Planctomycetota bacterium; assembly: GCA_963580005.1. Classification (GTDB taxonomy): domain Bacteria; phylum Planctomycetota; class Planctomycetia; order Planctomycetales; family Planctomycetaceae; genus UBA8437. The sequence goes on from CAUZJR010000011.1 coordinate 2,678, forward strand.
ACTCCAGGACGCTGGTCCTGGATTTCCTGCCGGCTCCGTTGTTCTACCAAGTCGTTGTTTCGCTGCTGGCCGTGGTCCTCTGGTGGGTGGGAACCGTTGTGGCCTGGCCCGATGACGTGCCATCCGGTGCCAACGATGCGGAGGTCGGCGGTGAGATGGCGTCGCGGGAGGACGGGTCGTGACACAGTTGGGGATCATCACCGGCTACCTGGTATTGCTGCTGGGGTTGGGGGCCCTGGCAGCGAGGATGTCTCGGGGCACCAGCCGCGACTTCCTGCTGGCCAGCCATTCGATCGGACCGGTGCTGCTGTTGATGTCGCTGTTCGGTACCACGATGACGGCCTTCGCGCTGGTGGGTTCCACCGGCAAGTCGTACCAGTTGGGTATCGGCGTCTATGGCCTGATGGCCTCGTCGAGTGGAATTGTTCACTCGCTGTGCTTCTTCGTGATCGGCGTGAAGCTGTGGAAGCTCGGACAGAAACACGGTTATACGACCCAGGTCGAGTACTTCCGCGACCGGTTGGGATCCCACGCGTTTGGCTACCTGTTGTTCCCTGTCCTGGTGGGGCTGGTGATCCCCTACCTCCTGATGGGGGTGCTGGGGGCGGGTGCCGTAATCAATGGAGTGACGCAGGGGACGTTTGAGGAACTGTTCGAGTCGGCTGACCACGGAGTGCCCTCGTGGCTGGGATCCCTCGTCATCTGCCTGGTGGTACTGGGATACGTGTTCACCGGCGGCATGCGCGGCACGGCCTGGGCGAACACGTTTCAGACGACGGTGTTCATGGTGCTGGGCGTGGTGACCTTCGTTGTGATCGCGAGTGAAATTGGCGGAGGCGATAGTTTTCTGGAGAGCCTGCAGGGGGCGACCGCTCGCGTGCTGGAGTCTCATCCCGAGAAGCTGGTGATGAAGCCTCACCCGCTGTTCTTTCTCAGCTTCCTGCTGATCCCGCTCTCGGCCGGCATGTTCCCTCACCTGTTTCAACACTGGCTCACCGCCCGCAGTGCCTCGGCGTTCAAGCTGCCGGTGATCGTGCATCCGTTGTTCATCCTGATCGTCTGGGTTCCCTGCGTGATGGTTGGTGCCTGGGCCACGGCGGCGGTGGTCGATGGTCAGCAGGTGTTTGCCACTGCGCCCAAGAATGTGAACACGGTGTTGCCGATCATGGTGGCCAAGGTCGCCGGGCCGGTCCTGTCGGGGCTGCTTTCAGCCGGGATCCTGGCCGCGGTGATGTCGTCGCTGGACAGCCAGTTCCTGTGCTTGGGCACGATGTTCACCAACGACATCGTTCTGGCACGGCGTGATGAGTCGCGTCAGGTCGATGACGCTCGGGTCGTCCAACTGGCCCGATGGTTCATCGTGGCGATCGTCGCGGTGACCTACCTGTTGAGCCTGGGGACCCCCGCGGCGATCTTCGACCTGGGCCTGTGGTGTTTTGCGGGATTCTCGGGATTGGTGCCTCTGGTGCTGGCGGCGTTGTACTGGCGACGTTTGACCCTGTGCGGCGCCACTGCCAGCGTGGTGGCCATGGTCGTCACGTGGCTGGGGCTGTTCTTGGGGGACATGGGAGGATACCCGCCGGATCCCCGGTACAGGTTTTTTGAGATGCTGCCGGTGGCTGCGATCGTGGTCGTGCCGACCCTGGTGCTGGTCGTGGTCTCGTTGCTGACTCGGCCACCGGATGATTCAGTACTGGACAAGTTCTTTCCCCGCAAAACGCAGGCACAACGGAGCGACCGATGAGCGTGGCGTTTTCGAGCGTGAGGCGGGTCGAGTTTGCCGACACCGACATGGCGGGCCTGATTCACTTCACGACGTTCTACCGGATGATGGAATCGGTCGAACACGAATTCCTCAGGTCACTGGGGACGTCGGTCGTGCAGCGGAATGAGGCCGGCCATATGGTCGGTTGGCCGCGGCTGGCCACGGAGTGCGAATTTCATGCGCCGGCCTACTTCGAAGACGAATTGGAGGTCACAGTACGTGTGGCGTCGGTGGGTCGCTCGTCGCTGCTGCTGGGATACGAATTTCACCGGGGTGAGTTGAGGATTGCACACGGGCGGATGAAGACGGTCTGCTGTCGGGTGCATGAGAGCGACGGGCTGAGTTCGGTGGATATTCCCGCCGAACTGAGATCACGATTGGACGAACTGGTTGAACCGGAGTAGCGCGGTGTCAGACGAAGAGACGCAGCAGCAGGCTCACCTGGAAGTCAAGGATCTCGGGAAGACATTTTCCGGAGCCGGTGCCGGTGCCGAAAACCCGCTGGAAGTCCTCGGTGGGCTGGACCTGGAAATGGCTCGGGGCGACAAGCTGGCGGTCACAGGCCCATCGGGTTCCGGCAAAAGCACGTTGCTGTACATCATCGGGACACTCGACCAGCCGACCTCCGGTACCGTGCTGGTCGAGGGCAGCAACCCGTTTGACCGGGACGAAGCGGGGCTGGCCGAGTTCAGGAACTCCCAGGTGGGGTTCATCTTTCAGGACCACCACCTGCTGCCTCAGTGCACGGTCCTGGAAAACGTGATGATCCCGCTGTTGGCCTCCGGAGGTGCCGGAACCGCAGATGCCGAAAGAGCCACCGGTTTGCTCGAGCGGGTCGGACTCTCGGATCGCAGCAGTCACCTGCCGGCCCAGATTTCCGGGGGTGAACGCCAACGTGTGGCGGTCTGCCGGTCTCTGATCAACGATCCGACCCTGTTGCTGGCCGACGAACCGACCGGGAATCTCGACCACAAGACCGCCGATGGTGTCGGTTCGTTGCTGCTGGAATTGGCAGAGGAGCAGCAGGCGGTGCTGATCTGCGTGACCCACAGCTTGGAATTGGCCCGCCGGTTTCCTCGCCGGTGCGAACTGGTCGAGGGGCGGTTGGTCGATTTGGAGGAGGGCAGATGAGCCGCTGGTCGCTGCTGAAGGCGACGCTGTTCTACCACTGGAGGGCCAACCTCGCGGTGGGGCTCGGAGTCGTTGCCGCAACCGCCGTGATCACCGGCGCGCTGGTCGTGGGCGACTCGGTGCAGACCAGCCTGCTCGACATGCACCTAGATCGACTCGGCCAGGTCGACATGGCCGTCGGAGGCCGCGATCGATTTGTTCGCGAAGATCTGGCCGCGGAATTGCAGGAGGCAATCGGAAGTGGTGCGAAGGTGGCACCGCTAATGATGATGCGGGGCAGTCTCGAGACCGGTGGGTCCGAATCGGTCGGGGCGCGGACCGGGATGAGAGTCGGCGGCGTGATGGTCTACGGAGTCGACAGCCGATTCTGGGATCTGACGCAGCACGGAACCCTGCCGGCCCCCGCGCCCGGTGAAGTGGTGCTCTCGGAAGGTGTCGCCGCAGAGCTGGGGAGCCGGGTCTCGGTGGGACAGCAGGTGCGGCTGTGGATGGAATTGCCCAACGCGATCCCTCGCGACACGCTGTTGGGAGAACGAGACGACGACACGATCGACATGGTCCTGGACGTCAAGGGCGTGGTCGGGCCCGACCACCCGGTCGCAAGGCGGGGCGTGGGTCGCTTCGACCTGAATCCCAGCCAGCAACTCCCCAAGCTGGCCTTCGTGGCACTCGAGACGCTGCAGGAGACCCTGGTGCTGAACAAGCGGCGGGTCCGGAATCGCGAACAGCGACGATTCGACAACTACCCCGCGCGGGTCAATACGCTGGCGGTGGCCGGCGGGACACCTCAGGCGGTGAGCGAAGCGCTGGCGCGGACCCTGTCGCTTGAAGATCTCGGGCTCTCGCTGAGGAAACTCGAAAAACATGGCTACGTGGCTCTCGAGAGCAACCGCATGGTGCTCGACGACGCTATCGTCGCTGCCGCCGGTAGCCTGCCCGGGCAATCCAGGGTGCTGGTTCACCTGGCCAACCGGCTCTCCAACGCAGAGGATCCCAGCCGCTACTCGATGTACTCAATCGTCGGCGGCCTGGTCCCCGACCAGGTGGCCGCGGCTCCGTTTGGACCCTTTGCAGGTGGAGAGTCCGACGACGTGATGGGCGATCTGCCCGACGACTCGATCGTGATCAATCGCTGGCTGGCCGATGACCTGGGCCTGGAGCGAGGTGGGCGATTGACGATGACTTACCACCTGGTCGGGTCGCACGGTGAACTGCCCGAGGAGCAACGGACGTTCCGGGTGCACGCTGTGACCGAACTGACCGGTCCTGCTGATGACCGCGGACTGACTCCGCACGTGCCGGGGATTACCGATGTGAGGACGTTTCGTGATTGGCGCCAGCCATTCAAAATGGACCTCGACGCATTGACTCAACGCGACGACGACTACTGGGACGAGTTTCGTGCGACTCCCAAGGCATTCGTGACCTACAAGACGGCGACGGAGATGTGGCAGAGTCGCTACGGCACAGCGACATCGTTACGCATGGCGGTCGATCCTGGGGATGCGGTGGCCCTGAAAGAGGTTCGTGAGGTCATCGAACAGGGGATAGACCTCTCGTCGCTGGGCCTGTCTGTGCAGCCGGTCAAGCAGCATGGTGTGCGTGCGGCCAGCGGGACCACCCCATTCAGCGGTCTGTTCATCGGGTTCAGCTTCTTCCTGATCGGCGCGGCCACGATCCTGATCGGGTTGCTGTTTCGACTGGGGATCGAGCGTCGTGTGAAGAGTACGGGTCTGATGCTGGCGCTGGGACTCTCACCTCGAGCCGTGTTGGTGCTGTTGGCAGGTGAGGGCCTGGCCGTGACCGTCCTGGGGGGCGTGGTCGGATCGGCTGCGGGGATCGGATACGCACACCTGATGGTCTATGGGCTGACTCACTGGTGGGTTGGGGCGGTGGGGACGTCGTTTCTTGAGGTGGATGTTCGGGCCAGCAGCCTGGCAGCCGGTTTCGCATTCTCCTCGGCCGTGGCACTGGCGGCGATTGTCGTCTCGGCCCGCGGTCTGTTGAAACTGCCGACCCGGGAGCTGCTGGCCGGGGTGGTTCGAGGTGTCATGGATCAGGCCTCGAACGTCGGCCGAAGTCGACGCGTGCTGGGGATCTCGATTGGCATCGCGGCCGCCGGGCTGTTGTGCGGGGTCGTGGTTCCCGACAGCCTGCTGTCGCGGGAGGCATTTTCGGGGCTCTCGATCCGCATCGTCGTTTTCTTCGTGCTGGGGATCTCGCTGCTGGTCTCTTCGCTGTCGGTGCTGTCGGTTGTGCTGGGGCGGGGCCGTGTCGGAAGCCTCGGGGGCCGGGGACTGGGGGCACTCACCCGACTGGGATTCCGAAATGCCGCAAGGCACCGGTCTCGAAGCGTGCTTTCGGTGGCCATGATCGCTTCGGCCGCGTTCCTGATTACCGCGGTGGCTGCCGGACGCCGCGATCCGGTTGCCGAATGGCCCGATGCCGCGACCGGTGGTGGAGGCTTCCTGCTGGTGGCCGAATCGAGCCAGCCGCTTGTCTTCGATCCAGGATCGGCCAACGGACAGGTGAAACTGGAACTGGCCGATGGGTTGGACGAGCGAAAACGTGCGTTGTTGGAAACGATGGACCTGCACTCGTTCCGAATGAAGGCCGGCGAGGAGTCCAGTTGTCTGAACCTGTACCAGACCCGCCTGCCAACGATCCTCGGCATGTCGCGGCGGACGATCGATCGGGGCGGGTTCCGTTTCGTGGGTGCCGGCGAAGAGAATCCCTGGAAACTGCTCGAGGAGGTGCCTCGGTCGACCGCAGCAGAGGATGGGGCCGGTGGGCTGCCGGTCTTTCCGGTGATGGGTGACATGAACACGCTGCAGTACAGTCTGCACAAGGCTGTGGGTGACCGGATCGCGTATCCCGACGAGGAGAATCCGACGCTGTGGCTGGAAATCGTGGGGATGCTCGATGCCAGCGTTTTCCAGGGCGTGCTGGTGATGTCCGAGCAGCACTTTCGGGCCGCCTTTCCCGACGTGGTGGGGTTTCGCTACTTCCTCGTGGGAGACTCGCGGTTTGGGGCTGCGGGCCAGGTCGCCGGTGACCTGGCTGAGCTTGACGACGTCCGACGGGGCCAGGCCGAGTTGCTGGAATCGAAGTTGGGAGAATACGGGTTCGATGCCGAGCCGGTGGTCGAGCGGCTCGGGCGGTTCCTGGCGGTTCAGAACACCTACCTGTCGACGTTCCAGGTGCTTGGAGGATTGGGTTTGCTGCTGGGAACGATCGGATTGGCGACGGTCATGCAGCGGAACGTGCTGGAGCGTCGCAGCGAGTTGGCATTGTTGCGGGCCGTCGGGTATCGACGCTCGGGCTTGCGATGGCTGGTGCTCAGCGAAAACGCGTTCCTGTTGATGTGGGGCCTGGTCAGTGGCACGGTATCGGCGTTGCTGGCAATGCTGCCGCACCTGATGACCGCGGGCGCGGACGTCGGGGAACTGGCCGGCGGTCTGGCCCAGCTGTTGTCGGTCGTGGTCGTTGTCGGAATGCTCGCCGCCCTGCTGGCGGTGGCCGAGGCGGTGCGGACGCCGGTTGTGGCATCGTTGCGGAGCGAGTGACCAGGAGTCCTGTCGCGATGACCGCAGGGGGATGCGGCGTGACGCGGAAGTCTCTAGGATGTCGGCACTCATCGACTGCGAGGTTGCCTGCGGCCCTGTGGTCGGGGCTTCGTCAACGGACCGCGGCCTGTAGAAAGGATTCTCATGAAACACCAGTTGCCCATTCTGTTTGCCCTGGGAACCGCCCTGTGCTGGGGCCTGTACGGCCCGACACTTCAGTACTCACGCGCTCCCGGTTCACCGCCGGCTCCGCCTCCGGACGGCTGGAGCCCCTTCAAGCCCTACGTGGGGATCGGCCTGGCCTACCTGGTGCTGGCGATCATCGGCGGGCTGATCATGATGAAGGTCAAGGGCGACAGCTTCTCGTTTTCCGGCAAACAGTCTCCGGCGCTGACCTGGGGCTTTGCCGCGGGAATCCTGGGGGCGTTGGGTGCCCTGTGCCTGACGTCGGCGATGTCGACGTTCCAGGGCAAGCCGATTCCGGAACTCGTGATGCCGATCGTCTTTGGCGGGGCCGTGACGATTGTCGGGATCCATGCCGCCATCACGCACGGTGGCATGAAGCCCATGATGGGCCTGGGCATCCTGCTGACCGGGATCGGAATTGTGATGGTCGCCACGAATACGCAGCACGGTCCGGTTCAGATGCAGCCGCCCGAGGCGGGGGCGGGCGAGGCCAGCGGGATGAGTCCCTCTGACGCATCCGCGACACCCGCCGGCGACTCGCCCCAAGACGACACTCCCGGCGCCTGATCCGCTCGGTGGCTGGTTCGCCACAAGTCGCCCGGTTGGCGTAGCTGGCGGGCACTTTGAGCGAATGGTAGGATCGCATCAGCCCGGTCCGATGGACCGGGATCCGTGGCTGGTTACGAGCGGAAGCTACCAGCCGGACCTGGCACAGAAGGACGAGTTGCATGCGTAGTCGACGCCGGATGTTCGCGAGTGTTCTTTGCCTGTTTGCCTGCCTGTGCCTGCTCGGGCCGGGGTGCAACGGCGACGGGGCCGGCGGCCGGCAGTTCCTGAGCATGGGGACCGCCCCGGTTGGGGGAGCGTTTGCGGTGGTCGGAGGAGCGATCGCCGAGGTGCTCAACGAGCAGAAAGGCGACAACAACTGGAAGGTGCAGGCCAAGGGGACCAAGGGGTCCAAGGCCAATATCCGGGGCATCCAGGACGGGAAACTCGAGTTGGCCTTGTCCAACTCGGCGATCAGCTACTTCGCCGTGCGAGGCGAATCGGGCTGGGACAAGAAATACGACATCCGCGCGATCGTGACGCTGGCGCCCAACGTGGCGATGTTCATCACCAAAAAGGAGACCGGCATCACCAGCATCGCGGCCCTGAAGGGCAAGCGGGTGGTGGTCGGTCCCTCGGGGGCCGGGTTCGAGATGTTTGTCGGTCCGCTGCTGAAGGGTCATGGCCTGACCTATGCGGACTTCTCGCCCCTGAACAACACGCAAAGTGGAGCAGTGGACCTGCTGGCTGATGGCAACGCCGACGCCGCCTTCCTGGGCGGGGCCGTGCCGACCGGGTCGATCACCCAAGCCTGCAGTTCGCACGATATTGTCTTCATCCCCTTCGACTCCAAGGTGAGGACCCAGTTGGTTGTCGACTACGAGTTCTTCCAGCCGTTTACCGTCAGCAAGGACAAGTACTCGGATCTGCAGGCCGACTTCGAGGGCCTGAATGTGGGCTCGATGCACCTGATCGCCGCGGCTGGCATGGACGACGAGGTGGCCTACCAGCTGACCAGGACGATCTGGGAGCACCGGGCCGATATCGCCGGCAAGCACCCCGCCGGGCGGGCGATCAACGAAAAGAACGCCGCGCGGTACACCGGGACCGACTTTCACCCGGGGGCGATTCGCTTCTACAAGGAAGTTGGGATCTGGCCCGAGGCCGATGGCGATACTGAGAAACCGGCTGAGAAACCGGCTGAGAAACCGGCTGAGAAACCGGCTGAGAAACCGGCTGAGAAACCGGCTGATGCGAAGGCCGCAGCAGCGAAGTGAACCGGCAAGGGAGTGCCCACGCGGTGGGAGATCGGCTTCGCCAGGGTGTCGTGACCGTGTTCGGGGTGGCGTTGTGCCTCTTCACGGTGCTCGAGATGAACTACCCGAGGCTGCAGCAGCAGTCGGCCCTGGCGTTGTTCATCATGATGGGTCTGGTGATCTGCTTCCTGGTGAGTCCGCTGCACGAGAAGTTGGCGGGCTGGAAGTCGCTGCGGATCGTCGACGCGATCCTGGCCCTGGCCGTTGTTGTCAGTTGTGGCTACGTCGTGATCCAGCTCGAACCGGCATTCCAGAGCTGGTGGGCCGGCGGAGAATCGCTGGGCGATCGCGCCGGCAGCGAGACCCGCTTGGATACCATCATGGGTGCGATTGGCCTGTTGCTGGTCTTCGAGTCGACTCGCCGCTCGATCGGCTGGATTGTCCCGGCCCTGGCACTCGCCTTCGTCGCTCACACCTACTACTGCTACGCATCGATCGCGTACGACTGGCCCGAGATGCCCTCCTGGCTGCTGCCTCACTCGGGCCAGAATGCTGCCGATATCGTCAGCACGACCTACATCCAGACCCTGGGTGTGTTTGGCCCGGCGGCCGGTGTGATGTTCAAGTACGTCTTTCTGTTCGTGGTCTTCGGGGCCTTCCTGGAGATGTCCGGGGCCACGCAGTTCATCATCGATTTCTCTGAGCGGATTTTTGGTGGGAGTCCGGGTGGACCGGCGAAGGTGTCGGTGCTGGGCAGTGGGCTGATGGGATCGCTGTCGGGAAGTGCGGTGGCCAACGCGGTGACCACCGGGACGTTCACGATACCGATGATGCGGAATGTCGGCTTCCAGCCTCATGTCGCCGCGGGCATCACGGCCGCGGCGGCTTCCGGGGGCGCGCTGGTGCCTCCGGTGATGGGGGCCGGCGCCTACATGATGCTGGAGATCGTCGAGCCCAACGTGACCTTCGTGCAGGTGGCCACCGCAGCGGTCATCCCCGCCATCCTCTACTACCTCTCGATCTGGATGATCGTCCACTTCTACTCGCGTCGGGTCGGCCAGGCCGCCAAGGCGAGCGATTCGGCCGACCGCAAGCCGCTCTCGAAATTTGAAGCCACGGTCTTCTTTGGAGCTCTCGTCGCCCTGATCGGGTTGCTGCTGGACAGCTACACCCCCTTCAAGGCGGTCTCGGGGGCCTTGATGGTGATCATGGTCTGTACGGTCTTTCGCCGGGAATTGCCGCTGTCGACCAGGACCCGCGTGACGGCTCTTGCAGTCTTTGCCGCGGTCGTGCTCATCAACCAGCTGCAATGGGTGTGGTCGGGCTCGCTCCCCGAAGGACTCTCGAAGTTCCTGTCGCCCTATCAGCCCGGCTCGTGGACCGATCCCAGTGTCAAGGCGATCACGCGGCGGGCGGTGATGGGCAGCCTGCTGAATTCGTCGATCCTGGGTACGGTCGGTTTGTTCGCGTTCGGCCTGGTCGAACGATCGTGGCGGCCGTCGATGCTGCTGGCGATGGGCCGAGCTGCCAGGAATGGTGTATCGCTGGTGGCGGCCAGTGCCTGCGTGGGGATCATAATCGGAGTGGTCCAGCAGACGGGGATCGCGACGGATTTCAGCGCGGTGATCAAGAGCGTGGTGGCCACCAGCCTGCTGCTGGCGCTGCTGGGCATCATGGTCTGCTCGATCATCCTCGGCATGGGTGTGCCGTCGGTGGTCTGCTATCTGCTGATGGCAACGCTGATGGGGTCGCTGCTGGGCGAGTTGGGCGTGATCCCGCTGGCGGCTCACCTGTTCATCTTCTACTTCGGCATGATGTCGATGGTGACCCCACCGGTGGCCCTGGCGGCTTACGCCAGCGCGTCGATTGCCAAGGCGAAGATCATGCAGACCGGCCTGGCGGCATTCCGCTTCTCGCTGGTCGGATTCACCTTGCCGTTCATGTTCGTGTACCGGCCCGCTCTGCTGTTGATGAATCGTGAGAAGTGGGACTCCTGGATCGAAGCCAAGGGGCAGGGGGACCTGGCCGAGGCTGACAAGCTGTTGAAACTGGCCGAGGCGGCCTATCCCGCCTGGTACGACCTGGGATTGGCCGTCACCACGGCGGTCGTGGGGGTTATCGCCCTGGCGGCCGGCATCGCCGGTTTCTGTCGCAAGGAGGCGAGTTGGCTGCAACGAGGCCTGTTCGTGGCCGCCGCGGGAATGCTGTTGTACCCCGACGGATGGCTCAACGTGGGCGGCGGCGTCCTGTTTGTTGTCACCGTATTCCTCAACTCGAAGCTCGACAGTCCCTCAGATGCCCCGCCTGAGGTCGCTCTGGCTGGGGAATCAGACTGATCGATCTCACAGGCGGATCCTGCCATGCCCTCGATGATCTCCGCTCCCCAGCCCCTGGCCGTCGATGTCGGTGCCCGGATGCTCGCCGAGGGAGGCAACGCGTTTGATGCGGCGCTGGCCTGCGTGGCCGTGCAGTGGCTGGTCGATCCGCATTCGTGCGGAGCCGGCGGCTACATGGTGATGACATCGTTCTCGGGCGAGACCGGAGAGGTCAACCCGATCGTCGACGCTCCGGCGATTGCCGGAAGCGGTGTCAGCGAGGACATGTGGCAGGACATCGTGATCCGGGCCAACCCCGAAGGCTGGGGCTATTTCCTGGAAGACAAGGTGAACGAGGACGGGTACCAGAGCATCTGCGTGCCAGGCAACGGGCGAGGCCTGGGGCTGGTCCAGCAGCGGTGGGCGAGTCGCGGCTGGGACGAACTGCTGGCCCCGGCGATCAAGCTCGCCGAGGAGGGCTGGATGGTCGGTGCGCTGCAGGCGGCACGGTGGAAAGAGCCTCCCAGTTTCTACGAGGGCTCATCGGGACGCCAGAAACTCGATGTCACCCCCGCCGCACAACGCATCTACCTCAAGCCCGATGGCTCGACCTACGAGATGCACGAGACTCTAAGCAACCCCGACTACGCCGCGACGCTGCGACGGATCGCCGAGGCCGGACCCGAGGATCTGCACACCGGCCAACTGGCCAAAACGATGTCCGAGGACCTCGCGGCCAACGGCAGTTGGGTGACCGCCGAGGACCTGGCCAGCTACGAGCCGCGGACCGAGGAGCCGGTGACTGCCGAGTACAAGGGCTACACGGTTGTCAGTAATCAACCTCCGCACGGCGGACCCACCCTGGCCGCAATTCTCAATATCCTCGGCGACGACGACCTGGCCTCGCTCGGACACAACTCGGCCGACTACATCCTCAAGGTGTCCCTGGCCATGAAGGCGGCGTTTGCAGACCGCAACCGGCACCTGGCGGACCAGCAGTTTGCCGAGGTTCCCCTGGAGTGGATGACATCAACGGCTCGTGCGGCCGAGTGGCGAGACGTGATTGACCGCGGCGAGGTGATCGACGTGGGGCGGCAGCAGGCCGACTCGGGGACCACTCATGTCAGCGTCGTCGACTCCGCCGGAAACTGCGTGTCGCTGACCCACTCGCTGGGCACCAGTTCGGGCGTGATCACCGACGGGCTGGGCTTCATGTACAACAACTCGATGGTCAATTTTGATCCCTTCCCGGGCCAGCCCAACAGCATCGCTCCGCGAAAAGGCCGGACCACGGGGATGACTCCCACGCTGGTCCTGAAGGGCGGAAAGCCCGTGCTGGTGCTGGGGGCGCCCGGTGCCACCCGGATCATCACCTCGGTGCTGCAGGTCATCCTCAATCACCTCGAGTTCGGGATGAGCATCACTGACGCGGTGCACGCGCCGCGTTTTGATTGCCAGGGCGACGTGATCAAGTGCCAGCGACGGATCCCCGCGTCGGTGTGCGAGGAGATCCGCAAGTCACACGATGTGATGCGGATTCCTCGAAGTCACGGGGGACTGGCCCTGGTGCATGCGGTTGCCATCGATCCGCAGACCGGCGAATTGAGCGGGGCAGCCGACACCGGAGCCGATGGGATGGCGTTGCTGGTGCCCTGAACGGGTTCTCGCGGGTTGCGACACAGGAGCTTGACGCTGGCTTCGGGCTTCTGTTAGATTCGACTTCGTTGACAGTTTCAGGCGTGTGACACTCATGAGAATGACCGAGCGATTGCTGCTGGGCCTTCTGCTTAGCCCCCCGAGAGGTGGGAGGGCGTAGTTTGTCGACACATTGAACCTACAACAGGCCAAAGACAAACCCCGAGACCTCTCACAGGACTCGGGGTTTTTTGTTTACCCACGCTGAGCCAGAACTCGGCGGGACCGATTGAGACCAGACTCATGACCGATAACACGATCACGATTTTCGACACGACACTTCGCGACGGCGAGCAGTCACCCGGCTGCAGCATGAATACGGCCGAGAAGCTGGAAGTGGCCGGTGCGCTGGTCGAGCTGGGCGTGGACGTGATCGAGGCCGGATTCCCGATCGCCTCACCCGGCGACTTCGAGGCCGTGCAGCTGGTGTCTCAGACCTACGGCGACCGAACGACGATTTGCAGCCTGGCGAGGTGTCGGGTCGAGGACATCGATCGTGCGTGGGCGGCGCTGGAGGATGCCGAGCAACGACGCCTCCACGTATTCCTGGCCACCAGCTCGATCCACCGCGAGTTCAAGTTGAAGATGGACAAGTCGCAGATCGTCGCAGCGGCCGTCGAGATGGTGAGCCGGGCGGCCGGGTACTGCGACGACGTGGAGTTCTCGCCGGAGGACGCGGCACGCACCGAGCTGGATTTTCTCTGCGAAGTGGTCGAAAAGGCGATCGACGCGGGAGCCACTACGATCAACATCCCCGACACGGTGGGCTACGCGACGCCCGAGCAGTTCGGGGCGGTCTTCGGGTACCTGAAGGAGAACGTGCCCAATATCGAGAAGGCGGTCCTGAGTGCTCACTGTCACAACGACCTGGGCCTGGCCGTGGCCAACAGCCTGGCCGCTGTCGCAGAGGGTGCCCGGCAGGTCGAGTGCACGATCAACGGGCTGGGCGAACGTGCCGGCAACGCGGCGCTCGAAGAAATCGTGATGGCCGTGAAGACACGGGGCGACTACTTCGGCTGCAGCACGCGGGTGAACACCAACAAGCTGTTTCCCACCAGCCGGCTGGTCTCGAGCATCACCGGGATGAAGGTGCAGCGGAACAAGGCGATTGTGGGTCAGAACGCGTTCGCTCACGAGGCGGGAATCCACCAGCACGGGATGCTGCAGGAGCGGACGACGTATGAGATCATGCGTCCCGAGGATGTCGGCTTTGTCGGAACCAACCTGGTGCTGGGAAAGCACAGCGGGCGTCATGCCTTCAGGGACCGGGTGGTCCAACTGGGCTACACCATCGATGACACGGTGTTTCAGACCGTGTTTGAGGACTTCATCACCCTGGCGGACAAAAAGAAAGAGATCTACGACTCGGACATCGCGGCCCTGATCGACAACCGGATTGGCGAGGGTGTGGATTACTGGAAGCTGGCCAGCCTGCACACTTCGGCTGGAACCGACACGATCCCCACGGCCACGATCGAGTTGCAAAGCGAAGATGAAACGATTCGGCGCGATGCGGCGACCGGTGATGGGCCCGTCGATGCGGTGTTTCGGGCCCTGGAACGTCTCACCGGGATCGACGCCCGTCTCGAGGACTACGAGGTCCGCAGCGTTTCGAAGGGGAAGGACGCCCAGGGGGAGGTGTTGGTCGAGATCGTCGCCGGCGGACGGCATTATCACGGCAAGGGAATCAGTACCGACATCATCGAGGCCAGTGCCCAGTCGTATCTGAAGGCGCTCAACAAGGTGATCGCCGATTCACAGGCCGCCGAGTCCCAGGACTGAGTGTCGTCCCCCGCAAGGCCTTTATCCGCATGTCGAGCCAACGCCTGTTCTGGATGCTGCCGATCGCTGCGGTACTACTGTGCGCCCTGACAATCTGGGATCGGGGCCAGGGTGAACAACGGCGAATGCGGGGGCCACGCGGCCCGGCCACAAGCATGAGGCCCGTCGGAAGATCCATGCAATTCGAATTGTACGACACCGAAAACCGCACTGTGAGACTGGCTCGATACCTGGGACGCCACCGCATCGACCTGGTTTTCCTGGCCGATAGGGCCTCGATGGCTGATGAACCGGTGCTCAAGGCTCTGAAGAAACGCTCCGGTGCCGGCCAGGGACCCGGCAGTGATATTCTACTGGTCGTCAGCCAGCAGCTGCCTCAATCGATTCGTCGTGAAACCGACGACGAGGACGGCTCCGATGTGCTCGTACTTTCCGATGCCGGAGGACGTCGCGGCCAATTGCCCGGGGGTGCTGCCGGGGCCTGGGGAGTTCTGGGTCGTGACGGAAAGGTCGCACAGACCCGCTGGTTTGTGATCGACCGTGCCGGGCGGGTTCGCTGGTCGGCCAACGGCCCGGCGCCGAGCCAGGCCGCGGCGATGGGGGAGGACTGAAGCATGACCGCGGAAATCACGCCGGATGAGTCGCCGAGGATCTCGGGGGTCTGGGTTGCGAGCGGGCTCTTGCTGCTGGGAGTCGTGTTCACCCTGGCACTGTGGTTGTACACCGAGGTGCACACCGGACCGTATCGCGGGCTCCGTGACGCGATTCACTCGGAGTTCCCACGATCGGTCCCGCAGGTGGAGGGTGGCCAGAAGAAGATGCACAAGGGCACTCCCAGGATCCTCAGGATCACGCTCCAGGTCCACAGTGACCCACGCGACGATGACCAGTTGGTGACCGGGATGATCGAGCGACTGATAACACTCTCTGAACAGCACCACGGCCTGGGAGACTACGATCTGCTGGACGTTTACATGGTCTGGTTTCGTCCCGAGCAGAAGGCCGTGTCGCGTCACGAGCAGCGGGAGGTACGACACTTGGTTGAGGCTGGACTGGTGGCCCCGGCGTCGGACTAGGACGATCGCTGGAACCCCAGTTCCGCCAGGTGTGCTCGAGTGTCGGGGTCATCGAGCAGTCGCCGCAGGGCCTGGACCGCGGGCCGCTGGTTGCGTGTGGCCGGGATCACCAGGTCGAACTGTTCGGGCTGGATCGGCAGAAAGCCCAGGCCATACATCCGGGCCACCGGCTCGATGCCGATTCCCCAGTCGGCCCGGTCCTGGGAGATCGCGGCGGCGACGGCGTTGTGAGATCGGACCTGCATCGCGAATCCGGGTGGAGTGGCCCCAGCGAGCAGTCGGTCGATAACGACTCGAGTGCCGCTGCCTGCGTTGCGATTGACCATGCGGAGCGAGTGATCCTCGAGTGCTCGCTCCCACGCGGATTCCCACGAATCCAGATCGAGGCGGGGATCGTCGGCCCGAAAGACCAGCCCCTGCATCCGCTGGTAGCCTTCGAGCAACATCATGCCGTCGTCGAGGAACGGCCGGTTGTAGTCTCCGCTGTCGGGGTCCAGCAGGTGGATGCCTCCCACATCACACTCGCCCCGTGCCGCCGCGGCCAATCCGCCGGAACTGCCCACGTAGAGCGACTTGACGGTGAATCCCTGGCCCTGGAGCTGTCCGAGCAGGAAGTCGAGACCGACGCAGTGGCTTCCGATCACGACGAGGTCGGCGGGTGTGAGCTGGCGACCGAGCAATTGGACTTGAACCGGGCTTCCGGCTTCGAGGTATTCGGTTTGGGAGGGAATTGTCAGGAAGCCGTCGGCCCCGCTGAAGGTGGTGACCGAACCGGAACCCTTTCCCATCGGGTAGGCGGCCAGGCCGTCGGCGCCCTCTGAGAGGTTGACCAGCAGGTATTCGGTGCGGCCTCGTTCTGAGTTGACTCTCATCGGCAACGTCGCTGCCCGGTGGTGGGGCTCGCTCTCGGATCGCCCGGCCAGCCGCTGGATGACCGGGGCCACGAATTCATGGAACGTGAACACGGCACTGGTCGGGAAACCCGGCAGGATCACAACCGGCCGGGACCCGGTCACCGCCAGGCAAATCGGTTTGCCCGGTTTCAGTGCCACGCCATGAGCCACGATGCCTGGAGGCGGCAGTTGGCTGACGACCTGGTAGGACAGGTCGCCGGCCCCCTTGGAGGTGCCTCCGGAGAGCACAACGACGTCGTGTTCGAGGGCCTCGATCATGGCCTGGGAGAGTTCTTCGAGGTTGTCGCGGAAACACCCCAGCACGTGAGGTTCCCCGCCAAGCTCCTCGACAGCGGCAGCCAGGATGGCGGCGTTGGAGTCGTAGACACCGCCATGGGTCATCGGCTCGCCCGGTGCGATGATCTCGTCTCCGGTCGAAATGATGGCCACGCTTGGTCGACGCACCACCGAGACGCTGCTGTGCCCAATGGCCGCCAGCACACCGATTTCTCGCGACGTGAGCAACTGCCCGCCACGCAGTACCGTTTCGCCCCGGGCGATATCGGTACCGGCAAACGTGATCCTCGCGCCCGGGGCCACGGCGTGTTCGACCAGCAGTCGCCCCTGGTCATCGACACGCGTGTGCTCGACCATTACCACGGCATCGGCACCTCGAGGCACGACGGCCCCGGTGGCGATCGTGGTGGCGGTGCCGGCGGCGATGTCGATCGTGGCCTGCACCCCGGGTGCCAGCACTTCGTCGTTGATCGTCAACTGCCGAGGTGTTTCCTCCATCGCGCCGGCAGAGTCCGCCGCCTGCACAGCAAAGCCGTCGACGTTTGAGCGGTCAAAGGCAGGAACGTCGACGTCAGCGAGCACGTCGTCGGCAAGGATACGTCCCAGGCCACTGCAAAGCGGCACCTCCTCAGCATCCAGCGGTGTCAGGTCGAGGTGTTCGTGGAATCGGCTCTCGGCGGTGTCGCGGTCGACGACTTCCAGAAACTGTTGCTGCCGTGCTGCCGCAAGAGTCTCGGCTGAGGGTGTGCGAGTCATTCGGGTACACCCAGGCCCTGGTGAGAGGGATCGTACAACCAGCCGTGCACCGTAGTGCCCGGGGCGTAGCCTTCGAGGTCGGCGGGGACAACTACGAAGCCGTCGGCGCGGGTGGTTGATGAGAGAATCGATGCGCCGCTGATGGCCAGGGGCGAGATCACCGGCGGTGAACCGTGTTGAATCGAGACACGGCAGTAGTCGAGTCGGCCGATGTCTGAGGCGATCCGTTCGTCCAGGACTCCCTCAATCGCCTGGTAGGGCCAGCCGGGGGGCAGTCCCCCCTGGCGTCTGATGGCCTCGCCGGCAAACACGTCGTAGGCACACAGGCACGAGACGGGGTTTCCGGGCAACAGGAAAACAAGTGCCTCGCCAACCCGCCCCACTCCCGCCGGGCTCGACGGCCTGATGGCCACACCATGGAAGGCCAGTTCGCCCAGTTCGGCGACCAGGGTCGGGGCATGGTCTTCGGTACCCACGCTCGAGCCACCAGAGACGAGAATTACATCGGCACCGGGGCGGGTCAGCACCTGGGCAATTGCCGGCCGGTCGTCGGCAACCGGGTCCGCGATCGAGGAAGTCTCAAGCAGCCCTCCATCGCGCTGGACCAGCCCAGCCAGCATCAGCGAGTTGGACTCAAAGATCTGGTCGTCACGACGAACGCCACCGGGTGCAACCAGTTCGTCGCCGGTGATCAGGAGTCGGACGCGAGGCTGGCGGATCACGTCGGCGCGGTCCAGGCCCAGTGATCCGATCAGCGCCACGTCCTGGGGCCTGAGCCGTCGACCGGCTTCCAGCAGTCGCTGACCGGCCGTGACGTCCTCACCTCGCTTGCCAATGTGCCGGCCGTCGGGGACTGGCTGAGTGAATTCGACCCGGTCGTTGGCCTCGCTGGCGTGTTCGGCCGGCACGACGCAGGTGGCACCTGCAGGCACAGGGGCTCCGGTCATGATCCTGACGGCGGAACCCGAGTCGATCGTCCCGGAGAACCCCGAGCCGGGAAGCGATTCGCCGACGATCGCGAAGGAGAGCGGGTTGTAGAGGCTGGCTCCGTCGGTAGCGGCGGCCTGCACGGCGTAGCCATCCATTGCCGAACGGTCAAAGCAGGGCACGTCGATCGGGGCGTCGATGGACTCGCCGAGCACGCGTCCGCTGAGTTCCGTCACGTGGACCGACTCGGCCTCACCCGGCACAGCCTGTTGCCGCAGCCAGTCAAGAACGTCCCCGACGAGGGCTCGATGCGAGAATCCCTTCATGCGAACGTCGCGAGGTGTAGGGTTGGTCGAGCTCACGGGTGGGACGGCGATGGGGGGTGCGGGTCAGGAGAGGCCGGCATCTGAGAGGGCCTTCTGGTAGTCGGCGGGTGTGTTGAGATTGCGGAACGAGGCCAGCTCGGGGTCCACGCCTCGAAGACTCTCGACGTCGACTTCGTGGGCAACGGCGTGCTCGAGCAATTGAAGAGGCCGGCGTTGACCGTTGGCCAGCATTCTGTCGATGGTGTCGGCCAGGGATGTGCGATAGACGGCTGCCAGCGGGTGATGGTAGTCGCCGTCACAGGGGATTGCCAGATCCGCGGATCCGAGCCGCGAGACCATTTCGGAGATCAACGAGGGCTGCAGGAACGGGGCGTCGCAGGATGTGGCAAACACCGCGTCGGCATGGGGCGACAGGGCACACAGTCCCGCATGCAGGCCCGCCAGCGGACCGGCGTCGATGTGAGAGTCGTGGGCAAGCAGGATGCCGGGGGGAAGCGTCGGGGGCGGGCGGTCGGCCGCTGTGACGACGACGATTGGTGAGAGTGTGCTCGAGACGATCTCGAGCATCCGCTCGAGCATGGTCTGGTCTCCAAACGGCAGCGTGGACTTCGATGCCCCCATCCGACGGCTGTGTCCTCCACACAACACGATGCCGCCAACACGAAGTCCCAGTTCACCCTGCATCACGACATTGTAGATGGCGGTCAGACCTACCGCACCGGCGTGTGGGGTTGAGGGGCTTTGGCCAACTGGCCTAGACTCCCGCGATGGCAACACAACCGTGGTACCAGGACGGACTGCGCTTCGAATGCACGCAGTGCGGCAACTGCTGCACGGGGGCACCCGGAGTGGTCTGGGTCGACGACGACGACATCCGTAGAATCGCGGAACACACCGGACGTGGAGAGGGTGAGATCCGGGTGATGCACACCAGGCCGTATGCCCAGAGGACCTCGTTGCAGGAATTCGCCAACGGTGATTGCACGTTTTTCGATCCGCGAGCTCGCCGATGCACCATCTACCCGGTCCGCCCGCAACAGTGCCGCAATTGGCCGTTTTGGGATTCCAATCTCGAGACTCCCGAGGCGTGGCAGGAGGTGCAAGTTGAATGTCCCGGGGCCGGTCACGGACAGATTTACAGTGTCGAAGCGATTCAGGAAATGGTCTCGCAGGATGAAATCTGACTCCTCGAAACCGGAGGTTGCGGGGCTCTCGGCAGTTTGTTCGGGTTCTACTGGTCGATTCGGTTGCGGGGTGCCGATAAACCGAGTGGGCAGTGCTGAAGCGGAGAGGGCCCGTCTTGACATGAAATTGAGTTTGGCAGTAGGGTTAAGTCGCGTTGAGGCCAGTAGATACAACAATCCGACGCAAACAGCTCCATTGTCGGGTCGACAGGGCACGCCGTGACTAAGAAAGATATTGTCAAGACGATTGCTGCGGACGCGGACCTGACGCAGTTGAAGATCAAGGAGATTGTCCAGCATACGTTCGACGAAATCATCGAGACGCTGGTTCGCGATGGCAAGATCGAGTTGCGGAACTTCGGGGTGTTCAAGGTGACCAAGCGAGCCGCACGTCCGGCGAGAAACCCTCGAACCGGCGACCCGGTGAATGTTCCGGCCAAGTGCGTGGTGACGTTCAAGCCGGGCAAGGAGATGCAGGCACGAATCTGCGAATTGGCCGATGTGCCCGGCCAGGGCAGCGACACCGAGTCGGCGATCGACGAGGCTGGGGCGACACCTGGTGTCCCCCCAGTCGAAGCTCACACGCCGACATCACTGCCGTCCACACCGCTCCCTTCGACAATTGCCGCGCCACGAGTCAACCCGGCGACGTCAGCTCCGGCCGAAATCGGAACCAGTGAACCGGAAACCTCTCTCAATCACCTCACCGGCGAATAACCTCTCTCATCTCAATTCGCTACCACACCTCACTCCTCACCTCGCACCACGTTTTCTCCCCACTTCCACTCATCACAACCTGGTTGTTCACTTCAGCCACTGGTGCTCGCCGAATCTGGGCGTGACCTGGCCGGTGAATGCGTACATCCATGGAGGGATGTCTGATGCGTAAAAAGTTGTTGTCGAGCGTGTTTGTGATCGCGATGTCGGTCGGTTGTATTGTGCCGATCTACGATTCGTCGCAAGACATTCGAACCAAGCAGTTGATTTTCGTCTCCGAGGGCCTGCGTCACATTCCGCGGATCTGGGAACGGATCTGGGGCCTGGAGATGCCCGACCTGGCGACTCCCTACCGAACGCATGGCGGCGTGATTTAGCCGCTGCGTCGAGTCGTCACGGCTGTCTTTGGCGGTTGGGGTCGAGCGTTGCTGCTGTGCCGGGCCACGACTAGTATGGCCCGCGTGCCCCATCTCGCCGTCGAACTCAATCGCCTGCAGCTGCTCAACCCGATCCTGGTGGCATCCGGGACGTGCGGCTATGCGCGTGAGATGGAGGCGTTTGCCCGCTTCGAGAGCCTGGGCGGAGTCATTCCCAAGACGATCACTCCTCAGCCCCGAGTCGGGAACCCGCCGCCTCGGACCGTCGAGACGACGTCGGGCCTGCTGAACTCGATTGGGTTGGACAACGACGGCCTGGAGTACTTTGTCCAGGAGCACCTGCCTCACCTCTCGAATCTCCCCACCTCGGTGATCGCCAACATTGCCGGGCACGACGTCGAGGAATTCGAGACGATGGCGTCGGTGCTTGAGTCGACCGAGGGATTGGCGGGAATCGAATTGAACATCTCGTGCCCCAACGTCAGCGGTGGCATCGATTTTGGCACCAATCCCGAACTGGCAGCCGCGGTGGTTGAGCGTGTGCGGTCCGCGACGTCCTTGCCGGTGATTGCCAAGTTGACTCCCAACGTCACCGACATCGTCTCGGTGGCCGCCGCGGTGTGCGAGGCCGGGGCGGACGCGGTGTCGCTAGTGAATACCTACCAGGGCATGGCGATTGACTGGAAACGACGACGGCCGGTGCTGGGCAATGTGACCGGTGGTCTGAGTGGTCCGGCGATCAAGCCGCTGGCGTTGTGTGCGGTGTGGAAGGTGGCCAGCGCGGTGGAGATCCCGGTGATCGGCGTCGGCGGGATTGCCAACGTCGACGACGTAATGGAGTTCCTGGTCGCCGGGGCCACCGCGGTGCAAATCGGCACGGCCAGTTTCTATGATCCCGGCCTGGCCAGCAGGTTGGTTGCCGAATTGGAAGCGTGCCTCGTGGAGCTGGGAGTCGAGTCGGTCGCCGACGTGGTGGGGACCCTGGATGCCGTGCCTATGAGCGACACGAGTCACTGAGCCGAAGGAGCCTGGCAGAACCGATGCGTGTCTTATCCGGGATCCAGCCGACGGGGCGTTTTCACTGGGGCAACTACTTTGGTGCCATTCGCCAGTACATCGCTCTGCAGGACAACGAGCAGGCGTTCTATTTCATCGCCGACCTGCACGCCCTGACAACGATCCGCGACGCGTCCCAACTGCGGGCCCTGACCCGCGACGCGGCACTGGACCTGCTCGCGCTGGGCCTGGACCCCGGGCAGGCGACCCTGTTCCGGCAATCGGATGTGCCGGAAGTGTCGGAATTGACCTGGCTGTTGCTGACGGTCACCAATCTCAGTTGGCTCGAGAAGTGCCACGCGTACAAGGACAAGAAGGAACGGGGACTGGCGGCCGATGCCGGGCTGTTCACCTACCCGGTGCTGATGGCCGCCGACATCCTGATCTACGACAGCGACATCGTGCCGGTGGGTGTCGACCAGGTGCAGCACATCGAGGTGACTCGTGACATCGCCGAACGGTTCAACTCGATCTATGGCGAGGTGTTTGTGCTGCCGGAGTCACGCGTGCTGGACGCCACCGCCAAGGTGCCCGGTACCGACGGCGAAAAGATGTCCAAGAGCTACGGCAACGTGATCGAGTTATTCGAACCGGCCAAGCGGGTCCGCAAGAAGGTGATGTCGATCAAGACCGACTCGACACCGGTCGAAGATCCCAAGGACCCCGGCGGGTGTTCGGTGTTCGACCTGTACAAGCTGTTCGCCGACGAGGACCAGGTCGAGGACCTGGCCGCTCGCTATCGTGCCGGTGGCCTGGGCTACGGCGACGCCAAACAGGCGCTGTTCGAGTTGTCGCAGGATCATTTTTCCGAGGCGAGCCTGCGGCGCGAAGAACTGGCGGCCGAGGAGGGGCGGTTGGAGGAGATCCTGCACGACGGTGCGGCTCGTGCTCGAGTGAAGGCCGCGGAGGTGCTGGGCCGGGCCCGCTCCGCGTGCGGATTGTGAGTCGGCGAGACGGTTGAGGCTAGGAGGCCACTTCGTCGCCCGTCGTACTGCCCACAGGCTGGATCCAGCGACACCAGGGCACGGCGATGACCGCACCGATGACCGGCGCGGCGATATACAGCCAGAGCACCCCCAGCGTACCGGGCTGCCAGGCGAGTACAGCGGGGCCGATCGAGCGAGCGGGATTCATCGACGCGCCGGAGACCGGCCCGGCAAACAGGGCCTCGAGCGCCACCACCGCGCCGATCGTGATGCCGGCCATCAGGCCCTTCTCGTTCGAACCGGTCGAGACGCACAGGATCACGAACATCAGGGTCCCGGTCAGCAGGATCTCGAAAACGAACGACTGAAACGGCGATCCCGCCGGGACGGTCGCTCCGAGAGTCGTGCTGTCGGGAAACAGCAGCTTCAGGAAACCGCTGGCCACCAGCGCACCGGTGACCTGGAACCCGATGTAGGGCAGGACTTTACGAGCGGGGAAACGGCCGGAGACCCAGAACCCGATCGTGACCGCCGGATTGATGTGGGCGCCGGACACATCACCGATGGACTGGATCATCACCATCACCACCAGGCCGAATGTCAGGGCGATGCCGACATGGGTCACCACGCCGCCGGAATCGTCGTTGACGACGATGGCCCCGGTGCCGGCAAAGACCAGCGCAAATGTGCCGATTCCCTCGGCAAGGCATGCTCGCATCGCAGGTGGCTCCTGGCTGAACACCGATGATGACCGGCAGACAATTTGTGAGCAAGTCCGTGATTGGACGGGTCGAGGATGCCCGCCTATGCTGGGTCGGGTCGGGAGTCTGTGCAATGGTGAGCGTGCGGGAGGAGAGGCAGTGATTCGGGGCCTGGGGACCGACATCGTCGAGATCGTTCGCATCGGTGAGATGATCGAGCGGCACGGTGAGTTGTTCCTGCAGCGGGTTTACACCGAGCAGGAGGTCGCGTACTGCCAGAAGCGAGCGGCCAGTTACCAGCACTTTGCAGGCCGTTGGGCGGCCAAGGAAGCGGTGCTCAAGGCGCTGGGCACAGGCTGGGCCAAGGGGATTGCCTGGCGAGACATCGAGGTAGCGACACTGCCAAGCGGGCAGCCGCGAGTTCTCGTGCACGGTGCCGTCAAGGAAATCTCGCAACAGGCCGGCATCGCCGGGTTCCTGGTCAGCATCTCGCACTGCCGGAGCCACGCCACGGCGACGGCGGTGGCCGTGGGAGTCACAGATCAATCCGGACCGGCTGCGGAACCTCATGATGCCTGAACAACTGGCCAGGTGGATCGCCGAATCGGAAATGACGATTGCCTTCACCGGTGCGGGGATCAGCACCGAGAGCGGGATCCCCGATTTTCGGTCCCCCGGCGGGATCTGGGACAACGCGCAACCGGTCGACTTCAGTGACTTCGTGGCCAGCGAGGAGTCGAGGATCGAGTACTGGCGACAGAAGAGTGCCGCTCACAGCGAGTATTCCGGCGCGAAGCCCAACGTGGGCCACCAGGTCTTGGCTCGCTGGGAGCAACAGGGGCAACTCGCCGGCGTGATTACCCAGAATATCGACGGCCTGCACCAGGCGGCCGGCAGCCACGAGGTGCTTGAGATCCACGGGACGGCGCGTGAGGTGTCGTGCCTGGACTGCGGCTGGCGGGATGATGCCAGCAGCTGGGTGACGCAGTTCCAGGAAACGGGCGTGCCGCCTCGATGCACCGAATGCAGCGGCCCGCTCAAGCACGCCACGATCTCCTTCGGCCAGAATCTCGACGCCGACGTCCTGCGAAAGTGTGCCACCTGGGCCGGATCGTGTGACCTGTTCGTGGCGATGGGGTCCTCGCTGGTCGTGCATCCCGCGGCCGGACTCCCCGAAATTGCCAAGCAGTACGGTGCTCGGTTGGTGATCATCAACCGCGATGCGACACCGTACGACAAGCTCGCGGACCTGGTCATCCCGGGCTCGCTCGGTGAGTCGCTGCAGGCTGCGGATGATTGCCTGCAGGGACTGGGTGAGGGAGGAGACGAATAGTCGATGAGTGAGGAGCTGAAGCGGTTCATCGGGTCGGGTGACATCGAGGTCGAGGAATTACCGTGGGGGCCTCACGAGTGGCTGTCGCGGCCGGGCCTGACCGCGGCCCGCGAGTTGCTGCTGGTCCGAGTGCGGATGCCGCCCGGGCAGGCTCACACGTTTCATCGGCACCCCGAGATGGAGGAGATCATTTACGTCGAGTCGGGTGAAGCCGAGCAGTGGGTCGAGCGGGATTCGAGGCGACTGGGTCCCGGGGAGATTGCCCATATTCCCGCCGGGGTCGTGCACGGCACATGGAATTCCGGGACCCAGACGCTGGTCTTCCTGGCCATTCTCGCTCCAGCCACGTGCGAGGGCCCGGTGCTGGTTGACGTAAGCGGCGAGGAGCCCTGGGCCTCGCTCCGCGTCTGAGCCCCACCCGGATTCGCTCTCGTCATGCCATGCCGATTCGACTAGATTCCCGCGGTCACAGGCTTACGCGAGGTGCCCTGCGTGCGGGTCCGGGAAGTCGTTGCGGTTGTGCTGCTGTTGCTGACCGGGGCCGTGTCGGTCTGTCGGGCCGGCGATCTGCGTGCCGAACAGGATGACGCCGACCTGCATGCGATTGCCCGAGTGAGCCAACGCGTGGCCTGGGCGGTTGGGGATCGCGGAGTTGCCTGGACGACTCGCGATGGAGGTCGCACGTGGTCGGCGGTGCCACTGCCGGGCCAATTGGCGTGCCGCAGCGTCTGTTTCTTGTCGAACCGGGTGGGGTGGATCGGCGGCAACGATGAACGTCCAGGCCACTCACGCGGCGTCTTACTCTCGACCCGCGATAGCGGAGCCACCTGGCAGTCGATCGAAACGCCCCTGGGCCGCCTGAGCCACGTCCGCTTCTTTGATCTGCAGCGTGGCGTACTGGTTGGAGGCGGCAGCGAGCAGCATCCGACAGGGGTTGTCGAGACGTCCGACGGCGGCCGGACCTGG
This sequence comes from Planctomycetota bacterium, assembly GCA_963580005.1. Lineage (GTDB taxonomy): Bacteria > Planctomycetota > Planctomycetia > Planctomycetales > Planctomycetaceae > UBA8437. The sequence continues at coordinate 28,455 of CAUZJR010000011.1, forward strand.
CAAGCGGTCCAGGGAGCGGAATCCGATGATTGGCGGACGGCGGCGTTTTCGAGTGATCAAGGTGGAGTTGTGGCAGGTGGCGGGTTGCGATTCGGCACATTGGCCAATGGTGCGGTCCTTGAGAGCAATCCGCAGTCGCGTGGCCGCCGTGCCTGGTGGGGTGCGGCTGTGAGCGAAGGCGGGCCGGGTTGGCTGGTAGGTGACGGAGCCTCGGTGCTGCTGCGTCCGCCGAGGCAGGCGATCTGGCAGACGCCTCACACACCGCTGCCCGCAGGACTCGCCGACGCGATGACCTTCCGCTGTGTCGCCGCACTCGGAAACCAGGCCTGGATCGCAGGGTCACCCGGGTCCGCCATTTGGTACACGTCCGACGGCGGAGACAGCTGGCAGCGCCAATCCACCGGACAGTCGCTGCCGATTTATGGGATCTCGATGGGACGCGACGGAGCCGGAGTCGCCGTGGG
>CAUZJR010000012.1:0-28478 GCA_963580005.1 Planctomycetota bacterium
TCCTTTCCGTGGTGACGGGCCAGCTGAGGCTTGTGGTCGTAGAGATCGATGTGAGAGGGACCACCGGACTGGAACAGGTAGATCACCCGCTTGGCGCGAGGCGGGAAGTGCGGGCCGGGTGCCTGGCTGGCTGCCCCGGCCGATTCCGAATGGCCCAGGCTCGCCAGCGACGCTGCGGCCAGGCCGCCGGCCGTCCTCGAGAACAACGCACGGCGATTGATGGCAACGCATGGGAATCGCGGCAGTCCACTCACGTCGGCTACTCCCTGGTGATCGCTTCGTCGGTGTTGAGAAGCACGCTGCACAGCGCGGTCCACGCCGCCTGCTCAACAACGTCCACTCGTTTGTCGATCGGCGAGGCACCCACCGCCAGCAACTTGCCGGCCGCCTCGGGTCGGGCCCGAAAACGAGTCCGCTGGTCCCCAAGCAGCAAGACCAGGGTCTCGAGTTCCTCGGTCGCCGGTCGCCGAGCGGTCACGCTGGCGAACAGCCACTCGATTCGAGCCACCTCGCTGTCGGCGTCCCGGACCAGGGCCCGCACCGCCAGTGCACGAGCCGCCTCGACAAACGTCGGGTCGTTCATCAGCACCAGGGCCATCAGCGGAGTGTTGGTCCGCTGCCGACGTGTCGTGCAGATCTCGCGCGTCGGTGCATCCAGGGCGAACATGTTCGGCGGCGGGACCGAGCGTTTCCAGTAGGTGTAGAGACTGCGGCGGTACAGCGAGGCTCCGCTGTCCTGCACGTACGGACGATTCGAAGTCTCCTTCCAGAGCCCGCCGGGCTGGTACGGCTTCACGCTGGGACCCCCGATCCGTTCGACCAGCAGGCCCGCGTTGGCCAGCGCCCCGTCCCGGATCAACTCGGCCGACAGCCGGAACCGCGACGCCCGAGACAACAGCCGGTTGTGAGGGTCGCGAAGCCACTCGCGGCGGGTCACCCGTGACGACTGGCGGTACGTGGCCGAGGTGACAATCCGACGCAGCAGTGCCTTGGTGTCCCAGCCGCCTTCGACGTAGTCTCTGGCCAACCAGTCGAGCAGCTTCGGGTGACTGGGCTGCTCGCCCTGGGTGCCAAAGTCCTCGCTTGTCTCAACCAGACCGCGCCCGAAAGCCAGCTGCCACAGGCGGTTGACCGCCACGCGAGACGTCAGGGGGTGGTCGGCATCGACCAGCCAGCGGGCCAGACCCAGCCGGTTGGCCGGAGCATCCACGGGCAACTGGGGCAGCACCTCGGGCACACCCGGCTCGACCGCCTCGCCATGCTGGTCGTACTGGCCCCGCATCAGCACGAAGGACTGCCGAGGCTTCTTCAGATCCTGCATCACCATCACCGTCGGCAGGTCCTTGCCATAGGCGGCCAGCTCGCTGCGGCGACGTGACAGGCGAGCGACGAGCGAACGGTACTGCTGATCGTGCAGTTCCAGGTACCCCAGCCTCAGGGCCTTGTGCTGTTGGGCCGTTCGCTTCTGGGGTGCGATCGCCAGGATTTCTCTCAGACCATCGGCCCCGGCCAGGGCTTTGACCTCAACGGCCGAGAGTGCCCGGGAGTAAATCCTCAGGTCATCGACGGCTCCGTCGAGGATGCCGCTGGGATTGCGACGTCCCAGGTGCAGGGGCTTGTCGGTCTTGATCGTCCCGGACAGCGAGTTGCGTGTCGAACCGACCTTCTGTTTCTGGCCGTTGAAGTACAGCGAGATGCCCTCGACCCGGCTCGAGCCGTCATAGGTGACGAACACGTGAGTCCAACCCTTGGCGGGCAGCTTGCTGGTCGACTTGGCGAAGAGGGCGTTTGAGGGCCACGAGTGGATCATGTGGACTTCGACGTGGCCGCCCGAGAGGTACACGTCCCAGCCTCGGTAGTTCGCGGCGTCGTCCATCCGCGAGACGATTGCACCGGTCTGGGCACCCATCACCCAGCCACCGTAGGAGAACGAGTCGGTGCGTTCGAATCCGGCGGTGTCACCCAGCGAGGCGTAGGTCTTGCCGGCCAGCTTCAGACCGCCGCCCAGCTTTCCCGAGACCCATTGCGGCGGACCGACCAGTGATGCCTTCAAGGAACCTCCGGCGGAAATCGAACCCCCCTTGCCCTCGTCCAGCCGACAATGCACGGCCAGCCCCAAGGTCGGCACCCTGGGCCCCTTGCCTGGCTTCTTCGCGAGTGACTGTTCCCACGCGGCGACCAGTTCTCCGGCCTCGGCCAACCTCGCCTGCCGCTGCTGCACCAGCAAGTCGATCGCCGACTTCAGTCGCTGCTCAACCGCCACGCGGTCCAGCGGTACAACCTCGATCAGCGGATCCACGTTGCCCGCCCGGTTCTCGACTCCCTTGTCGGTGACCGAGTTGAAGTAGGCAAAGAACCGATAGAAGTCCTGCTGCGAGAACGGATCGTACTTGTGGTCGTGACACTGCGCGCATGCGAGCGTGAGTCCCATCCAGGCGGTGGCCGTGGTACGGACCCGGTCGAGCACGTATTCGACGCGGTATTCTTCGGAGATCCCCGAGGCGGTCACTCCGTGGTTGCGATTGAATCCGGTGGCGGTGATCTGTTGCGGCGTCGGCTTCGGCAACAGGTCGCCGGCAAGCTGCTCGATCGTGAACCGGTCAAACGGCATGTTGTCGTTCAGCGCCCCGATCACCCAGTCGCGCCAGGGCCACATGTCGCGGTGATAGTCCTCGTGGTACCCGTGGGTGTCGGCGTACCGCGCGACGTCCAGCCACTGGATCGCCATCCGTTCGCCGAACCGCGGCGAGGCCAACAGTCGGTCAACCAGCCGCGCGTAGGCTCCCGGCCTGCGATCGCCCACGAACGCCTCGACCTCTTCGACACTCGGAGGCAGACCCAGCAAGTCGAGCGAGACGCGGCGGCAAAGCGTGCGGCGACCCGCTTCCGGCGAGGGACTCATGCCCTCCCGCTCCAATCGAGCCAACACGAAGCGATCGATGGCACCACGTGGCCAGGCCGAGTTGCCAACCGCTGGTGGCTGGGCCGCGCGAGGGGAAACGAACGACCAGTGCCGGTCGAATTCCTCAGCTTGGGCATCGACCATGACGCCGCATAAAAGCAGCATCACCGGGCAGACACGACTCAGGCAACGGGACAACACGATGCGGGTTCCTTGCGAGTGAAGCTCTGTCATTCCAAGCGTCGTCAACAGTTGTCCTCGTGAAGGGGTCAGGCCCCGCCATCGTCGGACTTGTCGTCCGGCGATGGCGGCGTCTGACCCCTGCCCATTCATCAGTGCTGGAACAAAAATTCCTTGCTGTTGAGAATCGCCCACTGGATGTCTTCGTGAGCCTCCTGCCGGTTCTTCACCAGCTTGTCGATGTACTCCAGGGCCGTCTTCTTCTCGAGATCGGAAGGCAGTCGGCTGTAGGCCGCACGGTAGACATCCGCCACGATCTGTTCGTCGGACCACCCCTTCTCGATCTGGATCCGGAACCGGTTCTTCGGGTTGGTCACCTTGTCGTTGAGCAGGCTGCCGTTGGCCAGAATCAGGAACTGTGTCAGGTTCGACCCGGTCTGTCGCTCGCAGTCACAGGAGGTCTCACGCTTGGGCTTCCCATATACGTTGAGGAACGCGGGGGCATCTTCGGGCGAAGGCAACTGAGTGGCCCGGGTTCCCACGGGCATGCTGCCGTAGGTCTGCGGGATACCCGTCACCTGGCAGATCGCGTCCAGGATCTGTTCGGCCGTCATGCGACGAACCAGCGCGTGCGAAAACGACTCGGTGTCGATCCGGTTCTCTTTCGTCGACAACGAGTCTCTTTGGTAGGTCCGGCTCCGCAGGATCAGTCGCAGGATGTGCCGTCGATCAAAGCCCGTTCTGCGGAACTCGGCTTCCAGCCAGCCGAGCAGTTCGGGATTGGCCGGAGGGTTGGAGGCCCGGAAGTCGTCGATCGGCTCGATGATGCCCCGGCCCCAGGTCCAGGCCCACAGGCGGTTGACCTCGACCCGGGCAAACAACGGGTTGTCGTCCTCTACCAGCCATTTCGCCAACGCCACCCGCGGGTCCGCCTCGTTGTCAGTGATCCTGGCCGGCCCGGTCATCGGCAACCAGGGCACCGCCGGCTGGCCGGTGTTCGGATCGTTCAACTCACCGGTCCGCTTGACCCACACCACCAGGTTGCCGCTCTTGTCCGGCTTGGTCCTCTGGAGCCGGTGGAAAAACGCGGCGATGCCATGGTAGTTCGCCTGGGTCCATCGCTCGTAGGGATGGTTGTGACACTTCGCACACGCAATCCTGATCCCCAGGAAGTGCCGGGCGGTCGTCTCGGTCGCGTCGTCCGTGTCGGTCGTGGCGCGGAAGTAATTGGCTGCCGGGTGAGAAAACGTGTCGCCCTGGGCAGTCAGCAGATCTGTGACAAAACGGTCGTAGGGCTGGTTGTCGCGGATCGAGGCGACCAGGTAGCGATGGAACTTATCGACGCCCCGAGCACCCAGCTTCGCCCGTGTCACGCGGAACATGTCAGCCCACTTGCTGGCCCAGAACAGGGCGTGCTCGTCGCTGACCAGCAACCTCTCGATCAGTCGATCCCGTTTGTCGGGCCGCTTGTCAGCCAGAAAATCGCGGGCCGCCTCGGCCGTGGGCAGCAGCCCGGTGACATCCAGGGACACCCGCCGCAGGAACTGGCTGTCGTTGCTCGAGGCCGACGGAGGCAGCTGCAGGACCTTCAGCCTCTGGTGAACCAGCCGGTCCACCTCGTTGGCCGAACCCGGATCCGGCCAGGCAAAGCCCGGTCGGTCCTCGATCAAGGTCACTCGGGCCGCCTGCATCTGGTCGAGGTATCGGACCAGGATCCCCACCTGGCCGGTTCCCTCACCACGCACTCGCCCGTTCCGATCCACCCGGGCCAGGCCCTCGTTGGAACTGCTGAAGACCGCCAGGTGAGTGACATCGCGGGAACTCTTGTCATCGAAATAGGCCACCACCCTCAACTGCTGCGACGTGGCCGGTGCCTTGATCACCCGGTCGCGAGGGAAGACCTCGGTCCGCACGCAGCGGGCCGACCCCGCAGCGTCCGGACGACATCCCTGGCCAATCCAGTCGCGGATCAACGGGTAGGCCGGGTCGCTGTGCTTGAGCTGCTGGCCGCCTCCATGAGCCACCCGCATCAGGGGTTTCTGCAACAGCAGGCTCTGGTCCGGGTTGACCGTGTTGGTCCTCCGACCAAACTGCTCACGGATCAACGTCTGCACATCCAGCCTCGGATCGAAGCCTCTCAGCGACAGCCGGAATCCGCCCTTTCCGGCGGGGGCACCGTGGCAGCCGCCCGAGCTGCATCCCTGCTTGGACAACGCCGCCAGCAGTCCCGTCTCGAACCCCACTCGCGGCGGATCGGCACATCGAGTCACCTGCACTCCGACACGCACCGTCCGCTCTCCCACGCTCACTCTCAGGTCCGTCTCTCCATCCCCGCTCGCCACCACCTGGCCCAAGACAACCGAAACCAAGCCCTCGCGGCCCGGCACGATGGTCGCCTCGGACGTCACGTCCACCAACGACCCATCCGGCCTCACGCCGGTGATCACCAGCTGCACCCGGTCCAGTCGGCCCGTCAATCGCACCTCCGAAGGAGCCACCTCGAGCCGCTTCAGGGACAAGGGCTGAGCCGCCCACGCCGATCCGACGGGGATCCCGACTGCGACCAGCAGCGGCACCAGGCGGGCGATCACGCGGACACTCGGCACGGTCATGGTCCTACACTCAAGAGCACCGCGTCACCCAGCTCGGGGGGAACATACGTCATGCCCCCCAACACACTCCTCAGGGCCGCCAGCGTGCTCGCCGATGACCGGACCGACTTGGCCGGCTCGCGAGACTTCGGTGCCGGACGAGCGATGCGGATCGCGGTCAGGTGCGAGAAGACTCCCGACTTTTCGAGTCTCAACACGCTCTTTCCTTGCGGAAACTTCACCAGGCCCTCATTGAACCAGCGGGCGGTGTTGGGATCCCAACTGCCGGTCGTCTGAGTCATGATGCTCGTGTTGATCGCCTTGCCGTTGAGTTTCATCGCGGCGACTCGAGTCTTCAGGGCGGCGTACTTCAGCAGCACCAGGTACTCACCCGCCTCGGGCAACTCAACATCGTACTCGGCGTAATTCAGCCCACCCTTGTTGTCGCTGATGAAGCCCTCGAACTTGCCCAGGTCACCGCGGCTGTAGTTGACCGACGCCACTTCGACCACGGTGGTGCCTGCGGCGGGTGGCTCGAGCAGACCGCGGCCGACGACCTGCAGCGCAAGCGGCTTGCCCGGTACCGCCGTCGCCGGCAGCGTGATCGTCAGCGTGGTCTCGTTCTTGCCTGCGGCGATTCGCTGGCCCGACAGCTCGACATCAGCACCCAGTCCCTCGACCGCCAGTTCGATGGCCCCCTTGAAGTCACGTCGCTGCGCGGTGACCTTGATCGCCACCTTGCCACCCACCGACGCGTGCAGCCGTTCGAGCCCGCACACGAGACTGAAGCCTCGGGCGGCGTGCCGACAATCCAGCTGGTAGGCGAACTCGGGTCCGCCTCGCCGTTGAAGCTCCTCGACCACCAGCCAGGCCTCGCGATCGGATCCGGTCGTGTGGGCCAGCGTGGTGCGGGTCGAAACCGAAGGAGCCGCCTCGACAATGGTCTGTCCCTGCTGATCCACCAGCCTCATGTACAGCCGCCCCGCAGCTCCCACCGATGCGGTGTCTCCGATCACCTGCAACTTCTGCCCTTTTTTCAGTTGCACCCGGTACCAGTCGCGGTCACCGGGCCGCTCGAATCGTCCACCGATGCGGCCGCCGGTCGGCAATTCCGTGGCCTGCTGGCGACCATCATTCGGCTCACGCTCGTTGATGACCTCACCCTCGACCACCTCCAGACACACAAACGACCTCCCGCCACCGGAACCGGCCGGACCACCCACCCAGGCCAGGCCCGTTGGTGTCGAGGCCGGCAGGGCCAGGGTGATGTTGACACGAGGCCCGAGCAATTGGACGGAGTTCTTTTGGCCCGACTTAACCCGGAACGGGTAGGCCAACTGGACCGGCTCGAAGTGACCCAGTCGCAGGCGATACGCGTACTTCGGACCACCCCGGCGGCTGAGATCGGAAATCGAGACGGTGTGCATTCCGGCGGCGGTGGCGGTGATCGACAGTACGGCGTCGCCGTCGAGGCCGGGTGAATCGTCGGCCGAGCCGAGCGAGCGGCCGTCGGGACCACTCACGCGAATCACCGGATCCAGAGGCGAACCCAGCCGCCTGGCCCAGGCATCCACCGTCAGCCGCTGGCCCTTTTGCATCAGGATCGAGAATCCCTGGGACACGCCGGCCTTTACGAACCCGTCGATGCCGCGGGGACCGGTGAGCGGACCTGGCGAGCCGTCCGAGGTTGCCGGGGTACCGGGCAAAGGGTCGAGCAGGACGAGGCTGGGATTCGAGACTCCCGCATCTGCAATGACCCGCAGCACCGCTCGACCAACCTGTACCGCCGGCACACTCACGTCGAATGTCGCCTGCCCCGCACCGTCGCCGGGAGCGGTGACGCGTTTGACCGTCGAGGGTCTACTCAACCACAACGACCGAGCGGTCTCCAACGCCGCTCCGCGAATCGTTACGCGGGTCAGCCGGCCGGGGACCAGTGCCCTGGGCGAGACGTCGTGGACCAGGACCGCGGAACTCTGGGCCGAGGCCGATTGTGCCGTTGCCAGCAGCAACAGCATGGCCCACCTCGCCAGGCCGATGGCCCGAAACCCGCTCATCGTCAGGCTCCCCGAAAGATCTCGGGACGCAACACGCCGGTGCCGGCCACCGGAACCGGTCGGTCCTGCTGATCGGGGATCGTGGTGTGAGCGTCGATGCCCATCAGGTGCAGGATCGTGGCCAGGATGTCCTTGGGTGAGACCGGGTGCGACTTCACGTCGCCGGCCAATCGGTCACTCTCGCCAATGATGTTCCCACGCCCCACGCCCGCCCCGGCCATCGCGATCGAGTAGACCCTCGACCAGTGGTCGCGGCCGGCGTTCTTGTTGAACTTCGGAGTCCGCCCGTGCTCGCTCATCCAGACCACCAGCGTGTCATCGAGCATGCCGCGGGATTCCAGGTCGAGGATCAGTTGCGAGAAGCCCTGGTCGAAACCGGGCAGCAGGCGGTCCTTGAGCCGGTAGTGGTGGTTCCAGTGAGTGTCCCAGTCGGCGTTCAGGTAGGCGTACTCGTCCCAGAAGACGGTCACGAACCGGCTGCCCGCATCGACCAGCCGCCTGGCGGCCAGGCACGATTGGCCAAAGAGGTTCATGCCGTAGAGATTCCTCATCGCATCGGTTTCACGATGGATGTCCAGAGCCTCGTGCACGTGAGTGGTCGACAACAGCGACAGGGCCAGTTGCTGGTAGCGATCGAAGCTCAGAGATTCGGCGTTGCGATCCAGCTGTTTGCGGGCCTGTCCGAACCGGGCCAGCAGGCTGTTGCGACGGTCCTGTCGTTCGAGCGTCATGCTGTCGCGACGCTTGGCACCGGCCAGGGTGAACCGGCCCTCGGGCTTCATCCCCGCGTAGGGGTCATACACCTCGTGCTTCTTGCCGCCGGCCGGAGAGATCTTGATCGAGACCCGGCTCCCCTCACCCTCGAAATCGGTCAGCACCGGATCGTAGGCGGGGCCCAGGAAGGCGGCGTAGGGTCCGGCCTGCACCGCCGCGGCCTTCGGGCCGCCGCGTGAATTCATCTTCCAGGGCAGAGCCATGTTCCGCGGGACCAGGGCCGGAGTGCCCAACCCCGCGGACTCGCGACGACTCATCACGTAGTCGACCACCGAGCCGATGTAGGGCCAGAGCTTCGGGTCGCGGGGTCGCGATTCCAGGGCGGGCGAGTAATCGGGAATGCCGCTGGTGACATAGGCCGTGCAGTGGACCGGGTACGGGTGAGTCATCGACCGGATCACCGTCAGGCGATCGGCGATCCGCGAGATCTTCGGCAGGCCCTCGCCGATCTGGTACCCCGGTACCGATGTCGGGATCGCCTTCAATTCGCCCTGGATCTCGTCCGGAGCACCCGGCTTGGGATCAAAGGTCTCGTGCTGCGGCGGCGAGCCATACGGCAGCAGCAGGATGCACCGCTTGGCTCGGCCGAAGGTCGCATCGAGCGAACTGCGGTCACCACGACTCGCGGCACTGGCCCTCTGGCTCGAAACGTCCTGGAGTCGCAACACGTCGGCCAGGCCCAGGCCCAGAAAGCCGAGGCTGCCGATATTGAGCCAATCGCGACGCGAGAACCCGTCGCAGAGTTTTCGGCGATTTCCCAGGATGCGAAACATCACGCTCTCGTCAAAAAGACGTGTACGGCGCCCGGCAAGGAACCAGCCTGTATTCTAGCACCCGACCCGTGCTGGGTCTGCCGCGATCCCCCAGATGCGGCCCGATGTGTTTCGATGTGTTTCGAAAAAATTCGAGAAGACCCACGATGACCTACGACCAGTCGCAGAAGATCACATGGGAACTGGCGTTGGAAGACCCCGAGTCGTTCCAGGGCGGGGATGCGAGCGGCGATGAGGCCACGGGGATGGAATTCCGGCCGGTCGATCCTGCCTGTGCCGCGTTCAACTGGTTCCTGTTCCAGGCCGTTGGAGAACAGCACCGCTGGGGCGGCCGCGGCGACTGGGACCAGGCGAAGTGGGACGAGTTGATCGGCAAGGAGACGTTTGAGACCTGGGTCGGGTTTCTCGAAGGGACCCCGGTCGGGTACGCCGAGCTCGAGACCCAGGACGACGGCAGCGTGCGGATTGTCTGCTTTGGACTGCTGCCCCAGTTCATCGGAAAGGGGCTGGGGGGCGTGCTGCTGAGACGGGTGGTGGACCGCGCGTGGCAGATGGGTGCCAACCGGGTCTGGCTGCGGACCTGCAACCACGACCATCCTCACGCCCTGCCCAACTACCAGGCCCGAGGGTTCGGGTTGGTCGAGGAGACCAGGGGGCCAGCCAACCCGATGCTGGTCCCGGTGGTGTTCACCGGTGGCGAAGCACTCGAGGAACCACATCCCGGCTGATCGGTTGCCCGGGAACTACCAGCGGATGATCACGTCGAGAGTGGCGGTCAGCAGCATCCGGTCCCCGTCAAAGGGACGCGACTCGGTATTGTGGTCGAACCGCAACTCGGGGCGAACCACAAGGTCATCGGTCCATCGCCACGACAGCCCCCCCGTCACCCCGGTGTACAGACCCGGCGAACCGGTCCGATTGCCGTGCTCGTCGTTGAACAACTCGACGCGGACCGCCGCATCGAGATCGTCCTCGAGAGACCAGTCGACGTAGCCCACTGCAGAGAACCAGTAGGCCGTGCCGACTCCGGGAAAGTCCTTCTCGTACCCGCCCAGGCCCTCGAGCGTGATGCTGACCGTATCAGACACCTCGCGGGTCACCACCAGGTCGAAGACCTGGGGATTGTGCACCCCGTACCGATCGTCGTATCGACCGTTGCTGGTGATCGACAGGAAGTCGACACTCGACCCCCCGTCCGGATCATCCCAGTGGAAGCCGGCCAGGAAGGTCGGCGTGTTGCTGGGGTGGATGAACACGTCGCTGCCGATCACCACACCACCTCGCAGCGTCAGACTGTCGTTGATCGTCAGCTGGGCCAGGCCGCCGGTCTGGGTGAACGGGTTGTAAATGAAACTGTAGGAATGTGAGACCAGGGTGTTTTCAGGACCCGCAATACTCTCGACGCCAAACGGAGCAAAAAACCGACCCACGGTCAGCTCCAGGCCCTCGCCCACACTGTCGAATTCCCGCGAGAGAATGAACTGGACGGGATCGATGCCGTGACGCACGTCCTGGTTATCAAAGATGCCAATCGCGCGAGTGAACTGGTAGTCGGATCCGGGGAGAATCCAGTCCGAGTGCAACCGGGTGCCGCTGTCGAATTCTCGATCCAGGCTCAACCAGTTCTGCTGCAGCAGGAACTCGTTGGACTGGTAATTGAATCCCATCGGGCGGTGATCCCCACCGGCCGTTCCGGCCGTCACCGACAGTTCGGTCCAGCCGGTGACCTGGAACCCAAGCAACGAGCGTCTCGCTTCTGCCGGCTCGAGAGACTCGTCCTGCACCTCTGTCAGTACCTCATCGACCACCGATGACAATTCGTCGCCGGAAACCACGCCACTGGCCAGCACCACCAGCAAACAACCACAGGCCACACTGATACGCATCAGACCAGTTCTCTCTCGGGTCGGAGGTCTCCTTGGAAAAACCTCGGACGCCATCGGTCACGCGGTGGATCCCAAAACCACTCACCGCGACGATTCGACGCCGCACATCCGGCCAGGAGCCTGCAGCCGTTGGAATCGTCATATCCCGACCCAACGTCATCTGCCGCGATGGTCAGTCGACCCCCCAGACCTCGTGCTCCTCGGCCAGGAACTCCGACGTCACCGCGATCAACCGCAGGTAGAACTTCGAGTCGGTTGCCGCACCGGCTCGGGCCAGGAACCGAGTGATCCACATGACGTGTGTTGCAAAGAACACCCGGGCCAATTCGGTCAACTCCGTCACATCGCCCCCCTTCTCCGTGCCAGTCTCCGCGATGGCCAGGGACTCGGCCAGGGACTCGACGATGATCCCCATCACCCCCAGTTGAACTCCCAGGTGGTCGCTCATCGTCGCGTCGACCTCTTCCCTGACCACCTCGAGGAACTGCTGCATCGAGACGACCGTCTGTCCGTGCAACTGGCCCTCGACCCACACTGACTGGTGCGGAGGCACATGGTTCTTGGGACCGATCACGAGTCCGCAGTACTCGATGGCCAGCTGCTCGAGCACTTCCTCGCGGGGTCCATCGAGGGGAAATTCCAGTTCTTCGGCGACGTCGGCCAGCGAACCGTCGACAAGGGTCTCGAGCCACTCGGCATCCAGTTCACTGACCCACAACCGCGACAGCAGTCGGTAGAACCCGGCCAGGCCCTCAAGATCCTCGGCATCCCCAGCAGGCGAGTCGTGGTGGCCGGTCACGAGCGGTCCTTCACAGCTTGCGGATCGAGATAACCGTATCGTGATACGATTGCTGGCCGCTGACGGGGTCCGGTGCGATGGGTATCAGGCGATTCTGGTTCCAGCCGTTTCCGGTGTTGGGTGTCCAATCGCTGTGATCACCCGAGCTGGTGTCTTCCCACCACATGTTCCGTTCCCAGTCGGCATCGACAAACTTCTGGCTGTCGCTGCCGACCAGGTGACCGGCCGTCTTTGCAGGCGTTCGTTTTGCCTGGGCGACGCTGGTGTAGTGCGTATGACCGCAGCTATTGCTCATGGCCAGTGCCTGGGGATGAATACCTTCCATGGTGACGATCGGCACTCTCATCGTGGCCACCTTGCGGCGTCCGCGTTCCTCGACCAGGTCCGCTCGCTTCAGGTGCGGCGAGCGGTGTTCCAGTTCGCGGGAGTAATACGAGGTGAGCTCGACCCAGTCTCCGTCGCCCAGGCCCAGTTGGTGGGCCGTTTTCGGGTTGAGCCAGGCCGGGTTCGAGTGCACGATCTCGGCCAGCCACTTCAGGTTCATCGTCCGCCCGTGGTTGTGCACGTTCCACTTGAAGCTGGTCATGATCAGTTCATCGTCGGCCAGGTCCTCCATTTCCCGGGGCAGGAACCACGTCGGCATCTCGCTGATCTCGACATCATGTCCGCGGTGTTCAGCGGGGCGGTTCTTCGTCCGTGGCATGCCGCTTCGGGCGATCAGTTCCGAGCAATCCTCGTTGCGACCGATCTTGTGGATGAAGGCCGAGCGGATCTCGAACTTGCGGCTGGGGGTCTTGAAGCCACGTACCGGTTTGCCGTCGAGCATGATGCCGATGCCGTGTCCGTCCTTGAGAATCACGCCGCCTGAGTCGACCTCCGAACCCTCCATGTCCTCGGCCGACAACGGCCTCAGAAACGGCTGGTAAAACGGTTCGAGGTCGGATTCCCAGACCCCTTCGTCGAGCAACCGATCGAGCCCACTTTTCCCGGTCTGCGGATTCTCGGGCACGGCTGCGGCCCACTGCTGCATGTAGTCCCGGACGTCCTGCTCGGGATACCACTTCTCCATGCCCCCCCCGATCCGTCGCGCCAATTCGGGAAAGAAGTCGCGGACGTCGCGCGATTCCCCCAACGGCTCGATCATCGGGGTCCTCAGGCCCACGTAGGGTCTGAGGTTGTACGAGGCCCGGGCATCGAGATCCCAGCGTTCGAGATACGTGGTCCAGGGCAGCACGATGTCGGCAAAATGAGCCGTCTCGTTGTAGAAGGCGTTGATGCAGACGTGGAATTCGATGAGTGATTCATCACCGAGTACCTGCTGCGTCAGGCTCTCCTCGGGCCACGTTACCGGGCTGTCGAGGTTGTAGGTCATGTAGGCCTGCAAGCGGGCCCGACCCTGCAGCAGGTAGAGGTAGACAATTTCGCCCACCCGCATCCGCCGCCAGACGTTGGCCAGGGGATACTCGGGGGGGTCCTCGAGAATGCTGGTGGTCTGGGCGGCTGGCGGCATCGGAGGTGTCTGGACCACCGGATCGAGTCCGCCCCAGGGCGACCAGCACCAGCCACCCTTCTGGCCGACGCTGCCGACGAGAGCATTCAGCAGGTTGATGGCCCGGTCGTTGTAGAAGCCGTTGATGTGGGCCGAGCTGCCTCGGTTGCACATCGTGGTCGCCGCCGGAGCCGCCCCGGCAAACTCACGAGCAATCCTGCGGATGTCCGAGGCAGGCACACCGCTGATCCGCTCGGCCCAGTCCGCCGTGTACGGCTCGTACAACTCGCGGAGTTCCTCGATCGAGACGTTGGTCCAGGTCTCCAGGAACGACTCGTCGTGACGATTCTCAGAGAGGATCGTGTGGCCCATCGCCAGGGCCACCGCGCCATCGGTTCCCGGAAACGGAGCAAACCACTCGTCGCTGGAACCCGCGGTGTTGGACAGCCTGACGTCAAACGTCACCAGCTTGGCCCCGTTGCGGAACCGGCCATTCTGGATCCGGTTGGCAAAAGGCACATGACCCTGGTGCGCCTCGAAGGCGTTGGAACCGAAGTTCAGGATGTACTTGGAATGCTCGACATCATTCAGATCCCAGTCGCTCTCCCACAGGTAACTCAGGTTGGCCGCGCGGCGGTTTCCCGAGCAGAGCGAGCGATGTGAGAGTTGCGTGCTGGTGCCGAAGGCATCGAGAAACCGCTTCAGTGCATCCTTGCTCCGCTGACGTCCCTGGTGAAACGCAAACTCCTCGGGATGACCGCTCTGCCGGACCGCCTTCAGCTTCTCGGCAATCTCGTCCAGAGCCTCATCCCAGCTGATCCGCTTCCACCGTCCCTCGCCTCGAGCCCCCACCCGCTTGAGCGGGTACAGCAGCCGTTCGGGATGGTAGAGATGATTGAGAGCGGCCTGGCCTCGAGCACACAGATGTCCGCGGCTGTTGGGGTCCTTCGGGTTCCCCTCGACCTTGATCAACCGCCCGTCCTTGACGTAACCCACGATGCCGCACACGGTGCTGCACAACTGGCACATCCCGGGAATCGTCTCGACATCCTTGTACTTGTCGCGGTCGGGCCAGTTCCGCTTGGCCTGGGGACCCGGCAAGGCGCAGGCGCCGGGCATCAACCCGAACGAACCCCGGCGATACGGTTCGCCCTTGATCCGGTTCCACTTCTCCAGGTCGATCCCCTGGGGCAATGGTCCCGCGCCAGCTTCTTGCGCCGCCGATCCTCCACCGTCCGGCCGTGACGGCTCCTTCTTCGAATCGCGGCATCCAACCAGTCCGCCAGCAAAAGCCGCACCGGCCGAGAGGCCAAGCGTGAGAAACCGGCGGCGAGAAGACACGTCGCGATTCATGTCGACGCCTCCCGCTCTTTGCCACCCTTCCAGTTGAAAATGCTGTAGGCATCCGGCGAATACGATTCGCCTTCCTTGGGAATCCGTTCCTCGATCACCTCCGCCGCCGGGCCGGCAAACCACATGCGGGGCCGGGTCTGTTTTTCCGGCCGCAGTTGAGTCAACTCGACATCCGCTTCACGGGCCTCGTTCATGGCCCGGTTGATCTCAGACTCGGGATCATTGAGGTCGCCGAAATGGAGAGCCTCGGAGGGGCATGTCGGCACGCAGGCCGGTTCCATGCCCAACTCGGTGCGGTGGTAGCAGTTGTGGCACTTGACCGCCTGCTTGGCCACCGGGTCCATGTAAATGGCCCCGTAGGGGCAGACGTCTACACAGGTGCCGTGCCCGCAACAGGTGTTGTAGTCAATCGCGACCGTCCCTCCGCTCTCCTTGTGCAACGCTCCACACGGGCAGGCCTTGATGCAGGGCGCATCCTCGCAGTGCTGACACGACATCGGCAGGAACATCCGGGCGACCTTCGGGTACTCGCCCTCGTCCTGGTAAATCGTCTGACGGATGAAATTCCCCAGCGGCACGTCGTTCTCGGACTTGCAACTGACCTCGCACGCGTGGCACCCGAAGCAACGACGGGTATCGATGAACCAGCCCAGCTTCTTGCCATCCTCGGGTGCCTGCATGCGGTCCTTCCAGAACGACTCGGGCTGGAACTTATCGCTGTGGACCGCTGCCTCAGACGGTTCTGCCGCCGCGGCGGCCGAACCGGCCACCACCATCGACGCGGCATCCCGCAAGAACCCGCGTCGGTCATCGTGAGCTTCATTGTCTGTCATGACCGGATCTTACAGGATTCCCCGGGTTCCATTAACTGACTCGAGGAGAAATCGACCAAGCACTTTGCCGGATGATTAGACGACCGTCACGGCGATCTTCTCGACACCGTTCCACTCGTATCCCGACGGATTCCAGTGAACCGAACCGTCCAGAGGCTGCGAGCGGCCCAGTGCATCGACGGCGCGGGCCCAGAGTTCTTGCTTCCCGGCACCCAGCGTGACGGCGGCCGACCAGCGATACCAGGCAAACCGGCTGGCGGGGACCTCCAACGAGACCCGCTTCCAGGTCTGACCCCGGTCGGTCGACAGTTGGACCGAGTCGATCCGCGTGCTGCCGTCGTTGAAGGCAACACCTCGAACCGACAGCTTGCGGCCGGCCGCCACGGCGGCACCCGGCTCGGGCCTCAACACCACGCACTTGGTCTTCATCCGCCAGCAGGCCTTGCTGTTGGCAAACGTGTACTCGATCTTCTGGCCCGGAGGCAGCTGAGACCGGGGCACTCGGTAACGGGGGATCTGGTTGTAGTTGTCGGTCTCCTCACCCTCGAATCTCAGCCTCGTCACCCACTTGATGTGCATGGTGCCGTAGTAGCCGGGTGTCATCAGCCGCACCGGACCACCGTGGACCGCGGGAATCGGCTGGCCGTTGATCCGGGTGGCCAGCAGCGAATGTTCCATCGCCTCGTGCAGCGGCAGGCTGTGCTCGAAATCCTGCTTGCCGGGCAACGGAGCATCCCGGCCTTCAGCGGTCAGGAACCGGGCCCCGGCGCCGATGCGGACACCCAGCTTCCTGGCCACCGCCGACAACCGCACGCCGCTGACTCGCACGTTGCCCATCCCGCCTCGCGTCCATTGAGTCCCCTTGGCCTGGACCGTGCCGGCAAACAGCGACCGACCGTTTCCACAGCACTGCAACACCATCTCATGCTCGACCTGCTCCATCCCCGCCAGGACCTCCGCATCCAGGCTCCGCGGCTTGTCGATCTTGCCGGTCCATGCGATCTTCCAACCCTTCAGGGGAACCCCCTTCAACGTGGCAGCAGCGGCCAGCGGCTGGTTGTTGCGGACAAACAGCACGTCCAGCGGAGTGATACGAGACTCGAGCAGCTCCGACGGTGTCTCGAGCACGGGGATCTCTGACTTGTGCACAATCAGGCTGTCACGCTTGCCGGTGACCACCTGCGAGGAACCGGGTGTGCGGGTCGGAGAACCGGCCACCAAGGCCTCCAGGCCCGGCAGACTCAGCAGGCCCCCACCCATCGTGGCCGCTGACGCCATGAACCGCCGTCGATCGTATCCCCTCGGCTCGAATTGACCTGCCACGTTCCCATGTCCTCAAAAAGACGATTCCGCAAGAGCCGACAGCGGGAATTTCGTATCATCCTGTGCCGGCACTCCCACACGACGTTCGACTAGTCTACTACCCCGGATGACTCGCAACCATGAACGACAAAACCCAGGTCTCTCGACGCCGTTTCCTCCGAGATACCCCCGCAGCCGCCGCCGTAGCAGCAACCACCGCAGCCACCACCGCAGCCACCACCGCAGCAGCAGCCCCCGGTGACACGGCACAGACCCCGGCCGACCCCCGCAAGACGCTGCGGGTCGGAGTGCTCAACATCAGCGTCTATTCTCACCTGGCTGCCCACTGGGCCCGGTTGATCAACGGATCGATGTCCTACACCGGCATGAGGATCACTCACTGCTGGGACATCAACTCCGATGCCGCCCAGGACTTCGCTCAAGGCAACCGGTGCACCTCTGTCGAGAACTTCGACGACATGCTGGGCAAGGTCGATGCGGTGATCGACGGTGGCTACTACAACCACGCGTTCAACCACCTGCTGATGGCGCCGTATCTGAAGGCCGGCCTGCCGTGCCTGGTCAACCGACCGTTTGCCAACTCGCTGAAGAAGACCCGCTCTCTGGTCGAATTGGCTCGCAAGCACAAGGCTCCACTGCTGGTCCCTTCGGCGCTGGGTCACAACCAGGTCGTCAGCGAGGCGAGGCGGTTTGTCGACTCGGAGCGGGTGACCGGATATCACGCAACCGCCGGTGCCGAGGACTACCCGACGCACGGCACTCACGGCCTGTACTTCCTCTGCCGGGCGATCACCGATGCGGGCAACCCGATCGTCTCGGTCGCCTTCCGCGGCACCGACTGGCACAAGCCACCGGCGGTCCTGACTCTCGAGCACCGCGACCCCATGGGCCGGACATTCTACGGCACGCTGCACTCGGGACAATTCGGGGTCGGCATGCTACAGATCCACACCGAGAGCCACAGCAACGGCCGCCCCTTCACATTGACCCTGGGCGCGGACCCCTTGTACCGAGACACCGGGTTCTGGATCCCCGGCCTGTGGGCCTTCCAGCAAATCGCCACAGGTGCTCCGATGCCGCAGACGTATGACCAGATCCTGATGAAGCAGCAGGCCTACCTGGCCGGTTTCTACAGCCACCTGGTGAAGAACGGAGATCCCGTTCGGCTCGATGAGATCCCAGCCGACTGGGAGACACCCGTCAAGCTGCCCCAGCGACCCGGCGAGCACGCCTACTTCGATCTGCTCAGAAAGAAGTTCGGCTAGCCCGCCTGCGGCGGGTTGAAAAACACAGGTTCGCTGCCCGGACGGGGTCAGACGCCGCCCGTGGCGGGGCCTGACCCCTTCACTCGAGCGATGGGGGTTGGAACAAGAGGGTTCAGGCCCCGCCAAGGGCGGCGTCTGACCCCCGGCTCCCGGTTTTTCAACGGGCGGCTAGGCGGGGTCGCCGCTGCGAATCACTTGAAGGTCGGGTCGTCGAAGACAACCTGCGGCACAAAGCCGATCGCCGCGGTACTGAATTCGCCCTTGATCAGTTGGTCACCTCGTGAGAAGACCACGGCGACCTTGTCGGCCTTGTCGGCAACCGCCTGTCGCTTGGCCGCCATCACGTCTCGGCGTGAGGCGATCTTCCGGCCGTGATAACTGACCAGCACGTCACCGGGTTTCACGCCGAGCCTGGCCGCCTGTCCACCCGGCTGCAGGCGACCGACCTGGACCTTCGCACTCTTCAACTTCGACTTGATCGACTCGATGTCCAGCGTGTCACCGTCCTGGCGTCCGGCGAACTGTTTCGGGTCCTTCCCCTCGCGGATCGCCTTCCGCCTCAGCACCTCGCGGACCGCCCGGTAACAGTTGATCAACCCGTGCCCGGTCTCGTCGTCCACTCCTGCGGCCGCCACGTCGGTGGCCGTCGAGGTGATGATCTGCTGCAGGTCCCAGGGCAACAGGTCGGGGTCGGCCGAGAGCATCAGCGCGATTGAGCCGCAGAACATCGGGCCGGCAAACGAGTTGCCGTTGAGTCCCCCGGGTCGGGTCGTGCCGTTGAGCCACAGTTGAGGCAACCCCATGTTGAAGGCACACACCTCCGGCTTCTGCACCCGGCCCTGCTGGTAGTGCCGAGTCTTCCACTGGACCGGCCCCTTGCTCGAAAACGGAGTCCTCGAAAAGTTCCTCTGCACACCCGCGGCGGCAAACACCGCGTCGGGGATGTCCTCGGGTGTCCGCATCTGCACCGGCACGCGAGCCTGCTGGGCAAAGTTGCCGGCACCGGACACGAAGCAGATTCCGCAAAACGAACCGTGCTCCATCACCTTCCGCCAATGAGAGCGGTACTCGCCGAGACCGGGGATCGAAAAACTCATGCTGTAGGTATCCGCTCCCTGCTCGACCGCCCACTCGATGGCCGACTCGAGTCGCCCCGAGGCAATCACCCCCGCCCAGTTCCCCTCGGGCGCAATCCCAAACTCGTACTTGCGACCCTTGGCCCCGGTCCCGCAGATGATCGCCGCACACATGAA
The DNA here is from genome assembly GCA_963580005.1 of Planctomycetota bacterium. GTDB lineage: Bacteria > Planctomycetota > Planctomycetia > Planctomycetales > Planctomycetaceae > UBA8437. Next base: position 19,479 of record CAUZJR010000012.1, read on the forward strand.
CCCGTGCTGGGCCCGCGGGTTGAAGCCTCCGCGGCCAACCGGCACCAGTGTCAGGTTGGCGTTGTGCTGGTCGAAGTTGAAACCGTGGACATCGTCTACCAGCCCGTTGCCGTCGTCGTCCTTGCCGTTGCCGGCGGTTTCCTTCGGGTTGCGGTACAGGTTGCCGGTGACGTTTTCCGAGTAGACGAAGTTGAAGTCGTGCACGACGTTCAGCGTGCCTCGACCCGTCACCCCCAGTTCCTTCCAGACCCGATCGGCCTGCAGGTAGCGGATGTACCAGGGGTGCTGGTATCGGCCCGGATCGAATTTCGGCATCTCGCCGGCGGGAAACGACACGGCCGTCCCGCGGCTGGCCGGACGACTCGCCCGGGCCGGCCCCGCCACGTAGACCTCCTTCACGCCCGCCACCTTCCTCAACGCCGGCAAGCCCTTGGTGGTCGTCGTGCAGGTGAACCCGTTGATGATCCAGTAACGCCTCAGGTCACTGATCGTGCCGACGTCGACCAGCTTGTCGAGATCGGCAGAGGCGGCCTTGTGCGAGGAGGCACTGAGCGCCTTGAGTCGCTTCATCACCTCGACCCGCAGCTTGCTGCGGGTCCAGTCTCTGAACTCCTTCGACCGACGCCGATACGCGGTGCCGTCTTCGAGGAACTGCTTGTCGAACCACACCGCCACCCGGATCCGCCGCACAACCGGGTTGCGCTTCTTCCGCTTCTGCTGGACACCCTGTTTCGCTGGTGACCCCTGGTTCAACTCACCACGCACTGCTACGCCGGTCATCAGCAGGACACCGGCGACAAATCCCGCAAACCACAAGTGGCCTTTCATGAAACGGCCTGTCATGTGTCGACTCCGGAGTTCAGTTGAAGGGTGCAGCCGGGGAGCCATTTCATTATCCGCGGTGGCTTCCCGTCCAGTTGACCGCCGATCCGCATCACCACCCTCGGAAACCTCTATGCCAAGTCGGGCACAATCGTCGCCTTCAGGCACTTCTGCTGCCGGGCTGTCGTCGTGGCTTCGATCAGTCCTGCTTCGCTGAACGGAAATCTCTGCTGCACCAGCTCCCACGGGTACTTCTCTTCGACGCGGCGCATCATGTCGATACCCAGCGGGATGTCGTTGGGCGTGAAGGCCCAGCTGCCGACCAGGGTGATGTCCTTGGTGCAGATGCGGTGCCAGTTGGTTTCGATACTGCCCGCGTCGGTGAACTGCCCCATTTCGACATAGGTGCCCCCATCGCGGAGCATCTCGATCCCCTCGGGACCGCTCGAGGGGTGCCCACTGCATTCGACGACCAGGTCGGCACCGAACCCGCCGACGATCTCGGCCACCGCCTCGATCCGTTCCTCTCCACTCGTATGCTCATCGATCGACACGGTGGCCTCGGCCCCGAACGCCCTGCAGATCGCCAGTCGGGGCTCGGCCGGTGCCCCGACGACAACGACCCGTCCGGCCCCCATCTCCTGGGCCGCGACCAATGCCAGCAGTCCGATGGGTCCTGATCCCTGGATCACCACGGTGTCTCCGGCCCGGAAGCCGCCCACCGCCACGGCCCGGTTCAGGGCCCGGATGCAGCAGGCCAGCGGTTCGGTCAGGCTGCCGGCCATCGCACCCAGTCCATCGGGCAGCCGGTAGACCTTGGTGGCGGGTCGTTGCTCGAGATCGACGTAGACCATCTCGGCCCAGCCGCCCCACAGGTGAGGAGCCTCGTCGAAGGGAATGTAGCGGCCGTAATATGTGGGGTTCAGGCACTTGTTGGCCCGCTCGGGATAATGCACGCAGTAGTAGCACTCGCCGCACGACATCAGCGGCGGCAGCATCACTCGGTCACCGACGGCGAGTCGATGTCCCATGAAGTCGGCGGCAAGCTCGGCACCCAGCTCGTCGATCACGCCGACCAGTTCGTGGCCCAGGGTCAACGGCCACGGCAGAGGCTTGGGCCAGTGACCTTCGAGGATATGCAAGTCGGTGCCACAGACGCCGCAGGCTTCGATCCGAATCAGTGCCGCACTGGCCGGAACACTCGGCCGCGGCACGCTGTGAATCACCGGTTCACAACCCGGGCCGTCGTAGGTCGAAACGCGGATCTGTGACATGTCACCCATCCTAGGCAATCACCCTCCGCCGCAGAACTGACCGCCGTGGTCCCCAAGAATCCCGGCTCCTGCCGGACTCGACGGCATGACGTCTCGAGGGCATCATGGCAGGACTGATGGCCTCGAGACCCCAACGACCGAGAGTTCCCACATGAAACGCCTCCACCTCGTTCTCGCCTGCCTGGCCGCGCTGCTGGCCTCACCGGCTTTGACCAAGCCGCCGGAGATGCCCACCCGCGTGTATTCCAACGTGCTCACCCCGATCAAGAACCCCAAGCCGATCCTGGCCGATCATCCCGAGTTCTTCGCCCCGATCATCGAGCAGGCTCATTTCGAAGCCGCTCCGCTGGTGGTCGACTCAGACGCCGATCTCCACGTTCGGGCCTGGCGATTCAGCTACAACGCCCGAGGCATCATCGAGATGCCCAACCACCTGAAGGCGTCCGAGACGGCCGTGATCATGGTGCACCCATGGGGCATCGATGATGGGCAGGGCTGGGACACGCCCGAGCCGGCCGGCGTGGCCGACTTCTGCACCAAGGAAAAGAACCACCTCGCCGCCCGTCACACTCGGCAGATCATCCGACCCTTCATCAACCGCCTCCGCGACCGCGTCGGCGCCGTGCTCTACAGCCTGCCCGGCAGCAAGGACCCGATCCGTCACAAGCTCTATCGCTCGTTCACTCACAAGCCCACCGCCGCACAGCGGCAGGCCGGTGCGAAGGAACTGAAGCAGAAACTGACCCGCTTCAAGTACGCCGGACAACCCCTGCCCAAGCAGCTGGTGCTCTCACGCGACAAGCCGGTCGTCGACTACTTCAAGAGATTCCCCGGCCTGGATGCCGGGGCGCGATACAACAACGACGGATTCTGGAAACTGCCGATTCCGGTCACCGCGGATGTCGACGTGCATCACGACGACGTGGTGATCTACGACTCCGAGGGCTACGCACCGCTCAGAGAGTTCCTGGTCAAGAAGGGCATCCGGCACATCCTGCTGACCGGTTACGCCACCGACATGTGCTTCTGCGAAACCACGGCCGGTTACAAGAATCTCTCGAAAGACTTCAACGTCTTCCTGGTCGGTGATGCCTCGCTGGCAACCTTCCCGTCAAACACCTCGCCGCGGCACGCGGTCAATGCCTCGATATCGTTTGCCGCTCTCAACCAGCTCGTCACCCAGGTCTCATGGGTGAAGCTCGACAAGTAGGGGACACAACTCGCCTATCCCCCACCGCTCTTTCGTTTCGCCTTACCCCGTTTTCGCTTCCTGACCTTGGGTGGACCGTACGTCTTCAGAAGAATCGCGTCGACTCGCTGCCGATCGCCTCGGTTCTGCATCGCGGCCAGCATCGGATCGCCGGTTTGCTTCATCCAGCCTTCCAGACGCTTGCGGTACCTCGAGATGGTCTCCTGCAAGTCCGGGTTCCCGACAAGGTTCTTGCGGCAATCGGGATCCTGTTCCAGGTCGTAGAATTCCTCGGGCACCCGCATCCGAAACAACTTGATCCGGGCGGCGATCACCGGATTCGACCTGGCTGCCGCCGCCATGGCGGCAAACGTTCTCCCTTCGTTGTTGTTGCGATACACGTGCTTGCCATCGCTGAAGGGGTTGTAGATGTAGCCGTACTTCGCATCCTGCACGCATCGCATCGGAACGCCATCTCCGCCGGCCTTGCTGTCAATCTGGGTGAACACGACCTCTCGTCCCGGCTGCGACTTGCCGCTCAGTAGCAAAGCAAAACTGCGACCATCCAGCCGCCTGGGCTTCGGCGCACCGGTGATCTCGAGAAACGTCGGTTTCAGATCCACCGCCGAGACGAAGTGCGTCTCGTCGCGGCTGCCCGGCTTGACCCGGCCCGGCCAGCGGACCAGCAGCGGGGTCCGCGAACTGTGGAACCATGTGTTGCACTTGGCAAACGGCACGGCGATTCCGTTGTCAGAAATGAACACGACCAGTGTGTTCTGTGCCTGGCCCGACTCATCCAGTGCCTGCATCACCCTGCCAAACGTGTCGTCCAGTCGTCGCGTGGAATTCTGGTACTGGGCCAGTTCCTGCCGCACACCGGGCAGGTCGGGCAGGAAACCGGGGACCTCGACCTCATCGGGCCGGTAGACCCGGCTGGGCATGGCCGCACCCCGTCGGAGTTTCTTCGGGTTGCAGTAGGGGCGATGCGGGTCGTGCGAATTCACCATGAAGTAAAACGGCTTGCCCTGGGCCTGGCACCGCTTGAAGAAGGCCACACTCCGCTGGTAGTAGACCTCGGGGTTTCTGCCATCTCCCAGGTCCTTGCGGTCGAACGAGTAGTCCCACTTCATGGTCGTGGTCGGAGTGGAATGGCCGACCTTGCCGAGGATGCCTGCCAGGTAACCGGCCCTCTGGAAGGCGGTCACGATGTCCGGCGTGCCCGGGCGGGCTTTCATGAAACCCATGGCACCCGAGTTGTGACTCAACAGGCCGGTGGCAATCACGGCCCGGCAGGGTGCACAGATCGCGACGTTCACATGCCCCCTTTGGAACAACATGCCCTGGGCGGCGAATCGGTCGAGGTGAGGAGTCAGATTGCGGACCTTGCTGCCATAGACGCCCAGTGACTGGGCATGCAGATCATCGGCCGTGAACAACAGGACGTTGACCCGCTCGGCGGCATCGACACGAGCAACCATCGACAGCAACAGCAGCAGTAGCAGCAATAGCCTGGATTTCATCGCCTTGTGTGCCTCGTGCTGGGTCTCGTACTGGGTCTCGGTCACCGGGGCCGGCGGTCACTTGGTCATCGGCACGAACAGGTCCGGCTGCAGCGGCTCGTCGGGGCTGATCGCGTAGTGATCAAACTGTGTGACGCCTGCTTCACGCAGCACGTCTTCATCGACCAGGAACTGGCCGGTGCGAGTTCGGCTGTCACCGGTCAGGATACAATACGCCGCATCGGCCACGATGTCCGGCGTGCGGCACCGCCGGATCGCGTCGTCTCCGCCGAGCAGGTTCCGAATCGCGGCCGTTGCGATCGTGGTTTTGGGCCACAGCGCGTTGGCGGCGATTCCCTGTTCGCGGAATTCCTCTGCCATCCCCAGCACGCACATGCTCATGCCGTATTTCGACATCGTGTAGGCCAGGTGGTGCTCGAACCACTCGGGCCGCATCACCGGAGCGGGAGCGAGGTTGAGGATATGAGGGTTGGGGGCCCGGGCGAGATGCGGCAGGCAGGTCTGCGAGCAGACAAACGTGCCGCGGACGTTGACCGAGTGCATCAGGTCGAACCGCTTGATGGGGGTCTCGAGTGTTCCGGTCAACTGGATGGCACTGGCGTTGTTGACCAGGATGTCGATCCCGCCAAACGTCTCGACAGTCGCATCGACGGCCGCCTGCACCTGGTCTTCGAAACGAATGTCGGTGATGCAGGCCAGCCCCGATCCCCCGGCGGCCTCGATCTCCTCGACGGCCGAATGCACTGTGCCTGGCAGCGTCGGATGGGGCTGGTCGGTCTTGGCCACCACGGCGATGTTGGCCCCATCACGTGCGGCCCTCAGGGCAATCGCCTTGCCGATGCCGCGGCTGGCTCCGGTAATGAACAGCGTCTTTTCACTCAGGTCCGGCATGGTTCTTCGAGTCTCGCCCCCCGGATTGACCGCCTCCCGATCCGGTGAGGTCAAAAGTCAAACCAGTTGGGTGCCTGAATCAGTACGAGTCCGCCCAAAACGGCGCCCAGGACATTGGCGACGGCGTCTCGTGCGGTCAACTTTCGGAGTACCGGGATGGTCGTCGGCTCGCTGCCGCGTGAACGGCTCAAAGACACAACCTCCCAAAAAATGACCAGTGAGATCACCAAGCCACACGATTCCCAGATTGGGTTCGCCCCTCCCACACGACCACAGACCATTGCACCTCCAAATCCCCCACTCATGCAGGAGAAGACTGACATGAACTGTGTTGCGACGACTTCCCACGGTTCGGGAGTCACATCGACTTGTGGCAACTGGCGATTCCCGCTCAGCTGCCTCTTGAAGTGAACGACTATGACCAGGACGAGTGCTGATGCGACCATAAATGCCATCGTCAGGAAAGGGGTTGCCAGGAAACCGGCTCCGCTCGCGACAATGGTATCGCCCAGCATGGCGAGATCGACTGTGGTGAACATTGCCACGCCGATGAAGACCGTTACCACCAGTGCGACAGCACCGAGGATTATGAAAGAGGCACGAAATACCGATGCGACGGTTTCCACGCCCGCTTCAATCACGCCGCGAGACTCTTCGGTGGGATTCGCCGACTCGGTTTCGGTCGACTCGTGATCGTAAACTGGGATCGACTCATCGACACGCCCGTTCGGCTGCTCTTCAGGCATCGGTGCTCAACACTCGTCGGAACCTGGGATTTGGGAAACTGTCAGAATGCCTCCTCAGAGTTCCATTGTAGGCCTGCCCGGTTTCGCGCACGACGCTGCTCGCGGCAGGCGCCGACAAAGCGAGGTGAAACGACCGAATGGTCAATCCCTGCATCCTGCGGATCAGCAGCCCGGCGAGTTGGGTCGGCCACATCAGGCGACTGCTTTAGAGATGCTAACATACGCTGATGCCATCACAGGTGCTGCACGCGAGGTCGGCACCCCGTTCTCGTCCTGATCCATTTACACACGAGTCATCTGCCATGAACAAGTTCACGCTGGCCCTGGCCCTGGTGCTCTCGACTTCGCTGGGTGTATCGGCCCGTTCGGCCAACAAGCCCCTGATGGTCTACATCCTGGCCGGGCAGTCGAACATGCAGGGCCACGCCCACGTGCGGACCCTGGGCCACATCGGGATGGACCCCAAAACGGCACCGATTCTCAAGGAGATCCAAAAAGTCGACGGCACGCCACGAGTCCACCAGGATGTGTGGATCTCCTCGATCGACTCAAACGCGAAGGACGCCGAACGGCATGGCCGACTGACCACCGGATACGGAGCATCGGGTCGCGAACAGAAAATCGGTCCCGAGCTGACCTTTGGGATTTTCATGCACAAGCACGTCGGGGCACCGGTCCTGATAATCAAGACCGCCTGGGGCGGCAAGTCGCTGCACACAGACTTTCGTCCTCCCGCTGCCGGTCCCTATCGCTTCAACGACCAGCAATTGGACAACCTGAAGAAACAGGGCAAGGACATCGAACAGGCTCGAGCCGATCGGGCCAGGATCACCGGTGTCTACTACCGGCTGATGATGACCCATATCAAACATGTGCTCGGCGACATCAAGCGAGTCGTTCCCGACTACGACGCCAATCGAGGACACAAGCTCGCCGGCTTCGTCTGGTTCCAGGGCTGGAACGACATGGTCGATCGAGGCACCTATCCCAACCGCAGCCAGCCGGGCGGCTACGACCGGTACAGCCAGGTGATGACGCACTTCATCCGTGATGTCCGCAAGGACCTCTCCGCTCCCAAGCTCCCCTTCGTGATTGGAGTGATGGGTGCCGGAGGACCCACAGACAAGTACGGCCCCGCTCAGCGACGATACAAGCCGATTCACGACGAGTTCCGAAAGGCGATGGCGGCTCCGGCAGCACTAGGCGAATTCCGGGGCAATGTCCTGGCCGTCAGGACCGAGAACTACTGGGATCTCGAACTCTCGGGGCTTGTCACCCGGATGGGCAAGGTGAAAGCCAAGCGGCGACAACTCTCGAAGGACAAGTCGCTGGATGCGAAAACACGCAAGGCACTGGTCGAGGCCTACACCTCCGAACTGTTCTCGAAGCGAGAACTCAAGATCCTGGGTGCGGGGCAATCCAATGCGGAGTACCACTATCTCGGGTCCGCCAAGATCCTGGCCCGGATCGGCAGGGCTTTCGCCGATGCGCAGGCCCGGCTGGCCGGCCCGTGATCCCGATCGCCCACGGGCTTGAACCTCCACACACGCGACCCACCGCCATCCATCCCGGGAGCTTGAGAATCGCGGTGTCGAAATCACCGTCAGACACAGGTGGTAACCATGAAGCTCCTGAAAATCGGACTTGCCCAGGTCAGGCAGTCAGATGACTTCGATGCGAATGCGGATCGGATTCTCGACTCCCTCGACGAAGCCGGCAAACAGGGTGTGCAGATCCTCTGCTTCCCTGAAACACAAACGGTCGGCTACCGCGTGGACATCTCGGAACCGCACGCGCCGGTGCCGGTCCAGCGGCTGGACGAATTGCACGCGACCGTCGCCAAACGCTGTGGAGATCTGGGAATGGCCTGCGTGCTGGGCACCGAGACTCCCTCGGAATCGGATCCCGTAAACGGCAAGCCATACAATTCGGCCCTGGTCATCAGCGAACACGGTCGCGTGCTGGGTGTGCATCACAAGACAAAACTCACCCCCCGCGACGCGGTGGCCTACATGCCGGGCGATTCGATCGACACGTTTGAGTTGTGCGGGGTGCAGGTCGGGGTCGTGATTTGTTTCGAGGCACTTCGTTTTGCCGAAACGACCGCCGAGTGCGTCCGCCAGGGAGCGCAGCTGGTGCTGCATCCGCAAAATAATACGACACATCCGAACGACTGGAAGATCCCGCTGCACCACTCCATGATCACGACTCGCGCCGCCGAGAACACCATCTGGTTCGCCTCCTGTAATGCCTGCCTGATTCCGCACCAGAACTCCCGATCCCTGGTGATCTCACCCGACGGGCAGATCCACGCTCAGACCGAACTGAAGCGAGATGAGTTGCTCGTGACCGACATCGACATCGACCTGGCGACACAGGCCATGTTCAAGTTTGACCTGCAGCACTGCGACGAGACTCTGTCGCACGTTCTTGGAGACACTGATCAGGGGGGCGACTGAAAACCGTCTCATGGTTCTCATGGTTCTCATGGTTCTCATGGTTCTCATGGTTCTCATGGTTCTCATGGTTCTCATGGTTCTCATGGTTCTCATGGTTCT
>CAUZJR010000013.1:0-26686 GCA_963580005.1 Planctomycetota bacterium
CCGGGTTTAGGATGCGGCCAGAGTGACGTGTTGCTGACGCTGGTTCACCTGGGAGACACCACGATGACTTCTCGCCGAATGATGCTTGGTCTGCTGTTCGCCGCCGCTCTCTGCCTGGCACCTCCCAGCGGCGACAAAGCCCAGGAGGCTCTTGCCGCGAAGCAGGCCAAGAAGGCGAAGCAGGCGAAGCAGGCGAAGCAGGCCAAGCAGGCCAAGCAGGCGACGCTCTACGTACGGTACCAGCGTGGTGACGAGGTGTCGTATGGGATTCTCGAGGGGAAGACGATCCGCAAGATCGACGGCGACCTGTTCGGCAAGTGGAAGAAGTCGGGCAAGAGTGTCGACCTGGACAAGGTCAAGCTGCTGGTGCCTTCGAGGCCGACGCAGGTGTTTGCCATGGCGGGCAACTACAAGAGTCACCTGGGCGACGAGGACAAGACGACCACGACGATCACGACGGTCACGACCATTGCCCAGGACAACAAGAGCGGCAAGACGACGACCTCCTCGGACACCACGTCCGAGATTCGCCGCAGCGGCGTGATTCCTCCCAAGTTCCAGATCCCTCAGCCGTTCTACAAGACGATCAGCTGCCTGCTGCCTCACGGAGGCACGATCATCCTGCCCAAGGAGGCCGAGACGGTCCATTACGAGGCGGAGCTGGTGATCGTGATCGGCAAGACGACGCGGAATGTCTCGAAGAAGGACGCTTTGAAGTACGTGTTTGGTGTCACCTGCGGCAACGACGTCAGTGCTCGGGTCTGGCAGACGAACGACGTGCAGTGGTGGCGGGCCAAGGCGTCGGACACCTTTGGCCCCTGCGGTCCCGTGATCGCCAGCGGACTGGACTACGACAACCTGCAATTGACACTCAGGCTCAACGGCGAGGTGCGACAGGACGAGAGCACGAAGTATTTCATCAACGACATCGCCTCGATGGTCAGCTTCCTCAGCCGCCACGTCACGTTGCATCCCGGCGACCTGATCTACACCGGCACTCCGGGCAAGACCGACGCGATGAAACCCGGCGACGTGGTCGAGGTGGAACTCTCGGGCGTCGGCATCCTGCGAAACAAGGTTGCTGCTGAGAAGTAAACGAATTCAGTCCCGGCCACGTGGGGGACGACCGCCCCTTCGGGTATCCTGTGCAAGGATCCCACCTGGCCCACTTGGAGACTTGCTCATGACTCGTGTGTTCGTCGTGCTCGCCCTGCTGTGTTCGATGGTCTCGCCGATGCTGGCGGCCGACGTCCCGTCGTTTTTCCGCCGGAGCCAGGGTGCGTTGGGAGACGACTTCGCCTTGCCCGAGCAATTCGCGGCCAAGGAGCAGCTGGTGTGGCGGCAGGAGGTGTCTCCGGGGATTTCGACCCCGTGTGTGCATGGCGAATTGGTGGTGGTGACGACCTGGAACAAGACTCGCAAGCAGTTGGCGACGTTGGCCCTGGACCGCAGCAGTGGCAAGCAGTTGTGGAGGCGGGTGTTGAAGACCGAGCGGATCGAGAAGACTCATTCCACCGGCAGCCCGGCCGTCTCGACTCCGGCCTGTGACGGCAAGCGGATTTACGTGTTCTTCGGCAGTTTCGGCCTGGTCACCTACGACCTGGACGGCAAGGAGTTGTGGCGGAAGCCGATGGGTCCGTTCCAGGACGAGTTCGGAGCCAGCAGTTCTCCGGTGCTGGTCGACGATCTGCTGGTGCTCAGCGAGGACCACGACGTCGACTGTTTCCTGATCGCGATCAACCCGGCCAACGGCAAGACGGTCTGGAAGACGCCTCGCAAGGGCCAGACCCGCAGCTACTCGACTCCGATCGTCTGGAAGAGTGGCAAGGAGCGTGTGCTGGTGGTGGCCGGTGCGTTGAAGATGACGGCGTATGAGATCAAGACGGGCAAGCCGTTGTGGTGGGTCCGCGGCTTGTCGCGGATCGTCGATACCACTCCCGTGACCACCCCCAAGCGGCTCTACATCGCCTCCTGGACTCCCGGCGGAGACCTCTCGGAACGGATTTCCATGGAGCCATTTCCCGAGGCGTTGGCCAAGCTCGACAAGGACAAGAACAAGAAGATCGCCAAGACCGAGTTGCCCGAGGGGAGCCCGGTCGGGGCACGGTTCTTCCGCATCGATCTCGACCAGGACAAGGAGCTGGATGCCGCCGAGTGGAAGCATCACGCGAATGTCTTCAAGAACGCTCAGAATGTCGCGATGTCGGTCCTCCCCGGTGGCCGGGGTGACGTGACCGAGACGCATGTCGAGTGGCTTTCGCGTGAGGGCCTGCCGGTGGTGCCCAGCCCTGCCATTTACAAGGGGTTGTTGTACATGGTCAAGAATGGCGGCATCCTGACCAGCTTGGATGCCAGGACCGGCAAGCGGACTCACCGCGGACGGATCCCCGGCCGAGGCAGCTACTATGCGTCCCTGGTGGCTGGTGACGGCAAGATCTACGCCTGCAACGAGGCGGGAGTGATGTCGATCATCAAGGCCGGCACGAACTGGTCGGTGATCGGCAAGCACGATTTTGGCGAGAAGATCCTGGCCACGCCGGTGGTCATCGAGGGCCGGATGTTCATTCGCACCGAGACCGCGGTGTACTGTTTTGGGCGGAAGTGAGTCACGAGGAGTGTCGGCTAATAGTTGGACACCAGTGCTCCATCTCGCCGATTGCACAGGTTCCTGTAGGCCTGCGGGTTGATGTTCTCGTTGATGAATCTCACCGAGGTGTCACCGAAGAGGAACTGGGCGCCTCCTGAGTGAAAGCTGCCGAAGCCGCCGACGGCCTGGGGGTTCTTGAGGTCGATCTGCACCGCGGTGGCGGGTGTTTGTCGCCCGCGGAATCCGGCCGGCAGGTTTCCGGACTGGTTGATCATGGTGGCTCCGTTGCGGAGCGTGCTGCGTGTGCCCGAGGCCCAGCCCAGCCCCCCGGTTGCTTCGCGGTTCTCGCCCACGAAGAGCGTATGCGAGCTGCCGTCGGGGATCTGCTGGTAGGTGACGCTGCTGTTGAGAAACAGCACGCCATTCTGGTCGACGTCAATTGGTCCGTCCTTGTAGGTTTTGGGGGCCTTGGGTCCGGCATTGGGTGCCGGTGCGACCAGGAATCCGTCGTGGTGGACACCGGCGTAGCCAGTCGTGCCGACCAGGACAGCGACCGCCTCCTTCTCAATTTCACCCCGCGGCGGACTCCCCGGGGTGCCGGGCGGTGGTGCGACCGGTTGCCGGGTCACCGTTGGCGCGAGAATCGATGAAGGGCACCGCAACAGTTCGAGCGGCTGCGCCCGGGCGTCGATGTTCTCTTTGGCGTAGATGCTCTTCCCAAAGTCGATGTGCCGAAACACGTTGCCCTCGTCAATGAACGGCAGCACCTGCACCATCCAGCTCATGTGGTATCCCTGTGGAGTGCTCTTGATCGGGCCGGTCTTGTCGATCGTCCCTGATGGCAGGCAGCGATGGGCCATTTCATAGTTCTGCAGCGCGACTCCAATCTGCATCAGGTTGTTCTTGCAGGAAGCACGACGAGCGGCCTCGCGGGCCTGCTGCACCGCCGGCAACAGCAAGGCGATCAGGATGGCGATGATCGCGATCACGACCAGGAGCTCGATCAGGGTAAAACCTGGACGACGGCGACGCGATGCTGTGGACATGTAAGTGGGACTCCGTGGGAGCTCGTGATCGGGATGATCGGGATGATCGGGGTGTGTTGGCACTGTGTTGAGGTCGGTCATGGCGTGTCCTGCCTGGGGTTTTGCGATGGGCCGACGGTTCGTGTGTCGTAGCCGTGGGCGGGTGTGTGAGCGAATCCGGGTTCGAGTCGGACATGAGTTTCGAGCCGTCGAAATCCGAGTCGGGTTTCCGAGGTGACGACCCGGCTGAGGACCTCCACGGGCCCCAGCCCTTGGAGTTCGACTTTCCAGGTCTGCTGGGTGAAGTCCTGGTCGGCCAGCCGTTTCGCGGCTCGGTCTGCACCGGCCCGCGCCAGCCAGTCGGCCTGGGCCTGCAATTCGAACTGCCCGGCCTGCCTGTGCTGGATGAGCGAGAGTCGGAACAGGGAGCCGGCCATGCCGACGATCAGCAGCACAACGATCAGCACGACCAGCAGCACGGTACCGCGGCGGTGGTGTTTCCCCAGCGGCAGTTGGGATCGTCTCATGGGGTCGTCTCCGCACCCAGCACTGCGGTCACTCGAGTCGGCCAAACGTCGGGGGGGTGTGGTCGCGACTGGGTTTCCGGCGTCGTCGTGATACGGACCAGCCGTCGAGTTCTTGAGTCTGCCTGAAGCGGTTCCAGGACAATCGAGAAGTCATGGGCGGGCACGCGGTAGGTTTCGACCTGAGCCGGAATCCCGTCGACCCTGCGGCGCAGACCCTCTTCCACTCGACTCCAACTGACCTTCGCACGACCGTTTGCGACCAGGTTGAGCACCAGGTGTCCGGGGGTCGAGGTATCGAGCGTGGCGTCGTCGGCGGCGTGGACATCGTTGCGAAACTGTCGGGCGAGGCGGTGTCCGGCCTGGGCCGCCACCAGCGCGTCGCCCCCGGTCCGTTCGGACCGCATCAGCAGTGCCATCGTCAGGGTCCCCATGATGACCATCATCGACATCACGGCGATCACGACGAGCATTTCGATCAGCGAGTATCCTCGGCGCGAGCGAATCACCTGGAGTCCTCCAATGGGGCCGGAATCCATCCGGTCAGTCGCACCGGGCGAGCGGCCTGCCCTGGGGGTCCCATCCAGCCGACGCTGACTGTTGCCTGACGTCGAGCGTCGTCATCGCGGATCGCGATGTCGAGTGTCAATTCGGGCAACCACTTCTGCGTGTCCCACCCGCGGGCGACGTTGGCCCGGGCGAGTTCGGGCGTTTCGCCGGCGACGAGTCGCTCGAGGCAGTTTTCGGCAACCTGGGTGGCGAGTTGTCTCTGTGCGGCGGACCTGCGGACGTGGTTGCTCTGCAACAGCAGCGGCCCGACCAGCATGACGACAGTGGTCAGCAGGATGCCGGCCACCAGCATCTCGACCAGCATCGCGCCTCGGCGTCCACCGCGGGCACGGGGGCGTGTTGTGATGGTGGTGTGGTGCATCAGGCTTGCTCCGAAAGCAGTTTGACGAGCGGGTAGAAGAAGCCGATGCAGATGAAGCCCACCAGCAAGCCCAGGACTCCGATCACCACCGGTCGGACCACCTGGTAGCTGAGCACCACCCGGCGGTGCAGGCGTCGCTGAGCCGAGTCGGCCATCAATTGCAGTGCCCAGGGCAGGTTGTTGAGTCGTTGTGAGCACTCGAGAACCGCCTGTTCGCGGCTATTGATCAGGCGTTGCTGCCTGAGTGCCGCCCAGCCGTTGCCACCGGCCACAACCGCCTCGCGGACCCGCTCGAGCCGGATCGCCACCTCGGGCCACTGGCCCGCGTCGACCTGGATCTCGAGGGCCTGGTCGAGAGTGCGGTTGCCCGAGAGTGCCAGCGAGAGGCTGCGGAAGATCGAGGAGGAGTGCATTCGAGGCCAGAGGCGTGTCAGCCACGGGAGTCTCAGGTTCTCGAGACCCCAGAACCAGCTGATGCCAAAGGCCATCAACAGCAGGCAGGGCAACGAGACGATGGGTGCGACGAGCAGGAGGTGCGAGACCATCACGTCCGAGGATGAGATCAGGTTCGAGGTGATGGCCGGCAACTCGATGTCGAAGCCCTCGAAGATCCGTTTCAGCTTGGGGACGATATACACCATCAGGAACAGGCAGATGGTAATCGTCACGCTCAACACGGCGGCCCCGTAGATGAAGAAGGTCGAGATCTCCAAGACGGTGCCCACCTGCCGAATCGACTGCGACTGCAGCGTGGCGGCCCGTTCGAGGGCTTCGGCCAGGCACCCCGATTCGTGCCCGACGCGGACGGCGACCACTGTGGCACGAGGCAGCAGGCCGGGGCAGTCTTCCAGGGCATCGGGCAGAGCGACCCCGTCGCGCAAGCGGTCGGCCAGGTGCCGAATGCGGTTCCGGAACCGGGACGGTTTGGAAAAGCCGATGAACCGCCAGATCGAGAAGGCCTGTGCCCCATCCAGTGATTCGGCGTAGCTGTCGAGCAGTTGGGTCAGAGACTGTTCCCGTTTCACGGCGATGGCCAGCAGCCACAGCAGTTGTCCCTGCTTGGATCGCCTGGCACTGGCGGGGCCTTCGGTCAGCACAAACGGGATCACGCAGATCGGGATGGCCAGGGGCGCCACGAACAGCAGGGGCAGTCCGACCAGGCACCAGGCAACCACGTGCAGCAGGCCGAGCCCTTCCTCGAGTTCCAGGAGTGCCGACGGAGACATCTCGGACCGCACCTTGATGCTCAGTCGCATCGCCATCACCGCCGCCCAGCCGATGAACGCCAGCAGGAACAGCATCATCGAATCGGCCAACAGTGACGCGATCGACTCTGCGGGTGCTCCTCGTGCATGCAGGCCCCAGCCGAAGATCGCGATCATGCCACCGATCGAGACGAGCAGCATTGCGGTGGCGACCAGTGACAGCAGCACCCGTTTGACGGCCAGCAGTCGAGGTTGTCGACGCTTGCGCAGGCGTCCGGACACGACCAGCAGCGTGACGCCGCCCAGCGGCACCAGCAGGATCGTGAACATCGCGTAGGCAAGAGTGATGTCGGCGTTCACGGTGTGGCTCGAAACGAAGTGGACATCAGGTGCAGGGTGCGACGGGTTTTCTGAACGGGGTGGGGATCGAGGCGGTAACGAATCATGAAAGTGCGTTGAGCAACTTGATCAATGGCATCAGCAGAGCGATGGCGACGAGTCCTACGATCAGGGCCACTCCGAAGACCGCCACCGGTTCGATCAGGACGCGGATCAGCCCCGACTGCACGCGGGACTGTGCGGCACAGATGTCGCCGGTGGCGCGGAGCACATCCGAGAAGGCGTCGTCCCGGCCTTCCCATTCGAAGACGTGTGTGATTTCGGGGACCATCCTGTGGGTCGAGGCGGCCTGGCTCAGCGAGTGTCCTGCGGTAACGTCGATGACCATCCGGTTGGTGGCCTGCCCGATGTAGGCGTCGCCGGTCCCGCTGCCTGCCAACTGCAACGCCTCGGGCAGCGGCACACGATGATCGAGTCCGATTGCTAGCAGATGGCAGAAGCGTGAGATCGCACTGAGTCTGACCATGCGACCGATCGCCGGGACGTAGTAGACCCACTTGCGCCGTAGCGGTCCGGCCAGCTGACCGGCCAGGATCCAGGCCAGTCCCAGCAACAGCAGGAGCACCGGGAGGATCGCCAGTCGCCAGCCATCGAAGGCCTTGGCGAGCCACAGCACCGCGCGTGTCAGTTCGGGAATCTCCATGCCGAAATCGAGGAAGATCTTCTCAAAGGGGGGCACCACGAAGGCCGCAAGTGCTCCGGCGACCATCATCGTCACCAGCAGCAGCAGTGTCGGGTAGAACAATGCCAGCACGCTGCGGCGGCGGGTGTCGAGGCTGGTGCGGGCGAAATGCAGGTAGTGTTCCAGCAGTTCACCCAGCCGTCCGGTATTCACACCCGCTCGCAGCAGCACCCTCAGGTGACGTGGGACGAGGTCGATTTGTCCGGCGACGGCTTCGTCGATCGAGAGGCCCTGTTCGAGTCGACTCGAGATGGTCTCCAGAGCCCGTCGCACTCGTCGCGAGGGCAGTTCCGATGCCAGCGCTCTGAGGCCCGCGGCCAGCGGCAGCCCGCCGCGGACGACATCGGCCATCCCGTCGACGACCGCAATCCTTTGGTCCTCGGCGATCCAGACAGCGTCCGGCTCGAGCACCTCCTCAACTGGCACCTCCTCGCCGGCCGCTTCCTTACCGGACGGCCCCAAGATTTCCTCAAGCTCCTTCACGTGCAGCCCGTCCTGCAGCAGTCGTGCGACGGCGACGTACCGGTTTTCAGCCTCGATCGTCCCTTCCTTCACGGGTTGATCGTCGGCGTCGGTGGCCTGGTAGCGAAACCGGGGCATGCTGAGTCACACGTGGCTGAACGGAGGGGGGGTGAGGGTCAGGGTTGGGAGAGGGCTTCGAGGAGGTCGACGACGGGGAGGAACAGCGAGAGGCTGTAGATCAGTACGGCACCTCCGCCGACGACGGCCAGCATCAGGACGGGAAACGCGATCTGAAACCACTCGGCCTGGTAGTCGGCCCGTCGACGCAGGATGGTGCTGGACTGGACCAGTGCCGGCTGCAGTGCACCCTGCGTTTCGGCCGACTGGATCATCCAGCGGACAAACGGCGTGGTGGCTCGAGCCTGGTTCAACACTTCGCCGAGGGAGGCACCGGCTTCGAGTTTCGCGACGATCAGTTCGCGACGGGACGAGAGGTGTGGGTCACCGCTGGCGTCGATGGCCAGCGGAACGGCCTCGGCCAGAGGCACCTCGTGCTCGAGCAGCATCGCCAGCAGTTCCGTGAAGTTGGCGCGGTGGAAGTTCATCAGCACCGAGCCGATCCAGGGCAGTCGGCGGAGTACGGATGCGGCCAGCCGCCCGGGGTGCCACGAGTGGCCGGCTCCGGAAGGATGCAGCAGCCATTTCCGGGACATCCACCACGAGCTGCCGACAACGAACAGTACCAACGGCAACGCCGGGATCCAGAACGGCATGGTCACCGACGCGGTCCTCATGATCCGCTGCACCAGGCCGTCGCCGGCCCCGAAGTCGACCAGCACCGAATCGAAGGTGGGGAACAGCGACACCAGGAACAGCGACCACAGCCCCCAGGCGAGCACGAGTACCAGGGTGGGATAGATCAGGGCCAGGCCGATCTTCTGTCGGAGTTCTTCGAGCGAACGTGAGAAGCTCGAGAGCGATTCGAGGGCCTGGTCGAGGCGACCTGTCTTGAGTCCGGCGGTGACCAGGGCTCGGTAGACCGGAGGAAACGACTGTTTCTGGTCATCGAGGGCTTCTTCAAGTGAGACGCCCTGGGCGAGCCGGTCGGCGAGCGAATCGACAACGCCGGCGACCTGTCGTCTGAGTCCACCCGCGGCCGACTTCAACCCCAGCTCCAGCGGCAGCCGGGCCCGGGTGAGCGCACAGATTTCGTCGTTGAGTGCGGCAAGATCTTCGAGTGACAGGGATGCCTGGTTCTCGGAGCTCATCGCTGTTCTCCGGGCTCCGGTCCCACAGAGGGCTCCGAGGACCTCAGCCCCAGCACGCGGACGACCTCCTCGGATGTCGTCCACCCGGCGTCGACCGCATCGCGTGCTGCGGAATCGAGATCGACGTGTCCGGTGGACAGTGCGGCGGCGTGCAGTGTACGGCTGTCGAGTTTGTTGAGTATGCCGTCGGCGATGGCCGGTTCGGACGGGTCCAGCCACTCGGCGATGACACCTCGGCCGAGGTACCCGGTCCCGTGACAGAGGGTGCAACCGGTTGCGGACCCCGGTTCCGGGCTCGAATCTGGGGCTGTCGCGGCTGGCTGGGTGGCTGGCTGGCTGCAGGAGCAGAGTCGTCTGAGCAGTCGTTGGCAGAGGATGGCGAGGAGACTGCTGCGGAGCAGGTAGGGTTCGATGCCCATGTCGGCCAGTCTCCCGATCGCCTCGGCCCCGCTACCGGCGTGGAAGGTGGTCAGGACCAGGTGCCCGGTCAGCGAGGCCTGCAGCACGGTTTCGGCGGTCTCGCGGTCGCGGATTTCTCCGACCATGATCACTTCGGGGTCCTGTCTCATCAGCGACCGCAATCCGGTGGCGTAATCGAAGCCGGCTGCGGGGTTGACCTGTGACTGGGCGACTCCGGTGACGACCGATTCGATGGGATCTTCGAGGCTGACCAGGCTCAGGGGCTGATCCCCTTTTCCGGCGAGTTCCCTGAGGCAGGCATACAGCGTGGTGGTCTTGCCGCTGCCGGCGGGTCCGGCGACCAGCAGCACACCGCTGCGTCGGCCGAGTGTGTCTCGCAGTTGCTGTTCGAGGGTCTGCGGGAGTCCGAGTTCGTGGACGTGTGAGAGTCGATCGCTGGTGCGGAGCAGTCGGACGACGGTTTTTTCTCCGAAGAGGGTGGGGAAGGTGCTGACTCTCATGTCGAGCGTACTGTCGCCTGAGCGGATGCGTCCTTCCTGGGGCACGTCGGTCCGGTAGGTCAGCAATTCGGCGAGCACTTTCAGGCGGGCCACGACGTTTCCGGAGACGCGTCGAGGCAGATGGCCGACGTGTTGCAGGACGCCATCGATCCGCCACGACACATCGAGAGCGGTTTCGGTGGGGACGATGTGCAGGTCACTGGCCCCTCGGTGCCTGGCGGCTTCGAGCAGTCCATCGACGACGTCGGGGACACCCTCGGCTTTCAAGTTTTCGGCACCGTCCAGCAGCAAGGCAACGGGTGAGTTCATGCGGATGATCCGGATCGTGACGGCGTGTGGAAGGGGCGTCGAGGCCGCGGTTTCAGAAGCGGGGCCTGGATGCCGATGATCGAAGCGGACGTCGTCGGTTTTTGACGATGGTACTCGGTTTCGGGCAGGGAGATTAGAAACCCTGCCAAGGGGTCGCACCGTGTGTTATTGTGGAGGCAGGGACCGAGATGCCGGTCTGTGGACGCTGGTTACCTGCGTGATGTTGTCATGAGTGTTTCGATTCAATCCTGTCCGTCCTGCCGGACTCTGCTGCTGACCGATACGGTCCAGTGCCCACTTTGTCAGCACGTGGTGGACCCGGAGGCGGCGGAACAGTTTTCGGGCGAACTGCCTGACGTGGTCGTTGTCGAGGATCGGAGCGGAGGGGTCGAGTGTGCCGACTGCGGCGAGGTGGTGCGCCCTGAACTTGTCCGCTGCTGGCGATGCGGCGCATTTCTGCGTCCCGAGATCGCGGCACGTTACCAGGAGATGCAACGGAATCCCTCGCCGGTGATGTACAGCCAGGAGCAGGGAGCCGGCGAGCTTGACGATACTGCCCTCGGCGCGGCTCAGCAATCCAGCACCTCCCCAGGCGGTGCTGCGACCATTTTGGAGGAAGAGGACTTCGAACTCGCAGACGGTGTCAACATGTCAGACGGTGCCGGTTTTGAACTCGATGATGAAATGCTCAAGCACACCCAACCGGCCTCGGACGACGATCAGCCAGCCGAGACCGCCGCCGAAGCTGACGCCGGGTCGGAGTCCGGGTCTGAGTCTGAATCTGAATCTGAATCTGAATCTGAATCTGAATCTGAATCTGGGCCTGAGAAGTCTGACGACACGGCCCATCCGATGGCCGAGAGTGGCGATGCGTTGCTGGACATTGCGATGAGCGAGGAGGCCGAGACACGGACCCGCCGTCGACAGGGCTCTGCATCGGTCACCCGCGGTAGTGTCCGGGCCACGGCCAAGACCGGGTTCATCGTCTTCTGCCCCAACGGGCATCCGATCGAGGTTCAGGAACGACACCGCGGCAAGTCGGGAAAGTGTCCCAAGTGCCAGTCTCCGTTCCTGGTCCCACAACAGAACTGGGACCCGTCGCTGGGGGATGGGGAGTCCGCGGAACCGGTCGATGAGCCGGCTGCCGAAACGTTGTTTGTCGAGTGGCTGGACGACGTGCACCTGCACCAGGTGGACCCGGGTTCTCTGAAACTGAAGGCCGGCAGCCTGGCTGCCAGGTTCGAAGTCGTCGATGTGGGACTCTCGGCCGAGACGCTCGTGCTGGTCAAGTTGATCAAGAGCGGCGGTCTGTTTGGTGGCGGAGGGGGCAAGGGCAAGAAGGTCCCGCAGGTGCGTGACGAGGTGCGAGCACATCTCGAGGAGGTCCAGGCCACGGACGGTTTGCCGGCGGCCGAGTTCATCAGCCTTGCGGCCGAGACGTGCGAGGCGATGCGGATCGTGCAGCCGGCGCCCTACGCTCACGAATCGATGTTCGCCGGGATCGATGTCTTCGGCGAAGGACGAATCGGCATCCGGTTGCCCGAGGATCCCGAGTCCAAGACGATCGATTTCATTTCGCTGTCACTCAGCGAATTCCGGCGGATCTCCAGGCGGTTTGGCCAATTGTACGGGATCGACGATTTCGGGGCCGATGTCGGTGTGCCGCTCGAGGATTCCACCAAGGAACTGACCTGCCACTACAACGAAGAGACGACCATGACGGTCGTCGAGGATGCGACGTACTACGAGGCCGACGAGGCCTACGAGGTCACTCGCGTCGGATATCGCTGCGAGGGTTGCGGACTGGTCGTCAGCGAGGATTCTCGGAAGAAGGAGAAGATCGGGGGCAAGTCGGGCAAGGGGATTGCCAAGGCGGTCTGTCCCAAGTGCAAGCGGGTCTTCGGCGACAACGCGTTGCACGAGATCACTCTGGTCGAGTCCGGTGAAGAGTCCGGTGAAGAAAGCGGAGAAGCGGCCGGCGCCGAAACGGGCCGGGGATCGGTCGAGGAACCGGCCCGGGACCAGGCGGAGGCCCCGTCGGCGTCTGAGGACGCATCTGCAGGTGACAGCGGGGAGGCTGTCGACGAGGGGTCGGCCGGCGAGGTTGAGGCTGGGGACGACGTCGAGTGAGTTGTCCGGGCGTGGGTCGAACCGATCGCGCCCGTCACGACCGGCTGCAACGGTTGTGCAGGTCAAAGACTCCGCAGAGCCATTCACGGTAGCTTGACCCGCCGATCCGGTCAGCTAGTATTGTCGTGTCTCGCGTGGATTTGGACGTCACTTGGACGTCACTTGGGCGACTGGTTTCACGGCGAGCGGGGTCTGGCAGTTTGTCACATGGTTGTCATGTGGCGGGTAGCCAATACAGGCATCGCAGGAGTGTCCTGTGACAGGCGGCTCCCCGAGTGATTTCAAGGAGCAGGTCCGTTCCCATACGGATCTCGTCTCGTTGATCGGTGAAATGGTCTCTTTGACGGCGCGCGGTGGGCGTGGCGATCATGTGGGACTGTGTCCCTTCCACGAAGACCACAACCCGTCGATGCACGTCTACGCTGATCGGCAGACGTATCGATGCTGGGTGTGCGATGCCGGAGGCGACTGTTTTTCGTGGGTGATGCACTTCGAGCACGTCGAGTTCCGCGAGGCGCTCGAGCAGTTGGCCGTTCGAGCCAATCTCGAGGTGCCTCGACGACGAGGCGGTTCTGGTCCGGATCGGGACGAGAAGACGCGGTTGTACGAGGTACTGGGTTGGGCCGAGGAGCAATTCCATCGCTTCCTGCTGGAAGACCCCTCGGCGGCTCGTGCCCGCGAGTACATTTCTGATCAGCGACGCCTGGGCCCGGAGGTGGTCACGAAGTTCCGCGTCGGCTTCCATCCTCCCGTCTGGGATTGGTTGCAGGTGCGGGCCAAGGGTCGATACGGCGTCAGCGAGCTGGAGGCAGCCGGATTGGTACGTCAGAGGCAGGATGGATCGGGACTCCGCGACGATTTCGTCGACCGAGTCCTGTTTCCGATCCACGACATGCGTGGTCGCACGGTCGGTTTCGGTGGCCGGATCCTTCCGGACCACACCTACGCCGATGCCCCCAAGTATCTCAACAGTTCAGAAAACCCGGTGTTCTCCAAGAAGAGCCTGCTTTATGGGCTGGCAATGGCCCGTGACGCGATCCGCCGCGAGAAGTCGGCGGTGGTGGTCGAGGGTTACACCGACTGCGTGACGGCTCACCAGTACGGAGTCGACCACGTGGTTGGCACTCTGGGTACGGCTTTGACCGACGAGCACGTGACGGCACTCAAGCGGCTTTCCGAGAAGGTGGTGCTGGTCTACGACGGAGACCAGGCCGGCCAGCAGGCTGCCGAGCGGGCCCTGCCCCGCTTCCTGGTCCAGGACGTGGACCTGCGGGTGTTGACTCTGCCCGAGAGCCTGGATCCGGCGGAGTTTCTCGAACGGCATGGTGAGGCGGCGTTTCGTGAGCTGTGCCAGCAGGCGCCCGAAGCACTCGACTTCAAGTGGCAGGCCTCGATGGCTCGCATCGGCACCGCCACGGTGGATTCCCGCCAACGGCTGCTGGCCGAGATGCTCGACTTGATCGTCACCGCACCACGGCTGGCCGGGACACCTCGCGAGGCGGTGATCCTGGGCCTGGTGAGCCATCGACTGGGGATTGCCGAAACCGAATTGCGGACGGCTCTGAAGAAACAGCGGAACCTGCTGAAGAACCAGCAGCAGCAGCGCCAACCGGCTCGCACCGCCGACTCGGTGCCCGATGGAGTCGCCCGACGCGTCGACGGGGGTCCGCCCGCCGGCGGTGCTGCTGCGGATTCACGGAACATTGGCGGAACGACTCGTGTCGAGCGGGCCGAGCGGGAGCTGATCGAGATCCTGCTTTCGTCTCCGGAACTGATCGAGCGGATCCGCGAGCAGGTGCGGGCCGAGGAGATTCGCGACGGTTTTCTGAGGCGGTTGCTGGAAGTCTGCTACCAGATTCACGACAACGGGGACTTGCCGAGGTTCGAGCGGGTGGCCGCGTCGATGGAGGATCCGGAATTGAAGCGGTTGCTGGTCAAGATCGACGAGGAGGCGAGGTCGAAGCAGACGACTCAGCGGCTGAAAGACTCGGAGTTTGATCTCGTTGAGGAAACCGTACAGGTATTGAAGTGGCGACGTGAGCGTGAGAATTTTGAGACCGAGCGGAGCGGTCGGGCCGGTGGCGATGAGGCGACCGGCGGACTGGACGACGAAGACAGGGCCCGTCTGAGACGGGCGTTCGAGCATCACCAGAAACGAACACGCCAGGGCGTGATTCGTTGATCTGTGGGAGGTTGTAAGCGTGTACCGATTGATTGAAGAACTCAGGGCTGTCATCGAAGCCGGGCAGGCACAGGGGTACCTCACCTATTCCCAGGTGAATGCCTATCTGCCCGACGAGGCCGCCACTCCGGAAAAACTCGACGCACTGCTGATGTGTGCCGACGAATTGGGACTCGATGTCGTCGCCGACACGAACCCACCCGAAGAGCCCGTGAAGCGGAAGACTCGCAAATCGAGGCAGAAGTCGCCGATTGGCGAGGACCGCTCGAGGCGGATCGACGACCCGGTGCGGATGTACCTGACTCAGATGGGTGAGATCCCGCTGCTGACCCGCGCCGAGGAGATCGCGCTGGCCAAGAAGATCGAGGTGACTCGGAAACGCTTCCGCAGGTCGTTGCTCGAGAG
Organism: Planctomycetota bacterium; assembly: GCA_963580005.1. Taxonomy (GTDB): domain Bacteria; phylum Planctomycetota; class Planctomycetia; order Planctomycetales; family Planctomycetaceae; genus UBA8437. The sequence goes on from CAUZJR010000013.1 coordinate 15,030, forward strand.
TGACTTCCCGTTGCGGACCGCGATCGAGATTCTGCGCAAGGTGCATCACGGCGAGTTGCCCTTCGACCGCACGATCAAGGTCTCGGTCACCGAGGGACTCGAAAAGACCCAGATCCTGGGCCGGATGCCTCACAACCTCAAGACGATCGACCTGTTGAGGCACGAGTACCTGCCCGACGCCGAGAAGATGGTCAATCCTCGGGTGGGAGATATCACACGGGGCAAGCTGGTGCCCGAGATCGACCGTCGCCGTCGCAAGATGGTGACGCTGGTCGAGGAACTCAGTGTCCGTACCCAGCGGATGCAGCCTGTGATGAAGCGGCTGGAGCAGATCTGCGAGCGGATGACCGAGATTCAGCGACACCTCAAGAGCATCCGTCGTCTGAAGTCGGCCAAGGACGAGCGGGCCAACCTGCAGCGGGAATTGCAGGACCTGGTGCTGCTGACGCTCGAGTTGCCCGAGACGCTGCGGAAGCGGATGGAGATCATCGAGAGGCGGTTTGCCGATTACGAGCAGGCCATGCGAGAACTCTCGGGAGGCAACCTGCGGCTGGTCGTCTCGATCGCCAAGAAATACCGCAACCGGGGCCTGAGTTTCCTGGACCTGATCCAGGAGGGGAACACCGGCCTGATGCGGGCGGTTGACAAGTACGAGTACCGACGCGGCTATAAGTTTTCGACCTACGCCACTTGGTGGATCCGGCAGGCGATCACCCGTGCGATTGCCGACCAGGCCCGCACGATTCGTATCCCGGTCCACATGATCGAGACGATGTCGAAGCTGCGAAAGGTCAGCAAACAGCTGCTGCAGGAAAAGGGTCGTGAGCCGACGATGGAAGAAACGGCCGAGGCGGCCGACGTGAGTCTCGAGGAGACTCAACGGGTCCTGAAGATCTCGCGCCATCCGATCAGCCTCGACCGTCCTGTGGGCGAGAGCGAGGACAGCTACTTCGGTGACTTCATCGAAGACAACAGCACCGATAGTCCCGTCAACTCCGCCACGCAGGAGATGCTCAAGGACAAGATCGATTCGGTGCTGAAGACGCTGACCTATCGCGAACGCGAGATCATCAAGCTACGTTACGGGCTCGGCGACGGATACACCTACACGCTCGAAGAAGTCGGACGGATCTTCAAGGTGACTCGCGAACGGGTCAGGCAGATCGAGGCCAAGGCGGTGAGGAAACTCCAACACCCGGTCCGCAGCCGCCAACTGAAAGGATTCCTCGAAGGGGTCCTGACGGGCACCACCAACTGATGCTTCGAGCCGGTCGACTTTCGACCGGCTCTTTTTTTTGATAGGGCCCAGGGCGCCACGCGAGGAGATGACAGGATGACGACGGCTGCAAGTGGACTGCGGGAACTCCACCAGTTGCACGTCGAGCACACCGGTGTGCTGGAGCAACTCGAGGTCGGTCCGCGGCGGTTGAGGGCCCGCGAGGCCTTGACCGCCAAGAAGCAGGGCGAGGCAGATGCCGAGCAGACTGCGGTGACCGACCTCCGGAAGGCCTCCGATGAACGGACTCTGCAGCTGAAGACCAACGAAACCCGGCTCATTGACCTCCGCTCCAAGCTCAATGCGGCGTCCTCGAACAAGGAATTCGACATCATCAAGGGACAGATCGATGCCGATCTCGCTGCCAATGCAGTGCTCGAGGACGAAATCCTCGAGCTGTTTGAACGAGTCGACGTGGCCCAGACTCGCCTGAGCGAGATTGATGCCGAGCGGGATGCGGCTCAGTCTCAGCACCAGCAGGTGGTTGCAGAGGTCGCGGCCGCGGAGCCGGGGCTGAACCAGGACCGCGAGAAGCTTGAACAGGCCATCTCGGAAGCCGAGTCGATCCTGTCACATGAGGTCGCCGAACGTTACCAGAGGCTGGTCAAAGCCCACGGCCCGGGTGCGATGGCTGAAGTTGTCGAAGGATCGTGCACCTCGTGCTCGATCAGGCTCTCGCAACAGCTCGTGGTTGAACTCGCGCTGGGCCAAATTGTCTCGTGCAACAACTGCGGCCGCCTGCTGTACCTCGGCGAAGAGACCGACGAGTGATCCGGGACGGACTTGTCTGCTGAAGCCCGCGGCAGGCCGCTTGAATGGCCTCGTGGCATTTCGGCATCACGTGTTGCGGCAACGCAACAGACGCGGCTCGGTGGGGCGAATCGCCACTTCTTGCAAGTCCGGTCTGCATAGCAGGTTACGCTACAGGGTTCGGTTTCTCTTCGTTCGGCCCGGGGAATGCTGTAGGTGAGTATCGCTGGTGTGCCAGGGCATCACGAGATGCCGACGTGCTGCACACCCAGCCAACTCAAACCACGCCCCCCCCTGCCCCCCTTGCCCGAGGAGTCTTTGATGGCCCGCAAGCACCAGATGATTATCGAGAAACGCCACGGTTACCAGTTGATCAAGCTGGGCCCGATGGAGATCTGGGACGGTTCGGACCTGGCCTTGTTGCGTGAGACGCTTTCGCGGCTGGTCGAACGTGACGGAGTGACCCGGATCGGCGTGGACATGTCGTACGTGAAGTACGTCCCCAGCGGATTCTTCGGCATGCTGTTTGACTGGAGCGAACAGGGCGCCTCGATTCACCTCGACGATCCGTGCGAGCGGGTACGGCAGATGATCTGGTTCCGCCAGTTCATGGCTCCGGTCACGGACACGCGTTTTCGTCTGGAAACCGAAGCACTGCACCCGGTGTCCCTGGGTGTCGGAGACGACTCGGATTGGGCTGCTGATCTGGAGACGGATCACGAAGTGCCCAGGCTGGTCACCGCGTCGACCGACTCGAGTCCGATGCTGGGGCTGTAGTCATTCGTCGGCGACTTTCAGCCGTCGAGGCCCTCGAAGAGGGTGCGGCCGAGTCGGACCAGGGTGGCGCCCGCCTCGACGGCGATCTCGAAGTCGTTGCTCATCCCCATCGACAGCTCCTGTAGTGCGGCTCCGCCCTGCTCGATCCGGATCTCTCCGAGTTCAACGGCGAGGTCGCGGATCGAGTCGAAGGCGGCACGAGTCTCGAGGGGATCTGCCGACGGCGGCGCCATGGTCATGAGTCCACGCACGTCTGTCCGCGTGAGTCCGCACACCCGCGGCCATGCCGTCCTGAGCGATTCGGTGGTGAAGCCGGTTCGTGTGGGGTCATCCGAGCAATTGACCTGCAGCAGCACCGCGGGCCGCCGCCCCTCGTCGGTGGCAATCGTCTCGATCCGTTCGAGCAGTCTGAGGCTGTCGACTGAATGCAGCAGCGATGCGGCGGCGAGAGTGCGGCGAACCTTGTTGCGTTGCAGCTGTCCGAGCAGGTGCCACTTTACGTGATCGGGGAATTCCGCTGATCGCTGTTCCAACTGCTGCGGTCGGCTCTCACCAAGCATCGTCTCACCGCAAGCGAGCAGTCCATCGATCCACTCGGGGCGAGCGTACTTGGTCACACAGACCAGTTGCACGTCGGCCGGTTTGCGGCCACCTCGAGAGCACGCCTCGGCGATATCCGTTCGGACCCGGGCCAGGTTCCTGGCAATCTGTTCGGTCGTGCCGCTCATCTCACTGGACCGCCTTCAGGCTGTCGCCGCGGAATGCGAGCGGGACAGCAGGTCATTGTTGCCTGAACTTGTGAGCTGACGGCACGCAGGGCCGGATCCTCGGGGCAGCTCGAAAAACACCGCGATGTGTGGAGTGAAACTTGCGACGCCGAGTGGCCGCTTGATACCACGAAGCCTGGCGAGTGTCACCTGCAAACGGCACTCGAGGTGGGCTTGTCGGTTGGGTCGGGTTCGGGTAAACCCGCGCTGGAGTTTTCCGGTCAGGCCGCGGGCATTCGGCGAGGCGGAGCAGTGCGATGCGGATCAACGACCTGACAGCCTGGCATGTGCGGATCCCACTGAAGAGAACGGTCCGACACGCGTCTCACACCCGCCGCGAAACCGATTCGATTGTCATCCGCTGTCGGCTGGACGACGGAAGCGAGGGCTGGGGCGAGGGTCTGCCTCGCGAATACGTGACAGGTGAGACGATCGAGACGGCGCTGGCCCAACTCGAGGCCACAGACTTCACCGCTCAACTCGGCGACAGTTTCGCCGGCTTGAAAGAGGTGGTCGCCGCCTGTCGACGATTGGAGCTGGCCGATCCCCCAGCGGGGCTTGGGATTGCGGCTGAAGATCGCCGTGACTGTTTTGGACATTCGGCGCGGTGTGCCCTGGAGTTGTCGGTGCTGGATGCCGCGACCCGTAGTGCGGGGGTCCCCTTCTCGGATCTGACCGGGCTGTTCGCTCAGGCGGTGGCGATCCGCGAGTCATCGACTCGTGCCCGTTACAGCCTGGCATTCACCCCGACCCGTCGCTGGAAGCTCCGATGCCGTGGCTGGTTGATGCGGGCGTTCGGTTTTCACCAGGCCAAGGTCAAGGTGGGTGTGGACGGTGTGGATGACGCGAGCCTGCTGGGCCTGGTCCGGCGTGCGGTAGGTCCACGGGTCGACTTGAGACTCGATGCGAACGAGGCGTGGAGTTGTGACGAAGTGGTGGGGAAGATGGCCCCCCTGCTCTGCCACGACGTGTCATCTCTGGAACAACCGGTGCCTCATGCCGAGATCAGCGGCCTGGCGGAGGTACGTCGCGAGCTGGATGTGCCGATCATGCTCGACGAATCGTTGTGCAGCGTCGCGGACGCACGGCGGGCGATCGAGTCGGGCAGTTGCGACCTGTTCAATATCCGGCTTTCCAAGTGCGGCGGTTTCCTGAACGCCCTGGAGATCGCTGCGGTGGCTCACCAGGCGGCGCTGGGTTACCAGCTGGGTTGCCAGGTCGGCGAAACCGGAATCCTCTCGGCCGCCGGCCGACACTTTGCGACTTCGGTGGGCGGCATCCGGTATCTCGAGGGAAGTTTTGATCGGTACCTGGTTTCAGAGCGTCTGACGGTCGAGGACCTGACGTTTGGTCGAGGTGGATACGCTGGGGCGCTGCCCGGCCCGGGGCTGGGGGTGACCATCGACCGGGCTTCGCTGGGCCGAGTCGAGGTGTCACGTCGGGACTGGCGTGTGGCATCGGAGCTGACGGCGTGAAGGAGGGCCCCTTGCAGCCTGCGGCGGAGAAGGACGCACCGGGCCGGCCTGTGGCTAAAGCGGCGATCCGCTGCGTTGCCCTGGACGCGGTGGGGACCCTGATCGAAGCGACCCCCCCGGTTGCCGATGTCTACGCCGAGGTCGGTCGTCGCCACGGCAGTGGCCTGGACCGGGACGAGGTCGACCGGCGACTCTCGGCGGCCTTCGCGGCGTGTAGCAAAAGCGACCACGAGGCGGGGGCAGGCGGCCTGGTGACCAGCGAGGAGCTGGAGTGGTCGCGCTGGAGGTGGGTTGTCGGGGAGGTGTTTCCGGAGCTGGAGGCCACCGGGACGGTCGAGCGGTGCTTCGAGGAGCTGTTTGACCACTTCGGACGGGCGTCCGCCTGGAGATGCTATGACGACGTCCAGGCCACGGTGTCGCGGATCGAGCAACTGGGACTGGGGATGGTGATTGCGTCGAACTTTGATCGGAGGCTGCACAGCGTGTGTGCGGGTTGGCCGGTGCTGCAAGCGGCCCAGGCGGTTGTGGTGTCTTCGGAGGTGGGGTGTAGGAAGCCGGGTCGGGGTTTCTTCGAGGCACTGGTTGCCGCGTGCGGGTGTCGTGCCGAGGAGGTGTTGATGGTCGGAGACGACCGGGTCAACGACTTCGAGGGTGCACTGTCCAGCGGCTTGCAGGCGGTTCACGTGGACCGTTTTGGCGAAGCGACTGCCGGGCGTTCCGAGTGGGCAGCTGAGTCTCCGCCCCCGGTGATCGGTTCCCTGGTCGAGTTGGAGGCGTGGTACCGGTGACGGTGACAATGAGCAGTCCCTGGGTCGCCATTCAGCGCAATCCCCGCTCGGGATCGGGGCGTCGTCGTCGCGAGCTGGTGGACTTGTGCCACACTCTGCGCGGCCACAACATCACGCCCCGGCTGTTCACCGTGCGGGACGAGCTCGACGAGCGAGTCAGGCAACCGGCGTCTCGTCAGCACGTGGTCGCGGTGGTGGCTGCCGGCGGTGACGGGACGGTGGTCGACGTGGTCAACCGACACCCCGGGTTACCTCTCGCGGTACTGCCCATGGGGACCGAAAACCTGCTGGCCCGCTTCCTGGACCTGCCCTGCAGTGGGCGGGAATTGGGCGAACTGATTGCCGCGGGGTGCACTCGCAGGATCGACACGGGCCGCGCCAATGGCCAGGTGTTCACCCTGGTGGCCAGTGCCGGGTTCGACGCCTTCATTGCTCACGAACTGGATCGAAGGCGTTCCGGCCACATCACCCATTGGACTTATGCCCAACCGATCTGGACAGCGCTGCGTACGTACCGGTATCCAAGGATGCAGGTGTACCTGGACGAAAACCCCGAGCCGATCGAGGGCATCGAGGTGATGGTGTCGAACCTACCGGCCTACGGGATGAGGCTGAAGGTGGGCCAGGGGGCCTGTGCCGATGATGGCCAGTTCGTGGTGACGGTGATGCAGCGGGGATCGGCGTTCCAAATGATCCGCTACGCGATTAAGTTGTGGCGCGGGACTCACGAACGGGCACGCGATATCCGGGTGATGCGGGCCAGGCGCGTGAGAATCACCGTGGCGGATTCCGACCAGCAGCGGGTGCCGTTCCAGGTGGATGGTGATCCGGCCGGTGAGGTTCCGGTGGAACTCGAGTGCCTGCCCGGCTCGCTGGAAGTGTTTGTGAGGGGTGAGGGACAGGGAGGTGTACGTGGTTGAGAATCCGGTGCCCGTGGGAGAAACCGCTTGCGGAGCGGGGGAGCAGCTGCTGCTGATTGCCGGTCCGTGCGTGATCGAGTCGGACGAGTTGACTCGAGACATCGCGGCTCGCTTGGCCGAGATGGCTGCGCAGCTGGGTGCTCCGCTGGTGTTCAAGGCCAGCTTCGACAAGGCCAACCGGACCAGCATCGACAGTTTTCGTGGTCCGGGTCTGGACGAGGGCCTGGCCACCCTGGCGCGTGTCCGCGACGAGACCGGGCTGGTTGTGACCACCGACATCCATCTGCCCGAGCAGGCCGAGCCGGCGGCTGAAGTCTGCGGGATTTTGCAGATCCCCGCCTTCCTGGCCCGTCAGACCGACCTGGTGGCCGCCGCGGCTGTGGCCACAGCTCGCCACGGAGGCGTGGTCAATATCAAGAAGCCCCAGTTCCTGGCTCCCGAGGACACGGGTCACATCGTGACCAAGTGTGTTGAGTCGGGGAATCCCAGGGTGTTGTTGACCGAGCGGGGTACGACATTCGGGTACGGGCGACTGGTCAACGACATGAGAGCGATTCCGGTGATGCAGCAGACCGGTGCGGCGGTGGTCTTTGATGCGACACACAGTGTGCAACTGCCCGGAGGCAGCACGACCGGAGGCCAGCGGGAGATGGTGCCGGTGTTGGCTCGGGCGGCGGTGGCCGCAGGGTGCGACGGCGTGTTTGCAGAAACTCACCCCGACCCCGATTCGGCTCGCAGCGACGGCCCGAACATGATCCCGCTGGAAGAACTGCAACAGTTCTGGAGCGGTCTGTTGCGGATCCGCGAGGCAGTGCGAGACTGCGGAGGGTGATCGAGTGTCGGGGCCGGTGGTTGACAGGAAGTTTTGGTGTGAGGAGGCTGGAGACGATGGGGAAGGGACAGGCGAGGTCGCGGGAGGATGAGCGCGTGCAAAGAGACGGGCTGCGAGTGATCGTCGTGCTGATGATCGCCTTGCTGTGCGCGGGGTGTTCGGGCGAAGCCGAGGTGGAGTCGAGCGGCGGGACGACCGAGACCTCGGCCAATCGGAAGCGTCGTCGCAGCGATGTGCTCGGGACCCTGGTCGAGATGTCCCAGCCGCAAACCCTGCGGATTCGCACTCGACGCGAGACCGTCGTCAGCCTGCTCAACGATTGGGTGTCGATGAGTGGTGAAACGGCCGATGCAGAGGATCCGGTCGACGCGGCCTACACCGATCGTCTCAGCGAGGACCTGGTAACGAGAATACGTGCCAGCCGATTTTCCAAGCGCGATGTGACTCACATCCGCGACGCGTTGTGGTACGCCCGGATCAGCAAGTTGGTGGCTGCCCCGGCCCAGACCGATCTGCAACGCTCGACCCGGCTGTTCTACTACGTGATGCGGAACATCGTCTTGCGTTCCGACGAAGACACTCAGTTGCCGATGGCCCCGTTTGGGATCGCGATGTTCGGCGAAGGCAATGCCCGCGACCGCACCTGGTTGTTCATCAACCTGCTGGGTCAATTGAGGATTGATGCGGTGGTGCTGGCGGCCGCGGAGGATCCGGCACGGGTGCTGGTGGGTGTTCTGCTTGCTGGCAAGGTCTACCTCTACGATCCCACGCTGGGGCTGCCGGTACCCGCCGGGCCGGCAACGGCCACGGAGGCTGCGGTCAGTCGTCCTGCGACGCTGTCCGAAGTGACACGTGACCCCTCGTTATTGACCTCGCTGGGTGGTGCGAAGGACTCAGCCTACCCGTTCACCGCCGCTTCGCTGGCAAAGGCCCGCGTATCGCTGGTTGGTGCGACGAGCTTCTGGGCACCCCGCATGATGCGATTACAGCTGGCTCTTGCCAGCGACAATGACGTGCTGTTGTGGCATCCGCTGGAGGCGAGTGAGATTGTGCCCGAGGGGGCTCTGGCGCGGGTGGCGAAGGTCGAGGCCGAGGGATTTGCCGAGTCGGCGATTGCGATCTGGAAGTACCCCGAAGAGCGTCTCGACGGGAACTCCGCGTTCACCACACGGGAACTACAGGTCTTCCTGTTGCGATCGCGGGCCTTCGAATCGCCGATCCCGATCAAGAAGATCCTGGCCAACCGTGAGACTCGGGAGATCCAGTTGCAGGTGGCCGAGAAGGGTCAGTTCCGACACCGGATGTCGCGGAATCGGCAGTTGCTGGGTGAGTGGAAGACGGCGGTGACGACGTTTCTGAAGATCCGCATGTGGCGAGACGTTCCGCCGTTGCCCAAGGAAGTCGGGTTCATCGATCGGCGCCAGCAGGCGAGTTTCAAGGCACTGCTGCCGATGCGTGTGCGGTTGGTGCACGAGGAGGCGGCTGACGATGCGGCGTTCTGGACGTCGGTATGCCAGTACGAGCAGGGACAGGTCCAATCGGCCGCCGACGCGTTGAGCGAGTACCGCACGCGCAGCGGGCCTCATGAATGGGGATCCGGAGCCATGTGGCTCGAGGGTCTGTGGCGGGGCGAGCTGAAACAATGGCGGCAGGCGGTGGCGGTGCTCGAGATGATCGGCGAGACGGACCCTCACCGGGCGGGTGCCCTGGTGCTGCTGCGGAGGTGGAAGCCGCTGGCGGCGGCCCAGCCCAAGCCCGAACCCCAACCGGCAAAAAAGCGGTCTGACAAGGAGTGAGGTGACGAGGGCCGGGGCACTCGCTAACGTGTCGGTCTATGTCGATCGTCTCACTCACGTTTTTCAGGAAGCACTGGTTCCTGGTCAGCCTGGTGGCGTTGGTCGGCGGTGGCCTGGCTGTGGGGTTGTCGCTTTCGGAGGAGACCGTCGAGGCGTTGGACAGCCCGCAGGGCGCGGGCGCGTTGCTGGCGGTCGCACCGGGCTGGATCACTCGGATCGTGCTGTTCCTGATGGCCTTCAGTCTCGACAGCGGCAAGCTGCGTGAAGCGCTCAGGTTTCCGCTGCCGGTGCTGTGGGCTTCGCTGGTCAATTCGGTGGCCATTCCGTTGGCCGGCTGGGGTCTGATGGGGTTGCAAGGCAACCGGAGCTTCGCGGTGGGGTTGATGATTGCCGCGAGTGTCCCGTGCACGATGGCGGCGGTGTCGGTCTGGACCCGCAAGGCAGGCGGCAACGACGCGGTCAGCCTGTTGACGACCCTGTTGACCAACTCGCTGTGCTTTGTGGTCACTCCCTTCTGGTTGGGCCTGGCCACCGCGGACCTGGTCGGCAGTTCGGCGGAGCTGGGAGTTGCCGCGATGATGCAGCGGCTGCTCTACGTGGTGTTGATCCCGTCGATCCTGGGCCAACTGGCCCGGTCGATTCCGGCGGTCGGCCGTTTTGCCGTGGCGCACAAGGCTCGGATCGGGATCATCGCCCAGGGCCTGATCCTGGTGCTGGTCTTTGCCGCGGCCGCGTTGAAGGCCGGGCCTCAGTTGAAGTCCGGGAGCCTGGGCCTGGGTGCGATCGCGATCGTGTGGGGCTGTTGCCTGGTGATTCACCTTGCGGCAATGCTGCTGGGGGGCCTTGGGGCCCGCCTGATGGGCTTTTCACGCGAGGACCGGATCGCGGTGCTGTTTGGCAGCAGCCAGAAGACGTTGCCGATCGGAGTCCTGCTGGCCACCGACCCGAAGTTCGGGATTGCGGCGGCGTGCCCGTTTGCGGTGTTCCCGATGCTGATGTTTCACGCCACGCAGCTGTTCGTGGATACGATTATCGCCGCGAGGATTGCCGGGGGCGCGGCCGAGAAGGACCGCGGTTCGCAGGACGCCGAAGAGACGGTGTCGACCGAGCGGGAGTCGGGCTAGAACTTGGGGATCTTGATCCGGGTCCCGACATGCCGGTACCGCGGGTCATGGAACCCCTCGTGGACCTCCATCCCGTACCCGAGTCCCAGTTCCCAGTCGGCCCGGCGGGACCAGGGAGTGCCCGGGTGTTCTGCCTTGACCAGCTCGAACAACTCGGTCGCCCGGTCCTGCTGCTGTTGCATTTCCGCCAGGAAACTCTCGCGCTTGGCCTTCAGCTTCAATTGCGCCTGCACCCGTTTGTACTGTATGGCTTCGGGTGTGACCATTTTCTTGGAGCGTGAGAAGTGCCAGCGGTTGGACTTGGGGTCCTTGGGGGCCGGGAATTCGACGGCGTGCTTGTCGAGGACCAGCAGGAACTGGAACAGCCTGACCCGGTAGCCGTAGCACTGGGCTCGGATCAGGTCGAAGTTGGCCCGCCACCTCTGTGAGTTCTCACCGTCCCGCAGCGGGGCATTCTTGTCGAGGATGGCGATGGCTTCGCTGAGCAGTCCCATGGCCCGGAAAGCCCGCCGTCCCGCCTCGACGGCCTCGCTCCGGAAGTCCTCGACCTTGACCGAGTAGTGAATCCGCTTGATGTTCAGCTTGGGATCGTGGTTGGGAATCAACGGATAGTCGTTGGGGTTGAGCCGGGCGATGATATTGGAGATGGCGACCCGAAACGGACGCGCCGTGACCTGTCGGGCGTACTCGCGTCGAGCCAGCAGCAGCGGTTCGTACTCCTTCATGGCCAACGCGGCGAAGCGTCGGTTCTCGTGGGCGCCGGGACCGTCGAGGTCTTCTTCCTCGCCGGGCAGGACGAAGAAGATGCCACCGGAGTGTTTGGCGAGTCGCACCTGGCTGTAGGGTCCGAAGCCGCTGGAGAAGACATCCCAGCGGGCGTTCATTCCGTCATACTGCAGGCACTCGGGGAATGCGGTTTCGGGTCCGCGATCGACCGAGATCCAATGGTTGAGTCCGAAGACGGGGTCCTTCCATCTCAGCCGGGCGTAGGGATACCCGAAGACGGCTTCTCTGCCGAGGATGTAGATCGGGGCCTTGGCTTGCTTGGCTCGCTGGATGGTCTGTTCGATCTGGATGTGATCGGAGGGCGATTCGTCGCTGACGACGATCACGACCAACTGCCGCTTCTGCTTGCGGGCCATCGGGGTGAAG
>CAUZJR010000014.1:0-25374 GCA_963580005.1 Planctomycetota bacterium
GCCTGGCCTAGCCTGAGTCGATTCAGTTTCGGGGCGGGACGGCGTAGACCGCGTGATGGGGCGTGACCAGCAGCGGGTCGAGACCCTCGAGTGCTTCGAGGCTGCGGGTCCGTCGCCAGAGAATGTGAGTGACGGGTTCGTTGCCGAAGGCGGTGGCGGTGGTTTCTGTTGGTGGTCGGCCGAGTTCGATGTCGTTGAGCCAGCGGCCCCGGAGCTGACGTCGACGGTCCCATTCGATGATGCCCGCAGCGTCCTGGGGGCAGTCCTTGAAGACCACGAATTCTGCCCGACGGGCGTACCACTTGAATGCCCAACTGCCCCGGGGAGTCAGCACGATCGCCTCGGCGGGCAGGTTGATGTCAATCCAGTCGCAGGTCTGGGTCCAGTCGGCGAGTATTTCGGGAGGCAGCCGGCTGGGGTTGCGGTCACAGGCCGGCAGTGCGAGTGCCACGATGAGCATCGAGGCAGCGATCGCGAGGCGTTGGGCCGGGCCACAGCAACGGGCCAGTAGGGTGGTTGCTGTGATCGAGACCGCCGCGGGCAGCAGCACATCGACCAGGCGATAGGGGTAGAACTTCATCAGCACAATGCGGATTCGATCGAGGCCGGTGTCTGCGGGCGGGCGATCGAGTGCCAGGGCGGCTCCGACCACAGCGACCAGCACTGCAGAGACCACCAGCCTGGTCCACCACGATTCCTGGTGTGTCGGTTCGATCCACCGGCGTCCGATCAGCCAGGCCAGCAGCAGCAGCGAGTAGGCCGCAACAGCGGTCGGAGAAAACCGGGACGGGACCAGGTGATGTCCCAACCTCGCAAAGACCTGCAGCGAGTCGGCCTGTGCACTTCCGTCTCCCAACAGCCCCAGCGCGGGGATGACTCCGGGCAGCGCACACGCGACCAGCAGCGACGCCTGGGTCAGCCGGGTGCGGTTGACCGGCCAAGGTCGGGCCATCACGGCCAGCACCAGCCCCCAGCCTCCGACGATCGGGTGTACGCTGATGGCCAGTCCGCAGAGCACTGCGGCCAGGCGCGGTCGATCACCCAGCCCATTGGCGGCCGACCAGGCGAGCAGTCCATAGGCGAGGACCTTGGATTCCAGCCCCCCGACGACCCACTCACCCGACAGATTCCCCAGTGCCGCGGCCAGCAGAAACGCCGCGGTCGCAGCCAGCACAGCCGGCCGGTCCGGGACCAGGCGTCGTGCCAGGGCCGCGAAGCCGGTGGCCAGCAGCAGCAGGCTCAGGCTGCGGCCGATCCAGGCCACCGCCTCGAAAGGCACAACGCGGGTCAGGGGACCGGCCAGCAGGTAGAAGACGAGGTGAGGATTGGACGATTCGAGAAAGAAGTCGCCGCTGCACCAGGCGGGGTCGACGAGGTGTCGGGCCTTGGCCAGGTAGTGAGGTTCGTTGACGGCCGGGGTGGGTGCGCGCACGCCCGAGTGGGCCAGGCAGGCGGCCGTGGCTAGCAGCCCGACGAGCAGGTCGAGCCGGCGAGAGGGGCGAGTCGGGTCGGCGACTACTTCTTCTTGCCCGCAGATTTCTTGGCCGCTTTCTTGGGCGCTTTCTTGGAGGCCTTGGCCCCGGACTTCTTCTTGCCGGACTTCGCCTTGTCCGACTCGCTGAAGATCTTGTCCCAATTCTCCCAGAACTCGGGTGTCGCGCCAGTGCGAACAATCGGGCCGCTCATCGTTTCGTCTCTCTAGAGTCAGGAATCAACTCGTGTGATTCTCTACGACCTTTCCCAAAACTGTCAAGGCGCTCGGCTGGCCTGTGGTCGTCACCTGCGGGGAAGCTTATACTCGCCTCGGCCACCAGAGTCGGTGGACCCCGGGACCGGGGACGATGTGAGACCCAATTGATGTGGATCGAAGACTTCGACGACGAGTGGCGGTTCCGGGAGATCTGGGAGGCGGTGCAGATTGCCCGTCCGGTGAGCTATTCGCTGTTTACCTTTGGCGCGAGCGAGTTGCCGTACTACCTGGTGTGTGACAAGCCGGCCGAGGGTGACACGGTGAGCGTGACGCGGGGCGAGGTCCGGATCACGCGGCCGACGATCATCACCCCCGAAAATGCTCAACCTGAATTCCGCGGGTTCTTCGATGAGCAGGAAGACGACAGCATTGTCGAGTTCCTGATGGCCCGCTCGGCAGGCTTTTCGAATCTCCAGATCGACAACACCAGCGGTCCTGCCGAGATTGTCAGCGATCGGGTCGAGGAGGTTGTCGAGAAGCTCAACCTGCAGTTGGACAACCAGGAGGAGGACCGGACGGCGATCCTGACGGCACCTCACGGGCTGGGCGGCGTGGCGTTGCTGCGGTACGCGGCCGAGAGGATCTGGCAGAGTGCTCCGGACAACGTGCAGGAGCTGCGTGAGCGAGGATTCCTGCCCTAGTCGTCAGTGGCGAATTGGTGGGTCGGGCTGCTGGTTTCGGCGGAGAAGTGTGGTGGGGTCGGCCCCGGTCGATCCTCGCTGCGGATCACCTGGCCCCCGAGCCGATTCAGCTTCTCGTCGAGCCGCTGGTAGCCTCGATCGAGGTGATAAATGCGGCGAATGGTCGTTGGTCCCTTCGCGGCCAGGCCGGCCAGCACCAGTGCCGCGCTGGCCCTGAGGTCGCTGGCCATCACGTTGGTCCCGCTGAGCCGTGGCATTCCGTGGATCACCGCCGTGGGTCCTTCCCGCACGATTCTCGCCCCCAGCCTGACCAGCTCAGCCGCGTGCAGGAAGCGGTCGGGGAACACCTTGTCGGTGACCACGCTGATCCCATCGGCCGTGCACAACAGTGCCATCAGCTGTGCCTGCACGTCGGTGGGGACACCCGGGTAGGGCAGTGCGGTGACCGTGGTCGGAGCCAGCACATCGGGAGCGGTGGCGACCAGCGTGGCCAGGCCGTGTTCGCCATTCGATCGTTCGATCCGCACGCCGATCCGCTGGAGCACTTCGCAGACGGCGATCAGGTGATCGGGTCGCACCGGTCCGATTTCGACCTGTCCCCCGGTGATCGCCGCGGCGATCATCAGCGTGGCAGCCTCGATCCGGTCGGGGATCACGCGGTGGTGAGCGGATGCGAGTCGTGCGACGCCTTCGATCTCAATCGAAGGCGTTCCCAGCCCGCTGATGTGTGCTCCCATCGTGTTCAGGCATTCCCCGAGGTCGACGACCTCGGGTTCGCAGGCAGCCGCCTCGATCACCGTCCGTCCTTCGGCGAGCGTGGCGGCGGTCATGACGTTGCAGGTGCCGGTGACCGTGCTGCCGCAGGGGCCTCCGAGGAAGACCGAGGCACCTCTGAGCCGGTCGGCCCTGGCGATCACATAACCTCCTTCGACTCGGATCTCGGCTCCGAGTGCTTCCAGGCCCTTGAGGTGCAGATCGACGGGGCGGTGTCCGATGTTGCAGCCGCCCGGCAGCGAGACGCAGGCACGACCACGTCGGGCCAGCAACGGACCCAGCACACAGATGCTGGCTCTCATCCGCCGGACCAGGTCATAGTCGGCCACGTGGGGCTCGGTGTCCTCGACGACCAGCCGCAGTTGACCGTCGCCGTGCCGCTTGGAATCGACGCCGAGAGTTTCGAGCAGGTTCAGCAGCGAGTGGACATCGACCAGGTCGGGGACGTCCGAGAGGACCAGCGGGCCATCGGAGGCCAGCACGGCGGCCATGATCGGCAGCGCGGCATTCTTCGAGCCGCTGACCGTGGCGAACCCGTTCAGAGGCCGACCACCTTCGATGGTGAACTTGTCCATCCCTGGACGTTTTCCTGTAACGGGTGAGTCGTTGAAAGGGGAGTGGGGGAATCAGGGAGCATTCTGCAGTGACACGACGACGACCCGGGCGCCACCAGCGAGGTCTTCGACGAGTCGCGGGGTCCCGAAGGCAGGCTGTTCACCAAGCAGTGCTTTGACCGCGTCGGCCTGTTCGGGAGAAATCTCGCACAACAGCGTGCCTCCCGGAGCCAGGTGCCCGGGTACGGAGGTGATCAGCTGGCGGATGAGGTCGAGTCCGTCGCGGCCGCCGTCGAGTGCGGTGTGGGGCTCGTGGTCTCGGATGTCCAGTGCGAGCTGGTCGATTTCGTCGGTGGTGACGTAGGGGGGGTTGCTGACAATGAAGTCGAATCGGGCGTGCGAGTCGAGTGGTTCCAAGAGGTTCCCTTCGAGGAACGTGATGCGATCGGCCACCTCGTGTGTCGTGGCATTGGCCACGGCGACGGCCAGTGCGGCGGGGCTGATGTCGGTGGCGGTCAGTTGTGCCGAGGGCAGTCCGGTGGCGATGCTGACGGCGATGCAGCCGCTGCCGGTACCGACGTCGAGGATCGAGGTCGCGGCGGGGAGTTCGCGGGCCAGGTCGAGCAGTTCGAGGACAAGCGTCTCGGTATCGGGTCGAGGGATCAGGGTGTCGGCGTTGACCTCGAAGTCGATCCCGAAGAACTCGCGGTACCCCACGAGGTAGGCGACCGGTTCGCGAGCGGCCCGCCGCTTGACGAGTTCGCGCATCACGACCCGTTGTTGTGGCGTGAGTTCCTGGTCGTACTGGGTGTAGAGTTCGATGCGTTGGCAGTCGCGGGAGTGGGCGAGCAGGATCTCGGCATCGAGTCGAGGCGAGGTGCTGCCGTGGGCGGCGAGGTGCCCGGTGGTCCAGTCGAGGATGGCCTGAACGGTCCAGCGCTGTGTCGGGTTGTCGGTGGGCGTGTGTCCAGCGGGTTGGGGGATGGCGTTCATGAATTCGGATCCCCGCCCAGTCGTTCCTGCCGATCGTGTTCCAGGAGCGCCTCGACCATTTCGTCGAGTTGTCCCTGCATGATCTGGTCGAGCTTGTAGAGAGTCAGTCCGATGCGGTGGTCGGTCAATCGGTTCTGGGGGAAGTTGTAGGTCCGGATCCGCTGGCTGCGGTCGCCGGTTCCGATCAGGCTGCGTCGCTGGTCGGCTCGTTCCTGGTGGGCTTTTTGCTGTTGGGCTTCGAGCAGTCGGCTGCGAAGCACTCTCAGGGCCTTGGCCCGATTCTTGTGCTGGCTCTTTTCGTCCTGGCACTGCACGACGGTATTGGTTGGCAGGTGCGTGATGCGGATGGCGCTGGCCGTCTTGTTGACCTTCTGGCCTCCGGGTCCACTGGCGAAGAAGGTGTCGACCCGGAGGTCATCGGGTCCGATTTCGATTTCGACCTCGTTGGCTTCGGGGAGCACTGCGACGGTGGCTGCTGAGGTGTGGATGCGTCCCTGGGTCTCGGTTTCGGGGACCCGCTGCACGCGGTGTCCTCCGCTTTCGAATTGCAATTGCAGAAAGGCGCCTTCTCCGGCGATCGAAATCGTGATGTCCTTGAATCCGCCCAGTTCGGTGGGCGAGCTGTCGATGAGTTCGGCCTTCCAGCCGCGCCGTTCGACCAGCCTCTGGTACATTTCGAAGAGATCCCGGGCGAACAGAGCGGCCTCGTCTCCGCCGGTGCCGGCCCGGATTTCCATGATCAGGCTGCCGCGTGAGATGGCGTCACCGGTAGCGACAAGGTCTTCCAGCGCCGTCAGTTTCGACTCACGCTCGGCCTGCAGTGCCTCGAGTTCTTCCTCGGCGTACGCCTTCGATTCGGCGTCCTCCTCCTCGGCGATCAACTCACGGGCCGTCTCGATGTTCTCTTCGAGCGAGTTGAACTCGCGGACGGGCAGGGCCACCTTGGCCAGGCCGCCGTATTCGCGCTGAAAGGCGACCATCCGGCTGGTGTCGGCCAGGACCTCGGGGTCAGAAAGCAGCAGCTCGAGCTCTTCGTAGCGAGCCAGCTTGGCCTGCAGCGTGGGGAACAACATCAGCGATCATCCCTGTATCGCCGAACCTGGTATGTGCTGAAGCCTGGTGTGTGCTGAAGGGGCTTCCGATCCGGGTGTTTCCGGAATTCGGGTCTCACCGAGCACGTTCGGCGAGCCTATTCCTCGGCGGCGGCTTCTGCAGCGGGTTCGGTTTCTGCTTCGGCCTCGGCCGGCTCCTCGGCCTTCTTGCCCCAGTTGTACTTCTTCTGGAACTTCTCGACGCGACCGGCACTGTCGACGTATTTCATCTGTCCGGTGTAGAACGGGTGGCAGGCGCTGCAGATTTCGACGACGAGTTTTTCGACGGTGCTGCGGGTGGTGAACGAGTTGCCGCAACCGCACGAGACCGCGGTGTCCATGTACTCGGGATGGATGCCCTTCTGCATGGTCTTGCCTGTCAAAAAACTCGCCTGATGAACGCTGAACGGGCCAGTGTAGAGGGCTGGTGGGGACGGGACAAGGTTGAACTGCGGCGGTGAGTTGTCAGGTTCGAGCCGTTGGCAGCGGGGTGTTGCCTGCGGTTACTTGTCCTTCGTGGGGGCGGGGGTCTTGAGGCTGGCCAGGAAGGCGGTGAGGTCTGCGACCTGTCGAGCGGTCATGTCGCGGATCAGCAGGTCGGGCATCAGGGACTTCTGCTGAGCGGCGAGCACATCGACGTCGTCGGCGGCAATCGTGGTCAGCTTGTCCTTGGCGTCCCTGAGCACCACCTGCTTGTCGTCCTTCTTGACCAGCAGCCCGGTGAAGACGCGGCCCTGTACGGTTTCGACCACGTAGCTGAGCCACTTGGGCTCGATCTTCCTGGACGGCTGCAGGATGCTCTCGAGGATCTGGGCCCGGGTGAACTTCTTGCCGACGCCGCTGAGATCGGGGCCGACCTCCTTGCCCTGGCCGGAGATCTTGTGGCAGTTCTTGCACTGCACGCCATCGGTCTTGAAGAACACGTCACGTCCACGTTCGATGCTGCCGGGCAGTGCGAGGATCTGTTCGGGCTTGACGGTGTTGCCCAGCCGCTTGACCCGTTTCTCCTCGGGCAGAAACGTCTCAAACAGATCTCTGACGGTGGCCGACGAGTGCGCGGTGGCCGAGGTGATCACCTGCTGTCGGGTTGCGGGATCGAGCTGCTTGCTGTTGGCGGCCTGCAGCAGCCGGATGGCTCCGGAGGTGCTTTGCAGCAGGGCGGTAATCTGGGCGGTTCGCCCGGCGGCGGTCTTCGAGGTCCTGAGCGTCTTGAGTGCCACGGCCGTCTCGCCTCGCGCCTGCGCGATGTGGGATTCGGGCGAGGCGGCCGGGAGCGTGGCGATCCACTCCTTGATCAGCTTCGTGCCGACGGGGTCGATCACCGAGGATCCGATCCGCGGCATGCGGCCGGATCCGAGTTTCGACATGCGGAAGAACATCACGCTGCGGTAGGGGTCGCCTGCGGCGAGCA
Source organism: Planctomycetota bacterium (assembly GCA_963580005.1). Taxonomy (GTDB): domain Bacteria; phylum Planctomycetota; class Planctomycetia; order Planctomycetales; family Planctomycetaceae; genus UBA8437. Next base: position 7,215 of record CAUZJR010000014.1, read on the forward strand.
CCTTGGCCGAGGCCATGCCGAAGGTTCCCTGTCCGGGCCTGACATTGAGAGTTCCGGTGTCGCCCAGGTCGAGCGTGGCCAGGAGTTGAAAGCGGGCATTGCCGCCGCCCCACTTGCGGTGGCAGTGCGAGCAGTTGGCGTGCAGGTACGAGCGGGCTCGCAGACCGAGGTCGTTGGTCGAGGCCCGGTAGTCGACCAGCCGGGGCAGGTCGCGGGTCGGCTTCGGCAGCGGCTTCGCGAAGCAGCCGAGCGTCTCGAGCAATTTGACCTGGTTCAGCTTCCGGCCGGCGTAGTCGTAGTCGCGATTCATCTGGTGAGTGGTGACACCGAGCACATACTTGGCCGCCATGTTGTGGCAGACCGTGCACTCGGTCCGGCTGGGGAAGTGCCAGGATTGCCGGCGGGTTCCTCCGGGGGCAGCCGGGTCGGCGATCTGAAACGTGCGGTCGCGGCCCTGCGGGTTGAGCAGCAGGTTGGCTTCGGTCTGTTGGTCGTTCCAGACGTAGGTGTAGCCCTGCCAGTACTGGTCGCCGTTGGACTCGTCGCCCGAGAGTCGCTCGTGGTGCAGGATGCGGGTCTCGAGACGGCGTCGGCTGGCGGGGTTTCCGGTTTCCATTTCCAGGAACACGGTTTCGACGATCACCGTGCCATTGGGGAACTTCCAGCCCGGGGGCGAACCGGGAGCCGGCTGCGGATAGGTCAGTGTTTCGAATTCCATCTTCGAATCGCCGGGCAGTGCGAGGTACCTCTGCTTGGTAGCCGTGTCGGCCCATTGCGGGGCGATCACGTCGTAGGGAATCAGCCCGGCGGCCGGGGAGAGCGTCTTGACCGAGTCGAACAGGCCGGTGGCCGAGAGCGTTTTGGGGAAGTTGCTGACTCGACCGGCGTTGGGGTTGGGTACCAACTCGTGGATCCGGCCGCTGACGTGGTCGAGCAGGTAGAGTTCGCCCTGACCGTCCTGTCCGAAGCCGACCAGCCGCATGCTCGAATCGACCAGCTCGGATGAGGAAACCAGTTTCTCGGTCTTGCGGTCGAAGCGGAGTTGCCAGATGCGGCCGGTGTCGTAGTCACCGTAGACGTAGGCGCCCTTGAGTTTCTCGAGTTTCTGGCCGTGGTAGATGAAGCCGCCGGTGATCGAGCGGAAGTTGGCGTGGTCATGTTCGATGATCGGAGGCACGATCGCGGTTGGGCCGCGGGGTCGTTCGGGCTCGAACGGGTGCGACCCTTCGGTGATGCTCCAGCCGTAGTTGCCGCCTCGTTTGATCCGGAAGACCATTTCCCAGAGGTCCTGGCCGATGTTGCCGGTCCAGAGGTCTCCGGTGGCCGTGTCGAAGCTCATCTTCCACGGCTGCCTGAGCCCGTAGGCCCAGATCTCGGGGCGTGCCCCCGGGGTCTTCAGAAACGGGTTGTCGCGAGGCACGGTGTAGGGGAGCTTTTCACCGGGGTGGTCGACGTCGATGCGGAGGATGGCACCCGAGAGGTTGGTGAGGTCCTGTCCGGTGAGGTAGAGGTCGGCGATGCCGCTGCTGTCGCCGGTGGCGATGTAAAGATACCCGTCGGGGCCGAATTGCAGGCAGCCGCCGTTGTGTCCGCCCGAGGGCCACTCGACCAGGATCTGCTCGCTCTTGGGATCGCAGCGGGGCGGTTCGCCCGGCAGCACGCGGAACCGAGATACGCGGCTTCCCCGCGGCAGCTCTTCGGTGTTGGAGGTGACGATCGTGGCGTAGGCGTAGCGGACTTTGGGGTACTCGGGGTGCAGGGCAAATCCGTAGGCCGCGAGTGTCTTTGGCTTGGTGCGTCCGAGGACCACGTTGGCGTCGAGCACGAGGTCGGGCTTGGCGGTCTTGCGGTCGAGCGGAACCGAGAAGATCCGGCCGTATCGCTCGACCACCAGCAGCCGGTTGATGCCGGCCGAGTAGTTCATGTCGAGCGGTTCGTCGAAGGTCAGGTTGGGGAAGGCGACCCGTGTCACGTACGGGCTGGGCGGATCGGGTGATCCCTTGACCCGAGACGTGGTCCAGGCGACCCGGGCCGTGGTACTGAACGAGGCCTTGTCGGCGGCCGGTGCCGCGGTCGTGACACAGAGCAGGCCGAAGGCGACCAGCATCCCAGCAAGCGAACGGGCAAAGATCGTCACGGAAGAACTCCTGCGGAGGCGAATCTCGGGGTCTCAGCATACCGTCTCGAAATCGTGACAACCACGACAACCGCCCGGGTGTCGGGGTGCGGGAGGGGTGTTGGGGGGTGCGGGGAGGTACCGGGAGGTGCCGGGAGGTGCCGGGAGGGTGTTGTTATCGAGGGTTCAAAGATCAATGCACCTTGATCCGACGAATCGCCGATCAGTAGAATTACGGGGCGTGATTCTATTGAGTGATGAGAGGGTGGCATGAGGCCAAGGCGAGTGGACGAGAGTCTGTCGATGCGACGGCGCAGCTTCCTGAAATCGGGGCTGGCCGCCGGTGGCCTGACGGGGTTCGGGTTGTCGTTGCCCGAGCTGATTTCGTCGCGGGCCAGTGCCCAGGCAGCCGACTCGGGGACCTCGGGCCGGGCCAAGTCCTGCATCCTGCTGTACATGACCGGCGGTCCGGCTCAGCAGGAGACCTTCGACATGAAGCCGAAGGCCAACCAGGGCTACCGGGGCGACTTCAATCCGATCGAGACGAGTGTCCCGGGCATGGAGGTCTGTGAGCACCTGCCGATGATGGCCGGTGTGGCCGAGCACTTCTCGGTGATCCGTTCGACGTTCCACAACAGCAACACGCACGGCATCGGCGTGCACTACAACATGACCGGCCTGAAGAATGCTCCTCGCAGCCGCGGCGAGCCTCAGATGGACCGCGTCGACCCGCCGTGTGTGGGGGGTGTGATCAGACAATTGCGAGGCGACCGCAACGGGATGCCGGCCTCGGTGCACCTGCCGGTCCGCATCGGTGACCAGAACAACTTTCAATGGGGTGGCCAGCACGCGGGGTTCCTGGGTCCGAACTACGATCCGCTGATGCTGATCGACGAGTCGTGGAAGCCGGGCACCCTGCCTCCGGGCTTCCGTCCTCCCAAGGGGGTCGGTGACCGCAGGCAGGCGAATCGTCAGCAGTTGCTGAGCCGGGTCGAGGAGTCGCGCGGCGCGGTGTCGTTGGCCGAGGCCGACTACGGGCGGTTTCAGCAGCAGGCCTTGGACATCCTGGGATCGAACTCGGCGTGGCGGGCGTTTACCTTTGATGATGAGTCGCCCGAGACCCTGGCCCGATATGGCGACAACAAGTTCGGCCGCAGTTGCCTGGTGGCCCGACGGTTGGTCGAGGCGGGTGTGGGCCTGGTGACGGTGCCCTGGATGTACCTGCACTCGACGAAGAACTTCGACACTCACGACAAGCACTTCAAGGTGATGAAGGACCTGCTCTTGCCTCCGATGGACCGGGCCTTCTCGGCGTTGATCGAGGATCTCGGCGAGCGGGGTCGTCTGGACGAGACCCTGATCGCCTGGACGGGCGAATTCGGGCGGACTCCCAAGGTCAACAAGAAGGCTGGCCGGGACCACTGGGGTTCGGTCTACAGCACCGTGCTGGCCGGCGGCGGCATCCGCGGGGGCCAGGTGTACGGGTCCAGTGACAAGATCGCCGGCTACCCGGCCGACAACCCGGTGCATGTCCGCGATTTCATCGCCACGATCTACCACGCGCTGGGTTACGGCCAGGACACTCGCGTGGTCGACCCCACCGGGCGTCCCTACTTCGTCGTCGAGGGCACCCCGGTCCACTCGCTGTTCTAGCCCCGGCGGCTCGCTTTCGCCCTGCGGCATCCCGTGGCACAATCGGCGTCTTGGACGCACCGGTTGTACTCACCCCTCGGGATCCTCGATTCATGTCACAGGTGGAACACGATCGCCAGGCGATTCTTGACGCGAAACAGAAGGGCGGCCTGGCCACCTTCCTGACCTTCTCTCGCCTGTCGGGACCGGGTTGGTTGCAGGGTGCCATTACCCTGGGTGGCGGTTCCCTGGGCGGCAGTCTCTATCTGGGCATGATCGCCGGATACGACCTGTTGTGGCTTCAGCCGTTGATGCTGATCCTGGGCATCGTGATGCTCAGTGCCATCGGCTACGTCGCGCTGTCGACCGAACAGCGTCCGTTCGAGGCGATCAACGAGCACGTCAGTCCGGTCCTGGGCTGGGGCTGGGCGATTGCCACTCTGATGGCCAACCTGGTCTGGGCGATGCCTCAGTTCGCCCTGGGCACCGCGGCGATGCAGCAGAACCTGGGTCTGTTCACCGGCGAGAACGGTGACGTGATCTGCACCGTGATCCTGCTGGGCGTCTCCACCGTGATTGTGCTGTCCTACGACCGGGGGGGCAGCGGTCTGAAGATGTTCGAGATCATGCTCAAGGTGATGGTCGGTGTGATCGTGTTGAGTTTCTTCGGCGTGGTGGTGGCGATGGGACTCGAGGGCGCCTTGCCGTGGGGCGAGGTCGTGGCCGGTTTCGTGCCCGACGTCAGCCTGTTGTGGAGTGTTCCCGATTCGTACACCACGGCGTTGGCCGATTCGGGGTCGAACCAGTCATACTGGGAATCCGAGATCCTCAACAGCCAGCGAGGCCGGATGGTGACCGCGGCGGCCACGGCGGTGGGGATCAACATGACCTTCCTACTGCCCTACTCGCTGTTGAAGCGCAAGTGGGATCGCGACTTCCGCGGCCTGGCCGTCTTTGATCTCTCGGTGGGCCTCTTCTTCCCCTTCGTGCTGGCGACCAGTTGCGTGGTGATCGCCGCGGCGACGCAGTTCCATGGTCAGCCCGATTCGAGGCTGTTGGGCGAGGGAGACGCCACGGCGGTTCCCAAGGTGGTCCAGGGCAAGTTCGAAGGCCACCTGCAGAAGCTGATGGACAGCCAGGGTGTGACGGCAACACTGAAGTCGATGTCGGCTGACGAGAAGCGGGAACACATCGCCGGGATGCCGATCGCCGATCGTCGGCTGGCGGCGATGCTGATCGACTACGACTCAGGCGCGTTGGCGCTTTCGCTCGAGAAGCTCACCGGCAAGGGGGTGGCTCAGACGGTCTTCGGCATTGGCGTGCTGGGCATGGCCGTTTCGACGATCATCATCCTGATGCTGATCAACGGCTTCACCATCTGCGAGATGCTCGGCAAGCCGTCCGAGGGGACCCTGCACCGCATCGGCAGCGTGCTGCCGGGATTGACCGGCGGGATCGGGGCGTTGCTGTTGTGGAAGACGAGTGCCAAGTTCTACGTCGTTCAGCCGACGAGCATCTTCGGCATGATGCTGCTGCCGATTGCCTACCTGACGTTTTTCCTGATGATGAACAACCGGGCTCTCCTGGGCGAGAACATGCCTCGGGGTGGCAAGCGGGTGGCGATCAACCTGGCGATGGGCGTGGCCCTGGGAGCCGCGACGATCGGGGCGGGCTGGTCGATCTGGACCAAGGCGGGGGCCACCGGCGTGGGCCTGGTGGTGATCTTCCTGGGCCTGGCCGGCGTGGTGCACTTCGTGCGAGGCTCGCGCTCGGGCGGGGGGCACGTGTCAGATAGCATGGGCGCGGTCGACACCGAATCCGGAGAGGAGTGACCCGATGCGTGGTTGGTGGCTGCTGGTCGCGGTGATGCTGCTGGTGCCTTCGACGTCGCCTGCCGCCGATCGACCCAACGTGGTCTTCTTCCTGGTCGACGATCTGGGATGGAGGGACCTGGGCTGCTTTGGCAGTTCGTTTTACGACACGCCGCATGTCGACGGCCTGGCCAAGTCGGGCATGCGATTTACCAATGCCTACGCCGCCTGCCCGGTCTGCAGCCCGACCCGGGCCAGTATCCTGACCGGGCGGTACCCGTCGCGGACCGGAATCACCGACTACATCAACGCCGGTGGCGGCAACCAGCCTCGGAAGTGGCGACGCAACACCAGGCTGTTGCCGGCGGCCTACAGCGACCGGATGGCTCACAAGGAAGTGACGCTGGCCGAGGCCTTGAAGGAGGCGGGCTACGCGACGTTGTTTGCAGGCAAGTGGCACCTGGGCCCCGAGGGGTTCTGGCCCGAGAGCCAGGGGTTTGATGTCAACCAGGGCGGGATCACCCGCGGTGGCCCCTACGGCGGCAAGAAGTACTTTTCACCCTACGGCAACCCGCGATTGAAGGACGGCCCTCCGGGTGAGCACCTACCGGCCCGCTTGGCCCGCGAAACGGTGAAGTTCATCGAAGCCAACCGCAAGCGGCCCTTCCTGGCCTACCTCTCGTTCTACTCGGTCCACACCCCCCTGATCGCTCGCAAGGACCTCCGCCAAAAGTACCAAGCCAAGCGGAAGAGCCTCGACGCTCGGGCCGTGGCCGGGGAGTTTTCCAGGAAGGAGCACCTGCGTCGGGTCCGCACACTGCAGGCTCATGCCGTTTATGCCGGCATGATCGAGGCGATGGACGCGGCAGTGGGAACGGTGCTCGAGGGGCTGAAGCGGCTGGGTCTGGATCGGAACACGGTTGTGTTCTTCATGTCCGACAACGGCGGTCTGTCGACGTCCGAGGGGCACCCGACCAGCAACCTGCCGTTGCGGGGCGGCAAGGGATGGATCTACGAGGGAGGAATCCGCGAGCCGATGATCGTCCGCTGGCCGGGTGTCACCACCGCGGGCAGTGTCTGCGACCAGGTGGTCACCAGCACCGACTTCTACCCCACGATCCTCGAGATCACCGGCCTGAAGTCTCGGCCCGACCAGCACCGAGACGGGTTGAGCTTCGTGAAGCTGCTGAAGGGGGGCACGCGAGACCGTGGCCCGGTGCTCTGGCATTATCCTCATTATGGCAACCAGGGTGGGGCTCCTGCCGGGGCCGTTCGAGACGGGCGGTGGAAGCTGATCGAGTGGTACGAGTCGGGGCGGGTCGAGTTGTTCGACCTTGATGATGACCTGGGCGAGAGCCGGGACCTGGCCGCGGCGAAGCCGGATCGGACCCGGGCGATGCAGGCGGTGCTGCATCGGATGCTGAAGGAGACCGGTGCGGTGATGCCGGCGCGGAATGAGCGGTTCGATGAGAACAAGCGAGAGGGTCGGTGAGTGTCGCCGGGGCGAGGGAATTCGACCTGCTTTGTGGCACGCGATCACCGCTCTTGCAGAGGGTCCGACTGCCTGGCCATCATTCGGGTTCCGAGATCGAGGTGCAGTCGTGGGCGATCGAGTCGAATCGGAGTCATCAAGTGACTGGCCAGCGCGGGGCCGGTTGCGAGCGTGGTTGCGTCGAGTCGTGCTCTTCCTGCTGGTTCCCTACCTGGCTCTGGTTCTGATGTTCGCCTGGTTGCAGCGTTCGATGATGTACTTTCCCACGAGGGTGGCGACGGTACCGACGGCCGATTGCGGTCTGCCTCGGGGTCGGGTTCACGAGATCGAGGTGCCGGCTTCCGAGGGTGTGGTGCTTTATGGCTGGTTGGCCCTGGCCGATGGCCGGTCTGCGACTGATGCCACCGCGGCATTGGCGAGACTCACGGAGAATCGTCCGCTGCTGCTGTATTTCCCCGGCAATGCCGGTCACCGCGGTTACCGCGGCCAGGCGATCGCCGGTTTGACCGGCGCGGGACTCGATCTCGTGCTCGTCGACTACCGCGGCTACGCCGAAAACGACGGCCAGCCGACCGAGGAATTACTGCACGCCGATGCACGAAGCATCCAGGCCTGGCTGGCCGGTCACGGTGTGACTGCCGATCGGTTGATCCTGTTCGGGGAATCACTGGGCAGCGCCGTGGCGGTTCGCCTGGCGGCCGACTTGTGTCGCGGCGGCACTCCGCCTCGAGGACTGGTGCTGCGGGCCCCGTTTTCATCGATGACCGATACCGGACGCCATCACTACCCCTGGCTGCCGGTCAGCTGGTTGCTGGTCGACCGTTTTCAGTCGATCGATCACATTGGCGACGTGAGCTGCCCGGTGGCCATCGTGCATGGAGCCGAGGACCGTCTGGTTCCGATTCGCTTGTCCAGGAGACTGTTCGCAGCCGCTCCGGCCCGGTCGGCCACGGGAGTCGAGCGGCAGTTCATTGAACTTCCCGGAGTGGGTCACAACGGGATCCCGGCGGAGCCGCTTGTCGAGGCGGCGCGCGGTATGATGCCAGGCAGTGACAACCAGAATGGAGACCAGTGACATGCAGACACGTCGTGACTTCATCGCGTCGGGAGCGGCCCTGGCCGCCGGCGGTACTCTGGAGGCCGTCGCCTGTGCCGAGTCGAAGAAGACGTTTCGGCTCAGTTATATCGTCGGAGCCTGCATGTACGGCACGAAGCCGTTGGCGGAGATCCTGCCGGAGGTCCGCAAGTGCGGAGCCGAGTCGGTCGAGTTCTGGGCGCGTCCGCACGGCAACCAGCGGGAACAGGTCGACAAGCTGGGGGTCGACGTTGTGCGGGAGCTGTTGAGGAAGAACAGGGTCCGCATGGGGAGCATGACCTGCTTCAAGTACGGCGTGTTCGGCATGCAGCCGGAGATGAAGTTGCTGAAGAAGCTGGGTGGCGACATGGTGATCTGCAATTCCATCGGGCCACGCAACCTGGCCGGCGAGCCGCTGAAGAAGGCGGTCAAGGCGTTGGCCGAGAAGCTGAAGCCTCACGTGGAGGCGGCCGAGGAGATCGGGGTGAGGATCGGGATCGAGAATCACAGCGGGACGATCATCAATTCGCCGGAATCGCAGTTGATGCTGATGGACCTGTTGCCGTCGGAGCAGATCGGGATGGCCCTGGCCGGCTATCACATGCCACAGGATCCTGAGGTGATCGGCAAGCACATCGTGCGTCTGGGCAAGCGGTTGGTGCACTTCCAGGCGTGGGAACACGGGATGGGCTGCAGCAAGAAGTTGCCCAAGGCCCAGGAACTGATGCAGATGCCCGGTCGCGGTCCCTTGGACTTCCGGCCGATTGTGGCGGGCCTGAAGCGGATCAAGTATGGGGGCCGCGTGGAGATCTTCATGCACCCGGTGCCGCGTGGTGTGCCGATCCTGGAGACGACGGCGAAGGTGACCGCGGAGATCAACCGGGCGCGGGCGTACCTGGATCGGTGTGCGGCTTCGGCCTAGGCACTAGACCTTGGGCAACTCGTACCCCTTGCGGTATTCACGCGACAGGTACTGGTTGGCCGACTTGTCGTTGGTGAAGGTCTCGGTCTCGGCATCGAATTCCAGCCGCTTGCCGGTGCGATAGGCGATGTTGCCGAGGTGGCAGAGCATGGCCGAGAGGTGACCTTCGAGGATGTCGGCGTTGAGTTCGTCCTGCTTGCGGTTCTTGACGCAGGCGATGAAGTTGCGGTAGTGGCCCCCGTCGTCGCTCCACTTCTTGTAGAACGACTTGCCGGGCTTTCCTTTCTGGTGAAAGATCCGGTATCCATCGCGGTCGACCATCATGTAGCCCTGGTCTCCGAAGATGATGTTGTCGTTGTCGTTCATGTGCGATTGCATGCGGTAGGGCGTGAAGTCGCGTTGTTCGAAGACGTACAGCAGGTCGTCGTACTCCCAGGTCACGACCATCGCGTCGGGCACCTCGTGGGCGTCTCCGGCCCATCCCAGCTTGGCCCCGCTGCAGCTGACGGCCTTGGGTGCTCCGAGGTTCAGTGCCCAGCGTCCGATGTCGACCTGGTGGACTCCATCATTGCCCAGGTCCCCGGTGCCATAGTCCCACAGCCAGTGCCAGCCCGAGTGAAATCGATTGCGGTTGAAGGGCCGCTTGGGAGCGGGTCCCATCCAGAGGTCATAGTTGACTCCCTTGGGCACGGCTTCGTCCTTGCGATGAGCCATTCGTCCGCGGCGCTGGTTGTTGATGGCCTTGACCATCATTACCTTGCCGATGGCGCCTTCGGCGATGAGTTTCCAGGCCTGTTTGTAGTGGGGTGCGGCTCTGAGGTTGGTGCCGTGCTGGACGATCCGCTTGTGTTTGCGAGCTGCGGTGACCGCCATCCGGCCCTCGTGGACATTGTGCGACGCGGGTTTTTCGACGTAGACATCCTTGCCGGCCAGGCAGGCGTTGATCGTAACCGGAGCGTGCCAGTGGTCCGGGGTGGCCACGGCCAGGGCATCGACGTCGCGTCGTTCCAGCAGCGAGCGGTAGTCGACGACATATTCGGGTCGCTTTCCGGTGAGCTGAGAGATCTGGTTGCACAGTGCCTGGCCGCGGCTCTCGTCGATGTCGCAGACGGCCACCAGTTGGCTGCCCTTGATCCGTGCAAACGCGTGGGCCAGGTTGGCTCCGCGACCGCAGCCCAGCACGGCGACGTTGACGGTTTCGCTGGGTGCGGCGGCTTCGAGGGTTCCGAGTCCCGTGGCGGCCAGGGCGGCGGCACTGCCCAGAAACGTGCGGCGGTCGGTTGGGTTCATGGTCGGCTCCGGTCGGTGACACGTGACGGGATTGGTGACCGCATGCTACCCGTGCCGACCTCGAGGTCTCAAGCGGCAGGAGGCAGATTGCGTGGGGTGTCCCGCTGGCCTTAGAATCGGGGTCGACGGCCTTCGTGGCACGGAGACGAAGATGACCTGGCGGCGGCGGGACGTTTTGCAGGTGGGTGGCCTGGGGGCCCTAGGCCTCGGGTTGCCCGACGTGCTGGCCGCGGACCCGTCGCGGGCCACGGCCAAGAGCTGCATCCTCTTCTTTATGGAAGGGGGACCCAGCCAAATCGACATGTGGGATATGAAGCCCGAGGCTCCCGAGAACATCCGGGGTCCGCTGAAGCCGATCGACACCACGATTCCCGGTTACCGGCTGTGCGAGCACCTGCCACAACTGGCCCGGCAGATGCATCACTTCAGCGTGGTCCGATCGGTCAGCCACACGATTGTCGACCACAACGCCAGCTCGTACTTCATGCTGACCGGCCAGGTGCCGCTGAAGGACTCGCAGCTGATCCGAGGCTCTTCACCCTCGAACGCCCCCGCCTACGGATCGGTGCTGGCCAAGCTGATGCCGACCAAGCGGGCGTTGCCCGATTACGTCCACCTGCCCAAGCGGTTCTTCAACTGCGGTCACTTCATCCCCGGCGTCCTGGCCGGATTCCTGGGCGACGCCTACGATCCGTTCATTGCCGGGGACCCCAGCCGGGGCGACTACCGGGTTCCCGGCCTTGAACAGACTCTTGGCGAGGCCCGTTTCGGGCAGAGACGCCGGCTGCTTGGCCAACTGGACCGAGGTCTCGATGAACCGGTGCCGCCGCGGGCACTGGACCGCAAGGATGTCTTCTACGAGAAGGCGTTTGACTTGATCACGGCGGCCGAGGCTCGCGAAGCATTTCGGTTGGATGACGAGCCCGAGTCGGTTCGCCGGCGGTACGGGTTGCGTCGCGAGGTGCCTGGTGTCCGCGGTGGCGGGCTGCCGCACCTGGGTCAGTGCCTGTTGCTGGCGAGGCGATTGATCGAGCGTGGTGTGAGGCTGGTGTCGGTCTGGGCCGGGGGGCAGGCGTTCGACGGACACAAGGGGCATTACCAGAGCCTGGTCAAGGGGCTGTGCCCTCCGACGGACCAGGCACTTTCGGCGTTGGTCGAGGATCTTTCCGAGCGTGGCCTGCTCGACGATACGCTGGTGGCCTGCCTGGCCGAGTTCGGTCGCACACCCAAGCTGGGTCAGGTGACCTCTTCGGCCGGTGCGACTCCCGACGGTCGCGATCACTGGCCACATTGTTTCTCGGTCCTGTTTGCCGGCGGCGGGATCCAGGGGGGCCTCGTGCACGGTTCTTCGGATCGGTTCGCCGCCTATCCCCAGTCCAACCCGGTCACTCCCGAGGATGTGGCTGCGACGATCTACACCGCGTTGGGGATCGACCCCAGGCATCGGATCCGCGATCGTTTCTCGAAACCGCAGACGCTGGCCGACGGCGAGGCGATCGGCCCACTGTTCGGCTAGGCCTGATCGAGTCCCCAGCAGAAGAGCTGTTCGAGGAGCGGGCTGTCGCTGAGTGTCTCGTCGAGCACCAGGACCATCTCATGGCCGAATCCCTTCGAACTGCTCAAAGGCTCGATCGACCATCCCGCCTCACGAGCCCGATCTGTGAGTTCCGCATGCGTGGGGAAGACCAGCAGCCGCCTAGGGCCCCGATCGGCCACCACGTGCTGCACCATGTTCCAGACGTCGCGGGCCCCGCCGGCGTATTCGATCAGGCCCTGCTTGTTGGCGGCCTGTCCGTCGACGAGATAGGCCACCGGCTGCCCGTCTGACTCGCCCACCAGCACGGGGCACTTGGGCAGTCTGAACAGCTCGGCGGTTTCGCGAAGTGTACGACGCGAGTGGTGGGTGTGGGAGTGGTGCAGCTGATGGACAGCATCGAGGTGCCTGGTGGGGTCGAAGTCGACCACCTGCAGAAGGTGGTCGGCTTCGACGACTGCGTCCGAGCCCGAAGCGATCCAGCCGGGGGTGTTGACGATCTGCCAGTCCAGGGGTTGATAGAAGTCGGGCACGCCGGTCCAGAGCAGTCCGAGCTGGCAGCCGAGCCCCGGCATCGCCGCCTGCAGGTCGCGCATCAACTCGGCGGCCAGTCCCCGGCGTCGGAATGCGGTGTCTGTGGCCACGAGCACGATGATGCCGACGCCGATCACCTGGCCGGCGAAGTCCAGCTTGCGAGGCCACACGGCTGCGTGGCTGACGATGCGGCCCTGCTGCTCGATCACCCGGCAGTTACCCAGATTCTCTTCGGCAAACAGCAGCGGGAAATCGGTCAGCACGCTCTGGTCGGTCACCCCCTTTTCGCGACGGAAGATCTCGTCGAGCAGATCGATGATCCCGGGCAGGTCGTCGACGGTGGCTGGTCGAGGTGCGGTCATGCGAGGGTGTTGATGCCGGAGCGAGGTGGTGCAGGATGACACGTGCGTGCCGGGCAGTCGACCTTGACCGTCGGGAATCGTCGCCGGTATCCTCCCGACCCGCGCCCCCTTCGGGTCCCCTTGCGTGTCCGACTCTTCTGTCCGAACCCTCTGTCGTCGACCCATCCTGGTGGTCTCGATCGGCCTGCTTGTGTGTGCCGCTGCGGCGGCTGCGATGGCGGCGGGCCCAGCCCGGAAGCTCGAAGCGGCCGGGATCCTGGTGTTGCGAAATGGGCGAGTGCTGGAGGGTCGGATCCGGTTGATCAAGGAGGGCTACCAGGTCGAGACGTCGTCGCGACGGGTGGTGGTTCCTCGCGAGCTTGTCGAAGTTGAAGGCCAGAGCCTTGTCGACGCCTACCGCAAGCTCAGGGCCAGGATGCCCGATCGCAGTGCGTCACGTCACATTGCCCTGGCCCGATGGTGTCTCTCGTATGGTCTCAATCAGCAGGCCCTGCTGGAATTCCGCGAGGCCGAGCGGTTGGCTCCGAAGAATCCCGTGGCCAGATCGATGGTCGCCCAACTCGATCCGACCATCCGGCCTCGAGGCACGGTGCCCACGGTTCGCACGGCAACGGCATTGATGTCGCGGAGTGCCGAGCCGGTCGAGGCCCTGGGGGGCTTGCCACGCGATGTGGCTGCGAAGTTTGTACAGCGGATCCAGCCGCTGCTGTCTCATGGGTGCGGGGCAGGATCGTGCCATGGTACCAGCAGCGTCCAGACGTTTCGGCTCGAACCGATCGGTCGCGACCGCAGTGGATTCGGAGTGAGGACCCGCAAGAATCTCGAGGCAACTCTCGGCCAACTCGACCGGGTTGCTGACGCCAGGCGAGGGCTGCTGGAGTTCGCACGCAGGCCGCACGGCAGTTCCGAGGGCGGCGGGAACCGACGGTGGATCAGCGGGGACCAATTGAGGCTGATCGAAGCGTGGGTTCAGCAGGTGGTGAGGTCGCGTGGGGCCCGGGGCCCTGCGAAAGCGGATTCCACTTCGTCCAGGACCGCTCGTGATCAGGCTCACGCCTCGAAACCCGGCATCAAGACGGTGGACGTATTCGACCCCTCGGCCTTCAACCGTGAGACTCGGCGTCGCGAGTCGATCCGCAAGCCGGCGGCTAGCCGCACCAGGCCTCGATCATCCGCGCGTACAGGTCGGTTCCGAGTTCCAGCTGCTCCAGGTCGATGAACTCATCCCAGGTATGTGCCTGGGCGATGTCTCCGGGTCCGATAACGACCATGTTGGACAACTCGGTCAGCATTCCGCCGTCGGTGCCGTAGCAGACGGTGGTCGGAGTGTCGCGACCGGCGAGGTCGAGGACCTCGTGGACGAATGGAGAGTCGGGGTCGATGTAGAGTGGTTCGGCGCGGCTCTTGACCACGAATTCGATGCCGCACTGTTGTGCACTGGCCTCGGCCCGTTCGATCAGGCTGTCGATTTTCTGGCCGGGCATGGCCCGGAAGTAGACCGTGCAGACGCTTTGGGGTGGAGTGATGTTGACGGCGGCGGTGTGGTCGTTGATCCCGATGTTCCAGCTGATTGTGGGAGGATCGAACGCGTCGTTTTGCCACTCGGACGACGATTCGGTCTCGTCGTGAATCGCCTTCATCTCGGCCAGGTAGGGGATCATGGCGAGGTTTGCGTTGAGACCGGCTCGGGTACTCGAGTGTGATGCGGTGCCGTGGGAGGTGGCGACCAGGCCGGTGGTGCCCTTGTGAGCGTAGACCACCTCGAGCATCGTGGGTTCGCCGATGATCCCACGCGATCCCCCGTCCACCATTTCGCGAAACAACTCACTCCGCTGGGCCACCGCCGAGGCGCCGCCGTAGCCGATCTCCTCGTCGGAGGTGCAGGTGACATAGACGGGGTGCTTGAGCGGAAGGTCTGCGAGTCGTTGGGCGGCGGCGAACATGCATGCGATCGAGCCCTTCATGTCGCAGCTGCCTCGGCCATAGAGCCGTTCGCCTACGATGGTCGGCTCGAAGGGGCCGAAGTCGTCGGTGTGCCACGGATCGGCCGGCACCACGTCGGTGTGGCCAAAGTAGGCCATCCCCCCGGTCCCCTCACCCTTCTTCCCCAGCACGCTGACCTTGCGGACCCCATACGGATCGTCGTATTCGATCCGCTCGATCGCAAACCCCAGGCCGCTGAGGACCTCCTCGCAGTAGTCACTGACCGGGGCGTTGGAGAGGTTGCTGGTGGATTCGAAGGAGACGAGTCGCTGGTTGTATTCGAGGGCGTCCATGGTGAGTGGGTCCGGAGCGGGTCGTGGTGGATGGAGGCGGGACGTTCAATTCTTGAGGTGGCGGGCGAAGACTTCCTTGGTGCGACGCCACATTTCGGGCGACAGCACGTGGCCGGTCCCTTTTTCGATGTAGTGTGTGAAGTTGTCCTGTGCGTGAGTCGACTCGTACGCGTGTGTGATCACCTTGATCCCGCGTCGGACTTCGTCGATCGGGCTGCCGCCGTCCTTTTCACCGAAGTTGAGGTGCAGGGCGCGGGGCACGATCAGCGCGGCGATATCGGGTGTGTCGCCGTAGGCGTGGATGCCGGGCACGAAGTTCGGGAAGCAGTGCAGCATGTGGCGGTCGTGAATTGCCTTGTAGGTCGGCAGGCAGCAGTTGCCAACCAGGCACTTCAGCCGAGGCTCCCATGGTCCGACCAGCCAAGTGTGGGTGGAGCCCATCGAGTGGCCGTAGCAGCCCAGTTGCTTGGCATTGACTTCGTCGAGCCCGGCGAGCACGTCGACGGCTCGACGCATATCGAGGATGTTCTTCCAGGCCATGCACTTGCCGTCGACCACGTACCGCAGGAACTCGAACCGTTCGTACCAGTGAGTCTTCAGTTTCCCGGTCGGGTCCTGTCGTTCCTCGAAGCACAGAGCGTCGGGGCAGAGGACGACGTACCCTTCACGCGCCAGGGCCGCGCCGGTGTGGTGCATCGCGTTGCCGGCCAGGCCTGCCGGTTCACTTTTGCCGAGATGATACTGTCCGGCGTGCTGGTGCCAGACGGCGATGCCCGGTGCAGGCTTGTCAGGTGTGACCGAGTCGGGGATCAGCAGCAAGGCCGGCACCCGATCGTCGGGTTCGACTTCGTAGCTGAGAGTCAGCAGGCGGTAGCCGTCTTTCTGCTCGGTCTTGGTGATCTTGGTCTTGAGCGGGGACGGTTCGGGCCAGTCTCCGCCGAGTCCCGCCAGCAGGCGCTCACGAAAGTCGACGGCGGCCATGGCGTGTCCTGCTGGAACTGATGAGAAGGGGGGAGGCAAACGACGTCCTGCGGCCAAGACTATCGCAACGCGACAGCGATTGCGAACAGCGGCCGGCACCGCGTTGGGGGTGCGAACGGGGAGGTTCGGTGCGGGAATGGGTCCAGGGTCCACCGTGCCGTTTCGGTTGCCGAGGATCGGTGAAAACTGGGATCCGAGCTCCGCGTGTGTGTTTCAGGCAAGTTGTACGGGTCGTCCGGCCGATACCAAACCTCATAAGCCGTACAACCGGTACGAGTGGTCCGCGTGTTGCGTGGACGTTTCGGGCCGGGGACTCAGGAAAGCTTTGCATGATCGGCCGTCTGACGATTCTTCGGACCGCGGCGTTAGCACTGTTGGTGATCGCGCCTGTGCGTGCTCAGTCCTTCCAACAGCCCCCCCGGCAGCAGTCTCTGCCACCGGGCGTCTCGCCCGCGTCGTACACTGCTGGTGCCTGGGAACAGCCGGCTCCGGCAGGTCAGATGATCACCGAGCAGATGTTGTCTCAGGATCGTGGCTGGGGATACGAGGACACGAGTCTCGACCGCACGTTGCGTAGCCTTCGTCGCAACAGCTGGATCCGGCTCGAGTACATGAATTTCGACGCCAAGCGACCCGGTTCGCACCTGTTGGGTGCTGACAACCCGATGGTCAACAACGAGCGGTTGCCCTTTACGGTGACGTCCGGGGGGACCGACATCGGTGTGGCGACGGTTCCGGTTCTGGACGGATTGGAATTGAAGAACAGTAATGGAATGCGGGGCACGCTGGGCCTAATGCTCAGCGGCGGCGGCCTGGAAGTCAACGTCTGGGGCCTGAAGGAAAACGAGGCCTTATTCGAGTTGCACGGCCTGGGTGCCCAGGAGTTCGGCCCGACGGCTGGAGGCAACCTGTCGCCTGATCCCATTTTTGTGGCCACCAGTACATTGGTAAACGGAGAACCCGGCAACAACAACTTCCTCTATGACCACAGTTTTGGAGCCCGCTATGTCCAGGACGTGTGGGGGACCGGAATCAACTACATCGCCGACGATTCGGATATCGGCGAAGGATTGATTATGATGCCGATCCTGGGAATGCGATACCTCAGGGTGGACGAGGGGCTGTTCCAGGTCGGCGTATTCAACGGAGGCTTCGACGGCGTCGTCGACTTCGGCGAAGACCTCAACAGCAACGGCGTGATGGATGCCGGTGAAGACATCAACAACGACGGCCTGCTGGACCTCGGCCTGGTCAGCACGATCACATCACGAGTCAACAACCAGATCTATGCCCCGCAGATTGGAATGAGATTCCAGTTGCAGCACCGGTGGTTCACTCTTGGCTTCGAGCCGAAGTTTGCCCTGGGTGTGAACCGCTACAAGATGGAAGTCGAGACGAACCAGTTGAGAAGTTTTGGGGACGGACCCACGCGGGCGACCAGGCGGAGTTCCCGCTTTGCCCAGGTGGCGGACTTCCGGTTCTTCATGAAGCTGTTCCCCAGCGAGAACATCGAGTTCTTTCTGGCCTACGACGTCACGGTGGCCGGCGGAGTGTCGCGGGCTCACGACAACATTTATTACAACGACAACGGTCAGTCGGAGCCCCCGGCTATTGGTGTCGATCCTGGGTTCGAAACGCTCTGGTGGCAGGGTTTGACTGTAGGAGGTCAAATCTGGTTGCGTTAGCAACCGGTCACCGGGCGCGTTCAGGTCCGGCATCAATCTGATCCGTGCGAGCGAGGGATCCGTTGTTGCGGATCCCTCGCTTTGTTTAACCCGCGTGGTTTATTCTCGGCCGCCGAAATGTGAAGTCGAGAGCGGGAGTGGGAGGTGCTTGCCATGGGACGCGTGATCGTGACCCACTCAAGGGGCTGGCACGCCCTGGCGATGGTGCGGAGCCTGGGTCGTCGAGGTGTGGAGCTCTATTGCGGCGAAGAGGCTCCCTTTGCGCCGTGTTTCTTCTCGAAGTACTGCAAGGGGAGCTTTCAGCACCCCTCGGTCGGCGGCGATCCCGAGGCGTTCATCGACTACATGGTCGAGAAGGTCAAGGAGTTGAAGCCCGAGGACCCCGACGAACCCTACGTGTTGATGCCGGTGCACAAGGAGACGTGGCTGATCGCCGAGCACCGTGAACGG
>CAUZJR010000015.1:0-24482 GCA_963580005.1 Planctomycetota bacterium
GCCGGGGCCGTCAATGCGGGGCTGATCGACGAGGGATCGACCTCGGTCGCGGCCGCAGCTGAGGCCGACTTCGCTGTGGTCTGCACACCGGTCGACCGAATCTGTACCGATGTGCGGGCGCTGGCTGAAGTGTTGGCTCCCGACGCACTGATCACCGACGCGGGCAGCACCAAGCAACTCGTCTGCGAAGAACTGGCTGACCTGTGCGGTGCCGACGGGCCCGCGTTCATCGGGTCGCACCCGCTGGCCGGTTCCCAGTTGCAAGGCTTCGAGCACTCCGACCCGACGCTGTTCCAGGACCGCGTCTGTGTCGTCACACCAACCGACTCTGCCCAGCCGACACAGGCCCGGCGGGTCGAGCAGTTCTGGAGAGAGCTGGGATCGACGGTCGTGCGACGGACGCCTGGCGAACACGACCGGGCCCTGGCCCGCACCAGCCACCTGCCTCACCTGGTCGCCGCGGCCCTGGCCGGAACGCTGCAGACCGATGACGTCGAACTCGCCGCCAGCGGCTTTCGCGACACCACCCGCATCGCCGCGGGAGACCCCGGGCTGTGGGTCCCGATTCTCACCCAGAACGCCCGCCCGGTGCAGGACGCTCTCGAAGAACTGCAGGCCCGGCTCAGAGAATTCGCCGACTCGCTGCAACACGACGATCCCTCTGCCTTGCAAAAGCTGCTCGAAGAGGCCAAAAGACAACGCGACGGATTGGGTTGAGCCGGGAGGTGCTCCCGACCCGCCGTCGCGACCGACCCCGACCCGTCCAGGGATGGCATGCTCTGGGAAATCGAAGTCCGACCCGCGGCCGACGAAATCGACCGCGAGGCCGCCCGAGTACTCTCGGCCAGCCGCGACCTGGGCATCACCACGCTCAGGGATGTCCAGGCCTCGAACAGCTTCCTGATCCAGACCGACGCCGACAGCACGCTCGTTGCCGAAACCGCCGGCAGCCTGCTCGTCGATGAACTCGTCCAGGTCCAGACCATCCGAGCCGTCGACGCGGACGACTCACCAGACGACTCACCAGACCAGGCCCCCGGCGACGGCAGCCGGCTGCTCAACGTGCTCTTCAAGCCCGGGGTCACCGACAATGTCGCCCAGAGTGCTCTGAAGGCGTTGGAGGAACTGGGGCTTGTTGCCGAGGCGGTCGCCACCTGCCGCAAGTACCGAGTCAACACCGACGCCTCACCTGAAGACCTCGCACGACTCGCCGAACGGGTGCTCGCCAACGACGCCATCGAGCACATCGTCGAGGGTCCCCTGGCCATGGACTCGATCGACGTCGGCAGCGACTACGCATTCCAACTGCAATCGGTCCCACTTCGCAAGATGGACGACTCGGCACTCACCCGCCAGAGCCGCGACGGCCAGCTCTACCTCTCGCTCGAGGAAATGCAGACCATCCGCGATTACTTCGTCGACCTGGGACGCGACCCGACGGACATCGAGCTCGAGACAATCGCCCAGACCTGGAGCGAACACTGTTCGCACAAGACGCTCGGCGGACGGATCCACTACCGCGACGAATCGACCGAGCGTCACTTCGACCAGATGCTCAAGGAGACCATCTTCGAGGCGACCGCGGTGATCCGCGAACGGTTGGGGGCAGACGACTGGTGCGTCAGTGTCTTCAAGGACAACGCCGGAATCGTGACGTTTCACGACACGCTCGATGTCTGTTTCAAGGTCGAAACGCACAACCACCCCTCGGCCCTGGAACCCTACGGCGGAGCCAACACGGGGATCGGCGGAGTGATCCGCGACCCGCTGGGCACTGGCATGGGCGCCCGGCCAATCTGCAACACCGACGTCTTCTGCTTCGCTCCTCCCGACACCTCCGTCGATGACCTCCCACCCGGAGTCCTGCACCCTCGCAGCGTGATCCGCGGCGTCGTCTCGGGAGTCCGCGACTACGGCAACCGGATGGGCATCCCCACCGTCAACGGAGCACTCTGCTTCGACGACCGCTACCTGGGCAACCCGCTGGTCTTCTGCGGCAACGTGGCCATGATCCCCGTGGGACTCTCGACCAAGGCCGCTCGACCCGGAGACCTGGTGGTCACCATCGGAGGCCGCACCGGCCGCGATGGCATCCACGGAGCGACCTTCTCGTCGGCGGAATTGACCGATCACAGCGAGGAACTTTCCGGGGGAGCCGTCCAGATCGGGAACGCGATCACCGAGAAGATGGTCGTCGATGTGGTGCTGGAGGCTCGAGATCGTCAGCTGTTTACGGCGATCACCGACTGTGGAGCCGGAGGCTTCAGCAGCGCGGTGGGTGAAATGGCCGAGGATCTGGGGGTCGAAGTCTGGCTCGAACGCGCCCCGCTGAAATACGAGGGACTCTCGTACACCGAGATCTGGATCTCCGAAGCCCAGGAACGCATGGTGCTGTCGGTGCCACCAGAGAACTGGGACGAATTCCGCTCGCTGTGCGAGTCCGAGGGTGTCGAGGCCGCGGCGATCGGGGAGTTCCAGGACACCGACTCCCTGGTCCTCAAGTACGACGGCACCACCGTCGGTGAACTCACCATGGAGTTCCTCCACAACGGAAGACCTCCGGTCATCCGCGAAGCCGTCTACACTCCGCCACCGGTACAGGAACTGCAACTGCCCCGGCGAGACCGCTGGGACGAGGACCTGCTGGGCATACTCGGGTCGCTGAATGTCTGCAGCAAGGAGTGGGTCATCCGGCAGTACGACCACGAGGTGCAGGCCGGCAGCGTGCTGAAGCCCCTGGTCGGTGCCGCCGACGATGGACCCTCCGACGCCGCAGTCGTTCGTCCCGACCTCGACTCGAACCGCGGCCTCGTCGTCTCCTGTGGACTCAACCCCCACTACGGAGACCTCGATCCCTACTGGATGGCTGTTGCCGCGATCGACGAAGCACTGCGGAACTGCATCGCCACTGGAGCCGATCCGACCCGGATCGCCATCCTCGACAACTTCTGCTGGGGCAACACCGAACGCCCCGAGACCCTGGGGACTCTCGTTCGAGCCGCCCTGGGCTGCTACGACGCGGCCGTCGCCTTCGGCACTCCCTTCATCAGCGGCAAGGACAGCCTCAACAACGAATTCGCATGGGATGACGCCTCGGGCCAGAGACAAAGCGTCGCCATCCCCTCCACTCTGCTGATCAGCGCCCTGGGACAGGTCGACGACATCACCGCGATCGTCTCGATGGACTTCAAGCAGCCCGACAGCAAGCTGCTGCTGGTCGGTCGCACCCGCCTTGAACTCGGAGGCAGCCACCTGGCACTGGTCAATTCGCTCTCGGGCGGAGCCGTGCCTCGAGTCGACCTGGAAAACGCCCCGAAGCTCTTCGCCGGACTCCACGCAGCCCTCTCCGCCGGCACACTCCGCAGCTGCCACGACCTCAGCGAAGGAGGACTCGCGGTCGCCGTTGCCGAGATGGCCTTCGCCGGCGGAATCGGTGCCACGTTGGACCTGGGCAAGATGGCCGAGGCCTGCGACGGACTCGATGAGGCCGTGCTGTTGTTCTCCGAGAGTCCCACCCGGTTCCTGGTCGAGGTGGCCGCTGAGTCTGAAGAGGCCTTCCGCGAGGCCCTGGCGGGGCAGCCGGTGGTCGAAGTCGGCACCACCTGCCAGGACGATCGGCTCGAAATCCGCAGCGGCGAGGGCCACCTGCTGATCGATTCCCGGCTCGCCGACCTCAAACAGGCCTGGCAGGCTCCGCTCGATTGGGACTAGCTCGCCCCAGGCGGGCCAGGCCGTACGACAACTCGCCCCGCCTCGCCTCGCCTCACGACTCGTCGCCGGAACCCGAGACGGTCATTGCGACGGCCACCAGCAACACCACGCCGTCGACGAGCAGAGCCAGCAGCGATACCGAGGCGACGACCTTCATCACCGTCTCGACCGCATGGTCGCCGGCGGCTGAGAAGATGGCGAGCATGCCGGCGGAGATGATCAGCGTCGCCAGCAGGACCCCGCCCAGGCCCAGGCAGCGGGCAATCGTCCGTCTCAGTCCGTCCATCAATTCGAACTCCCTCTCCGTTTCCTGTGCCGTTTCAAAAACGTGCCCGGTCCAGATGCCGACCCGCGACGGGTTCGTCTCACAATCGCCAACCGCTGTCAAGATCCGTCAGGCCAGCCGCCACTGGCGGCCGCCCGAACCGCATTGCTACACTGGCAGTATGGTCAACGAGTCGACTCGAACCCCGCCACTGGTACCGCCCTCGGCGGACGCCCACGACGACCTCAGTCGCCGTGAATTCCTCGGCCACAGCGCCAAGAACGCCGCGGTGGCCGGTGCTGCGGCCGCCGGAGTGGTCGCACTGGCCCCGGCTCGTTCCTCCGGGTCTCCGGCCGAACGCGTCGCGGTGGGTGTCATCGGAGTCCGACGTCGTGGACTCGAACTCGCCACGCTGCTCGCCGGCCGCAGCGACACCGATGTGGCCGTGATCTGCGATGTCGATCCGGGAGTGCTCGACTCCGCCACGCCGCGGTTGATGGAAGCACAGGGGTTTGCTCCCGAGCACTCCGGCGAATTCCAGCGAGTGATCGACCGTACCGACCTCGATGCGGTCGTCATCGCCACGCCCGACCATCACCATGCCACGATGACCCAACTGGCCTGCCAGGCCGGCAAAGACGTCTTCGTTGAAGCACCGGTCTCCAGGACCATCGACGAATCACGGCAGCTGGTCGAGGTGGCCCGTGACACCGGCCGCGTGATCCAGTGCGGGCTGCAACAACGCAGCGGCGGCCACTTCCGCGAAGCGATCGAGCTGATTCATGCCGGAGAAATCGGCAGGGTGCGGCTGGCCCGTGCCTGGACCGTACATCGCGGTAAGTCGATCGGGACCCGGTCCGAGACCGCCCCCCCTGCCGGAGTCGATTACGCCGCCTGGC
Organism: Planctomycetota bacterium; assembly: GCA_963580005.1. Classification (GTDB taxonomy): domain Bacteria; phylum Planctomycetota; class Planctomycetia; order Planctomycetales; family Planctomycetaceae; genus UBA8437. The sequence continues at coordinate 4,876 of CAUZJR010000015.1, forward strand.
TGGGTTCGGCCGCACCTGGCCCATTTCACCCCGCGCGGTTTCACGACAGCTGGAGATGGTTCTGGGACTTTGGCACCGGAGCCCTGGGCCGCTACGGAGTCCACTCGCTCGATGTCGCCCGCTGGGGGCTGGGCCTGGAACTTCCCACCCGCACCTCGGCCAGCGGCGGCATTTATCACTTCCAGGACGACCGCCAGACCCCCGATACACTCTGCGTTCAGTTCGACTATCCCGACGCCACCATCGCCTGGGAGCACCGGTTGTGGAGCACTCGAGGCCCCGAGGGTCGCAGCGAGGGGACGGCGTTTTACGGGGAACTGGGGACCCTGATCATCGACCGCGGCGGCTACAAGATCTACGGCCGCAGCCAGGCCCCCCACTCCGATGGCCTGCGGGCCGATGCCGACCACGTCGCCAACTTCATCGACTGCATCCGCTCACGCCAGGCACCCGCCGCTGACATCGACATCGGATCCACCAGCAGCACGCTGTGCCACCTCGGCAACCTCGCCTATCGGCTGGGGCGTGAGGTGACCGGAGAGGCCGCGGTGGGAGACTCTCTGGTGGACGCCTCAGAGCTGACGCAGGCCGAGACCGGTCATGACGCCGCCGTATGACTGCGTGATCATCGGCGCCGGCCACAACGGGCTGGTCTGTGCGGCCGACTTGGCAGCCGCCGGTTGGAAAGTGCTGGTGCTCGAACGCCGGGACACCGTCGGCGGAGCGTGCGTGACCGAGGAACTCTGGCCCGGCTACCGGGTCTCCACGGCCAGCTATGTCGTCAGCCTGCTGCTGCCAGAAATCGAACGAGATCTCGAGCTGGCACGCCACGGCTACAAGGTGCTGCCTCGAAACCCGTCGTCGTTTACCCCGACCCAGGATGGTCGCCACCTGCTGCTGGGACCCGACAGCGATTCGAATCGACGCGAGATCGCAAAGTTTTCCGAGGCCGACGCCGAGGCATTTCCACGCTACGAAGCCCTGCTGGAACGGATCGCCGAACGACTCGAACCGGTCCTCACCCGCACCGCCCCCAACCTGCTGCCGCTGCCGAAGTCGTGGCGACGACGAGGGATCTTCTCGAAGATCCGCGACGCCCGCTCGGCCTGGTCACTCCACGAAGCACTCGGCGAGCTCGGCGAAGATTTGCCCGAGGCGATCGAGTTGCTGACCGGGGCCGCTTTGCCGATTCTCGATCGCTGGTTCGAATCCGATGTGCTCAAGAGCACCCTGGCCACCGACGCGATCATCGGGACCTTTCAACCGATCTCGGCACCAGGCACCGGCTACGTGCTGCTGCACCACGTGATGGGCGCAGCCGGCGGCGCACGCGGCGTGTGGGGCTACGTCGAAGGCGGAATGGGAGGACTCGCAAACGCACTGGCCGCCGCGGCGACCGAACGAGGAGTTGAAATCCGCACCGGGTGCACGGTCGAGTCGATCGAGAACCAGGGCGATGCCGTCACGGGTGTCGTCGTCGACGGCACACCGATCGCCGCCTCCAGGGTCGCCAGCAACATCGATGCCCACCAGACCTTTCGACGGCTGGTCTCCGAATCGGCACTCCCGGACGGCTTTGTGCGTGCCGTGGACCGGATCGACTACTCCAGCGCCAGTGCCAAGATCAACCTCGCCGTAGACCAACTGCCCGATTTCCTCTGCTGCCCCGGACACCTCGAGGTCGGGCCGCAACACCGCGGTACCATCCACATTGGCACCGGCTGCGAGTACCTGGAGACCGCCTACGACGACGCCCGGCAGGGCCGCATCTCGTCGCGGCCGATCGTCGAGATGACGATCCCCACCTCGGTCGACTTGACCCTCGCACCGCCAGGACACCACCTGCTCTCGCTGTTCGTACAGTACGCGCCCTACGAACTGGCCGATGGTGCCTGGGACGAGAGATCCCGCGAGCTGCTGCTGGAGCGGTGCCTGGCCGAAATCGCGCTCTACGCACCCAACGTCCCCGACTCCGTCCTGCACCACCAGGTCCTCTCGCCGGTGGACCTCGAGTCGACCTTCGGGCTCACCGGAGGCAACATCTTTCAGGGGGCGATGCCGCTGCACCAGCTGTTCAACCTGCGGCCGGTGCCCGGCTGGGCCGATCACCGCACACCCCTGAAAGGCCTGTACCTCTGCGGCAGCGCGGCTCACCCCGGTGGCGGCGTGATGGGTGCCTGTGGACGCAATGCCGCCCGCGAGATGATCCGTGACGGCCGCTAGACCGATGTGGTGATTGCCAGAGGTCACTTCTACGGGCTAGACTGAACGTGCCCACGCGGCATGCAGGCCGCTCTTACCGGGCCGAGATGTCCTCAGTCATTGCGACCGCGAGGATGTCTTGCAGGAGGCGAACGGAGTCGACACGTACTTCGGCCACACCGCCCTCGTCCAGGGGTCTCCACGATGTCCTCAGCTACCAAGCCCCGCGTCTTTGTCACTCGAAATATCCCCGATGCCGGTCTCGAAATCGTCCAGGACGCCTGCGATGCCGAGATCTGGACCGAGCCACTGCCGCCCTCGCGCGACGTCTTGCTCGAAAAGATCGCCGGATGCGACGGAGTACTCAGCCTGCTGACCGAACGGGTCGATGCCGAGTTCTTCGATGCCGCCGGGCCGGGACTGGCCGTGGTCAGCAATTACGCCGTCGGCTTCAACAACATCGACGTCCCCGAGGCGACTCGTCGAGGCATCCGCGTGGGGAATACGCCGGGCGTGCTGACCGATGCCACCGCCGATATGGCCTTCACCCTGCTGATCTCAGCCGCCCGCCGCATTGTCGAGGCCGCCGACTACGTCCGCGACGGAGCCTGGAAGACCTGGGAACCGCGAGGCCACATCGGGCTGGACCTCTGCGGAAAGACCATCGGCATCGTCGGCATGGGCCGCATCGGCTTCGCCATGGCCCGTAGATGCCACCGCGGCTGGGACATGCCCGTGCTGTATCACGACCAGTACACCAACGAAGCGGCCGAGTCTGAACTCGAGGCGCGACAGGTCGATCTCGAGACCCTGCTCGCAGAATCCGACTTCGTCTCGGTCCATGTCGATCTCAACGAATCCACCACCGGCATGTTCAATGCCCGGGCATTCGAGATGATGAAATCCACCGCGGTCTTCATCAACTCGGCCCGTGGACCGCTGCACGTCAGCAGCGATCTCCACGACGCGCTGCAGAACGGACAGATCTTCGCCGCCGGACTCGATGTCACCGACCCCGAACCTCCCGCCGCCGACGACCCGCTGCTGTCGCTGCCCAACTGCCTGGTCGTCCCGCACATCGCCAGTGCCACCATCGCCAGCCGGAACGGGATGGCCGAGATCGCCGCCAATAACCTGCTGGCCGGACTGGCCTCAGAGCCACTGCCCTGCTGGGTCAATCCCGAGGTCGGCGACGACAACCAGCCGGCTCAAGACTAGAATCGCCGCAGCCTTCAGCGACCGACCCTGGTGGCCGATCGGCGATTCTCGAAGCGGAGCACCACGTGGCGGAAACGGATTTCCAGCAGGCCGGCCTCGACGAAGCTCTCGAAACAGCCATCCAGGCCGCTCGACTCGCCGGCGAGATCCTGATGTCGTGGCGAGACCGGTTCACGGTGACCGAGAAGAGCCGCCGTGACGTTGTCACCGAGGCGGACCTCGAGAGCCAGCAGGCGATCGAGGAACTGCTGAAGGACCGATTCCCCGGTCACGGACTGCTCGGCGAAGAAGGCCTGATCGACCAGGGAACCGAGCGAGACTTCCGCTGGATCATCGATCCGCTGGACGGGACGGGGAACTACGTGCACGGGGTCCCCTACTTCGCCGTGTCGATCGCGATGGAGTACCGGGGCGAACTGGCCGTGGCGGTGGTATTTGATCCCAGCCACGACGAGCTGTTCACCGCGACCCGCGGCCAGGGGACGCAATTGAACTCGACACCCGTGTCGGTCTCGGCCCAAACCGTCACCGATCTCGACTCGGCACTGGTGACCGCCAGCCTGCCGGTGGGCCTCGACTCGGCCGATCACCCCGCCGTGGCCCGGTTCCTGCGAGTCCTCGTCTCGGCACAACACACCCAGCGGACCGGCTCGGCAGCACTCAACCTCGCCTACGTCGCCGCCGGACGTCTCGATGCCTTCTTCTCCACCACGCTCAAGCCCTGGGACATGGCAGCCGGGGCGTTGCTGGTCACCGAGGCCGGTGGCTCAGTGACCTCGCTCGATGACGGCCTCTTCGATGTCGACGTCGCCGACCTGCTGGCCACTAACGGCACTCCCCTGCACGCACAACTCTCCCGATTGATGTAATCCCAACCCCCGGACACCTCCGCAAAGCCGGCTCGAGGGCAATTGTGGTGAGGCGTCGAGTTTGGTGCTTCCGTGCCCCATGGGGCACGGATACCATGGGAGCAGGTGGGTCCCCATTCATGCAATTCTCTTCGCCGCGACGCGTTCTGCGTCTCACAACCGGGAGCCCCTGGCTGCTCCTGACAGTCTGCCTCCTGGCCGTCGACGCCGCAGTGGCTCAACCGACGACCCGGCCGGCGGCCCGCCCCGCCGCTGCGCAGAAAACGGCACCCGGCAAGACCAGCCCAAAACCTCCGGCCGCCAAACCGGCCCCACCCGCTAAGCCGCGGACGACCGAGGACGGCGAATGGATCTTCCTGCCGGGTCCCAACGGCGAGCGAGTCCCGGTCCCGGGCGATATCTGGAAAGAATTCCTCCGCTGGCAAACCAACCAGCAGGCCCCCCCGCTGCACGTCACCAGTGTCTCGCTCGACGGTCGTGTCCAGGGTGACCGCGCGGTGCTGGACGCCAAAGTCGAGATCCGCGTACAGCGGACCGACGAATGGGTGCCGGTGGTGCTCAGAATGAGGACCGGCAACACGGTCCTCGCATCCAAGGTTACCTACCGCGGACCAGGACAATCTCGACCGGACACCAGGAAGTCCGACCCGGGCGACGGGCTCCGCTGGTGGATCAAGGGACAGGGCCTGCACGAGTTGTCCTTTCGGCTCAACGTTCCGGTGCTCCGCGAACACCCCGGCCGACGGCTGCAACTGGCACTGCCGACACCCCCGGCCGCCGGCACCAGGCTGGTGCTGGTGGTTCCCGGTGACCCGCTGCGAGTCAGCACAGCCGAAGGACACGGACAGGCTGCGACCCGGGCCGCTGAGAATGGGTCGACGCGGATCGAGGTTCATGGAGTCGGTGACCGCGTCGATCTGGCGTGGAGATCCACGGCCACACAAGACGACGATACCGTGCTGGCCTCCTCGATCGCCGTCGCCGTCGAACCCAATACCGACGCCGTCGTGCTCAAGACGCTGCAGCAGATCCGAGTCCTCAAGGGACGCCCCGATACGATTACCGTCGACCTGCCCACCGGCTACCGCCTGGTCGATGTCAAGGGCGACGCGATCCAGGACCCGCAAATCGACCCCGACGAACCCGGCCGAGTTCATCTGCCGCTGGTCGACGGGACGACCGATGCCGCCGGCGAACCGATCGAGATCCACTGGACGCTGCAGGGTGAGTTTCCCTCGGGAGGCAAACCGCTGGTGCTCGATGGGTTCCACGTCGAGGGGGCTCGCTACCAGACTGGCCACGTCGTCCTGAAGCTGCTCGACAACTACCGCAGCACACGCAAGCTCGGCCGCTTCGTTCACCGGATCAACGTACGTGGCCTGCCCCGCACCCCGATCCTGACCACGCTCTTCGGCGACGACGTCGCCAGCGCCTGGGAAATCCTCCGACAGCCCTTCCGCCTCGAATTCGATCTCGTCGAAATCCAACCCCGCTTCGTCGCCGAACCGCAACTGTTCCTGAAACTCTCAGAATCGACCGCCGAACTGGTCATCGACATCCCCAGGGCCCAGGTCTTCCGTGGCGCGATCGAAGCCTTCGAATTTCACTGGCCGGGTTGGACCGAACAGGGTTGGCAGGTGGCCGCCGCCGAGTCTCCCGAGCTGCAGTTCCGCTACGACGATCAGGGCCAGGTGTTGAGAGTCGGGCTGGCCGCGCGGCAGAGTTCCGCCGACGGACGCTTCGCCGTCCGCTTCAAGGCCAGCCGGGCGATTCGCGGGAGCGACGCCGTGGAACTGACTCTGCCGGAACTCAAGGCACCCACTCCCCCGCAACCGATTCTGGTTGTCGGTCGAGCGATCAACGTGGACAGCGAATTCACCGCCGCCAACGAAACCACCACCCGACCTCTCTCGGCACAACTCAAACAACTGATCACCCTCCCCGACGAACTCAAGGACGGCCTCGTCGGAGCCGACGACTACTTCCGGCTCGCACCCGGTGTCGCCAACTTCCAGGCTCGAGTGATTCCCCAGCCCAGGCAAATCAGCACCGACTCCTCGGTCGTCGCCAGCTACTCAGACGGCAAACTGCTGGTCACCCAGGAGATGGTCTACCGGGTCCAGTACGCTCGTATTGGCACGGTCAAGCTGATGGTCCCCCGGCCGCTGCAGGACGTGAAGATCGCCTTCCGACTGCAGGCCGATTCCGGATCCGATCCGATCCCGCTCGAGGCTCGACCGGGGATCGAGGTCGGCACCCAACAGCAGGCCGACATTCAACTCGACGAGGATCGACTCGGGTCATTCCGCATCCTGGCCGACTTCGAATTGCCCGCACCCCAAGTCTACGCGATCACATCCGTGCCGGTCCCGATCCCGCTGCTGCAAAGCACGGACTCGGAATTCGCATCGACCCGTTTCGAGCTGACCGGGGGAGGGGGCATCGATGTGGTGCTCGACTCCGAGACCTGGAAGTCGGAACTCGACCTCGAGAATCGGCCGGTCTGGCGAGCCGCCGGATCGCCCCCCCAGGTCGACCTCGCACTGCGATTGGGCGACCTGGCCGACTCGCACCGCTTCACCGTGCCCCGTGTCGTCATCGCCCAGGTGATCCAGGATGTCGACAAGGGAATCGCCCAGGCCTGGGCCTGCTATCACATCCAGGGACAGATCACGACCCTCGCACTGACGTTCCCGTCCCAAGCTCGAATGAACCGCCCGCCGGTGTTCAGCTGGGACGGTCAACCGCTCTCCAGCGACCACTTCCGTCAAACCGTCACACCAGAGGGTGGCACCGAGTTCCGACTCGATGTCTCGAGATTCGCTCCGGGAACCGAACACCTGCTGCAGGTCGACTACCGGGTCAGCGGCCACTCCGAAACCGGGATCCTCTCGGGACGGCACAACCTGGTGGCTCCGCGGCTGGCCGAAACCGTCCACGTGGCCGAGACACTCTGGCAGGTGCATCTCCCGGGAGGCCAGCATCTGCTCAGCGGAGCACGTGGCCACGCACCCCGCTTCAGTTGGAAGTGGCAGATGCTACATTTCGGACGCGAGTCCGACGCCGGCTTCGAACGCGCCGCCGATTGGCTCGCCGTTCCAGGTCACTCACCCAACCTGCCGGCAACCTCACTCGGCAACGCCTACGTGTTCACCAACTACGGTCCGCCCGACCCATTCCGTATCCGCTCGATCTCGCAATGGAGCCTGGTCCTGCTGGGCGCCGGGCTGGCCCTGCTGGCCGGACTCGTGCTGCTCTACATCCCCGCTACCCGGCATGCGATCACGTTCCTGGCCGTCGGGTTCGTCGTGGCCGTCTCGGCATTGTGGCTGGCCGAACCGATCACGCTGCTGCTGCAGCCGGCGGTGCTGGGCCTGACCCTGGCCACGCTGGCGACGATCCTGCATCGACGCTTCGGCCGACGCCTCTCGATCGACCTGGTGTCACTCACCGCCTCAAGTCGACTCCACGGATCCTCCGGAGAAATCAGCCTCGCCGCCCAACCCGCCGCACACCGCACCGCCCACCCCACCGGCCGACCCCCCTCGACCGCCATCCACGCACCACCTTCGCCACAGCCCCTCGAGGAGCCCGAAGTTGCGGCTCAGCTGGATTCGGGGGTAGAGGGATGACACGCCGATCACTGGCCTGGTGGCTGTGGTCGACCCTGGCTGCCTGGGTGTTGGCCGGCCCCGGTCCCCAGGCCCTTGCCCAACAACTGCTCACCGACACGTCGCGGGTGCGCGCCGTCGACGAGTCGCGTGCCGCCGATTGGCCGGCCGGGCCCTGGCAAGCGATTCCCCGCCGCGAGTACTTCCAACTGCTGGGCGACATCACCCGCTTGAGGTCCCGGCCCCGGTCCGCCTGGATCCAGTCTGCCACCTACTCGGCCCGCATCGACGGCATTCGGCTCCGCGAAGGACGACTGACTCTGCAGCTGGTCAACAACACCCCGGCACCCGTGACGGTGCCCCTGGCGCCGTTGGGGCTGGCCATCGAGTCGCTACAGCAGGACGGCAAGACTCCCTCGTGGGGTACAACCGCCTCCGGAAACGTGGTGCTCGTCGCACCACCGGGAACGACCACAGTCACCGGACAGTGGTCGCTGCCCGGTCGCAAGATCGTCTCGCTCGTCGAATTCGACCTCCCGCTCGCCCCCGCCGTACAAACCTCCCTGGTCCTCGATCTCCCGTCGAAGTACCGGCTGAGCTCTTCCCAGGGGCACATCTCCCGCGGCACCGCCAACACGCTGCCCGCTGTTCCCCCACGGCACCGCCGGGTCCGGCTCGACCTGGGACAACGCACCCGCTGCCAACTCGTCGTCGACCAGGCACCCACCGCCGCCCCGGTCTCGCCCACACGACTCCTGCTGCGGCAAACCACCAGCTGTGAAATCGCCGTCAGCGGAGCCCGCATCGTCACCGAACTGGTCTTCGAACGCACGGGGCAGGCAACCCGCGAACTGATTCTGACCATGCCGGCCCAGGTCCGGGTCGAGTCGATTCTCTACGACGGAGCAAGCGTGCGGGCCCGCCGTGTGACCTCGACGGGACCGCAGTCCTGGAAGATCACCCTGCCCGACCCTCTGCCACACGCCAGGACCGGCCCGTCGAGAACTCTGCAGGTCACGCTCGAAACCGATATCCGGCCTGGCGAGGCCTGGAAACTGCCCTTCGTCTCGGTCTCGGGCACCCGGCCAATCGGCAATTCGCTCGAAGCCCCTCAACCCGACCTCACGCTCAGCGTCCGAGAACCACTCGAGTTGAAGACGTTTGCTGCGGTGGGCTGGAAACAGACGGCCGACTCCGTCGGAGGACGCCGCTTCACGTTCCGCCAAATCGCCGCCAACACCTCGCTCCAACTCGTCATCGGCCAGCCACGACGATCTCTCGCCGCCGATGTCCTGGCCCGGATCGACCGCAGCCAGTCGGGCTGGATCGCCTCGGCGGAAATCGCCTGGTCGGCCACCTCGGGAGCTTCGTTTTCCACGCGCGCGGTCCTGGCCCCCGGCTGGAATATCGTCGATCTGCGTCCGGTTGACCCCGCGGTTCGGATCGAATGGCGGACGATCGCGATTGCCGGCAACCGCCAGCAGCTGTTCATCGAGTGGTCCGATGCGGTCGACACCACCTCGACCCGCCCACTGCTGATACAACTCAGCCGCACCGGCACCCAACTCGATGCCAGCGACCTGCCCCTGGTCGAACCGCTCGATTGTGATCGACACCGACTGGTCCTGGCCGCGGCGGTGCCGCTGACGGGGACCCGGCTCGGCGAAAACAACTCCGGACGCCTGCAGGTGATACGGGCCGAAACCCTGGGAGATCCGTGGCCGGGGTTTGCCAGTTTCGACGCGGTGACGGAATCGGCCGCGGGAGGCCTGTTCCGCTGGTCACCAGACACACCGTCGGATCCCGACTTACCGCTCAGCCCCGCCACCCCGCCCGACAAGCCGACCACCTCCACTCCTCTCACCGAAACCCCCGTCGACCCCAACAGCAAGACCTCCCAGCCCGCAAACCAGCCCGCAAACCAGCCCGCAGCCGGAGACAGCGAGACTGGCAGTGGGCAAGCCGTGGTGATGCGGGTGCTCACCCACCTGGCACCCATCGACGCCGATCTCGATCACCATTCGGCTGTCATCATGTTCTCCGGCGGCAGCTATCGTCGCGCATTCCCATTCCGACTGCCCGCTCCGGCACGACTCGAAGCCGTGCTGGTCAACGGGCAGGCGGCCGGTGCCGGATCGGATGGTCCGAGCGTCTCGATTCCTCCGCTCGAACAGGGAGTGCTGCGGAGCATCGAAATTCGATACACCACTCCCGCAGCCACCGCGTTTTTGGTCTCCGAGCGAACCATCCCCTTTCCTCAACTCGAAGTGGATGTCGGGTTCACATGGGAGGTGGCGGCCCCCCCCGACCAGGTCGTGTCCGCATCCCCCGGTCAACTCGAAGAAGACGCCATGTCTCGGAACGGACACTGGAGTGCCCGGCTGCTGGGACCGCTGGGTCGAGGACCGCATCACGCGATCTTCAACCCGCTCTCGCCGTGGGACTGGTGGCAGCTGGTCCAGGGCTCAGAAACGACCGCCGCGGAACCCGGCGACTGGGACAGGCGGCGGACCAGCCTGAAATCAGCTCCCTCGAAGTTGCCCGTCAGCCTGGTCCGACACGATCGCCTGGCGGCACTGAGCTGGCTGGTGCTGGTGGTGGTGCTGATCAGCGGAGGCTTCTGCCGCCTGGCCAGCCGGCGATTCGATGCACGCTGGACCTCTGTGGGCCTCGCCGTGCTGATCCTGCTGAGCTGGTGGATCCCCGCTCCCTGGACCCTGATGACCGGCGCCGCATTGGCCGCTTGCTGGCTCCTGCTGCTGCTCCCCGCATCACTGTGGCACCGACAACCGTTCTCGGAATGGCCGATCTCCCCCGAGGACATCGACGAGGAGTCCCTGGGATCTACGCGGACCTACCGCGGCATCCCGACCGGGCTTGGCATCCTGCTGGCCCTCGCCGGACTCTCGCACGCCGTCGCACAGGACCCCCCCAAGACAACACCCGCACCGCCGCAACCACCGCTGGCCGGTCGGCCCGACGTGCTGCTGCCCGTCGATGCCGATGGCCGACCCTCGGGCGTGGTCCCCTTCGCCTTCGTTCGCCCCAACCTGCTCGATTCCCTGAAAGTCGAGCTACGGCTGGGTGATATCGACAGTCAAGTCATGCTGCGGCAGGCCGAGTACACCGCGACATTCCGACCCGATGGTTCGATCGGGCTGAACGCCACCATCGAAGCGGTCGTCACCGCCCGGGACGCCCCCGTGCGAGTGGCCCTGCCCGTCGATGGAGTCAACCTCGGACCCAATGCCTGCCGGGTCAATTCCCAGAGACACCCGCTGGCTCGAGCCGACGACGGAAAGACCCTGCTGCTGGACCTGCCGCCCTCGGACTCGGATACCCCGCGAGTCGACCAGATCGAACTCGACCTCAGACCCACGGTGAAGACAACTCCCCAGGGAGGCAGCATCGACCTGTCGATTCCACGCGTCCTGGCCGGGAAACTCAAGTTACTGCTGCCGGCCAATCCGCCCCGAGTCGCAGTACCCGCAGCGATCGCCGTCGATTCCCTGGCAGACCAATTCCTGCTGGGTGCCGGTCGAAGACTCAGGATCGAATGGACCAGAAATCCGGCCGCCGTGGTGGTGACTCCCAGGCCGACCGTCACCGTCGCTCCGCTCTGCCGGGTCGTCGTACACCCGCTCGAATCACAGCTCGAATACCGACTGCCGGTCCAGGTCCGCGGCGGACCTCTGAACTTCATGACGCTCGCACTGCCAGAACAACTGATGTTCCGCCCCGGAGACATCTCCGCACCCGATCTGCTCACGATCCGAAAACTCCCCAACCAGACCGGACGCCAACTGCTTGTCGTGGAGTTCGCGACACCTCAGACCGATGACTTCGAAATCCGACTCGTCGGACGCCTGCCACTGACCGCCGACAACTCGCGACTCACCCTCAAACCCCTCATCACGCTCGCACACGGCGCACCACCGGTCCCCGTCGTCGCCGCACCGCTGAGACTGGGGCTCAACCCCGCCGGAGGCTTCCAACTGACCGGAGTCGCCCCGGCACCGCCGGGAGCCACCGCCATCGATGTCGCGGAATTCACTCGAGACTGGATCGCCGCAGCGTCCGACCAGCCCGATCCTCTGGCACCGAACTCACCGGCCAACTCGCCCAAACCCTCAGACGCCCCAGACCCGGCTGACCCGTCACTCCAGGCCGCACCGCAGTCGCTCGCCACGCTCGCCTGGTCGCTCGATCGACCGCTCGCCCTACCCCTCGAAATCCAGCCGCAAAGACCCAGGCGGGTTGTCCGGGTCGAGCAGTTTCTGCACATCGGTCGCGAGCGGATGGAGTTGACCATCACCGCCACCGCCCGCACGACCGGATCCTCGGTCTTTCATCATTCCCTGACCATCGACCCTCGCCTCAAGATCACCTCCGTCGGCATTCAGCAACAGGACGGAGCCGAACGCCTGGCCCGCAGTGCCCGTGTCGGAAATCGGCTGGTACTGTACCTCAAGGACGCCAACCTCTCCGAATCCGAGTCGCAGGCGGGAATTCAAAACATCACGATCCAGGGCGAGCTGCCTCTTGCCGGGCCCCAGAACGTCGTGTTGCCCGAGCTGGTTTTTGATGACGCCGAAACGACCTCGAGTACCCTCAGCCTCTATCACGCCCCGCAGTTGGCCGTTGAGGTGATCGGGGCCCGGCCACTGACTTCCACCGACGATGCCAACTCGCCCGTCGACGCCCGCCAGGTACTCGCCGGACGGTTCGCTCTGCCAGAAAACTCCGGACAGGTCCAACTCCGTGTCAGCCGCAAAGCACTGCCGGCACCGATCCAACTGGTCTTTCGCCTGCAGCCGGGGCCCAGTGGACCCTGGCTGATGCAGGCGCGAACCCTGCCGCTGCCCGGGCCCCAGCCCAACGGACCCTTGATGCTCAGAATCGAATCAGCACTGCTGGCGGTCAACGGAGCCGAAAACCCGCTCGGCTGGCAGCCGGTACCCGACTCGCAGTCGGTCACAGAGGGACGACTCGAGGCCGACTTCCACAGCGTCAGCGGCATCACGCTCGATGCTGTACTCCCCGATGTCCCCGCCGCCGATCGCTGGACTCCTCCCCTGCCACTCGTCTCGGGACGACAAATCCGACAACGACTGCTGGTGCTGCCCGGCCAGATCGAATGGGTCCCCGAAGGCGATGTCACGCGATTGGATGCCTGGCCCGAAAACCTCGTCCGCAACGAGTTCGATGCCGATGGACGGGCCACGCTCTGGAGACTCGATGGACCCAACTGGAGCCTGTCACGCAGCACAACCGCGACTGTCAGCCCGGACACCGCCACACGGGCCGAAAAGACCGCCCCATCCCACTCACCCAACACCGCAGCCAACACCGCAGCCAACACCGCAGCCAACACCGCAGCCAACACCGCAGCCAACACCGCAGCCAACCCAACGTCGCCCTGGTGGATCGCCTGGCAGATCCTCATCTCCGGTACCCTGGCCGGCCTGATCGCATGGGGATTCCCGAGGCTACAACGATCCCGGCCCAAGCAGTGGATCCGCCGAAACGACCGTTTGGCCTGGCTGGTGATTGGATTGAGCTGGTGGCTGGCCGGCAGCGCCGGAGCACTCGGCTTCGGCCTCGTCACCATCATGGCCGCCGCACTCCTGCTGCAAGCACGCCGTCCCCCCCAGGCGACCACAACACCGCAGCCAACACCGCAGCCAACACCGCAGCCGGCCGCAGCTGACTAGATCCGGTCCAGCAGGTCGATCCACCGCCCGATCTCATCGAGCACCGGGAGCGTCGGATACTCGTGTCCCAGACCGGGCTCGGTCGAGAGCGTCACCGGGAACTTCATCGCCGCAAGTCGACCGCGGGTCTGCTGGACGCGTCGGTAGAGATTGTCCTTATCGCCGCACGAGAGGAAGAACTGCAGGCGGAGGTCGGGACGGTTCTCTGGTGGGGTCACCTTCAGAGGCTCAGATGAGGCGGCCACTCCGCGGAACAGCGTCCGGTACTTGAACGCCAGGTGGTAGGCAAACCGGCACCCGTTCGAGTAGCCATGCAGCACGATTCGCTGGTCGTCGATGTTGTACTTCTGCTGCATCTCCTTGACCAGCGCCTCGATGAAACCGGCCTCGTTCAGGTTCCAACCCGCCAGTTCCTTGGCCCTCGGACCGACCAGGATCAGGCCCCGCTGCTCGCAGATCGGCTTCCAGAGGTCGTAGATATCGGCCTCCATCGTGTCGCTGCCGGGGTGGATCCAGACCACCAGGCCGTACCCGTGTGCCGGGTTGTAGGTCTCGGGCACAAAGCCCCAGAAGTTGTTGTCGTGACCGGCCAGGTCCTTGTTGAAGCGGCCGATCGTCGGCAGGTCGGCCGGTTTCGGATCCGGAGCAGCAATGATCTGGGATTCGAGCACCGCGGGCACCTGGGTGGGGAGCACGGCGAGCTTGGCCGAGATTTTCTGACGGGCTCCATTGCGATCCACGTGTACCGTCACATCCGCGCCCACACGCCTGCGGCTGATCGCATCGAAGAGACCTGCCGAGTCGGTGACCGGGGTGTCGTCCAACTGCACCACCGTGTCGCCGGGTCGGATCATAGCCATCGCCGCAGGACTCTCAGGCAAAATCCCTCGCACCACGACCCCCGTGGCCGCCTCGCCCTGCTTCCTCCGAGCCGGCAGGATCCCCAGGAAGGTGGGGGTGTAGGGTTCGAGTTTCCCGATCAGCTGAATTTTCTGCTCGACTGACTCTTCGCCACGCCGAACCACCACGCTGATCGTGTCACCGGCGTACTTGTTGCCCAGGACGTTGCGGACCTGCACCAGCCGGCGGATCGGCTGTCCGTCGACGTTGGCGATCACGTCGCCGGGTTGCAGGCCGGCCTTTTCAGCGGGCGAGTTGAAACGCACTCGGTCGATGATCGCCGCACTGGCATAGACGTTGCCGGCCCGAAGCGTGATGCCCATCAAGCCGGGCAGCAGGTCGGTGCCGGTCTTCAACCGAGGCAGTGTGCCCAGGATGTCGGCCATCGGGATCGCGAACCCGATCCCCGAATCGTACCACTCGACTCCCGCCGTCCGCCCGGCCTGGCGTTGCGAGAGCGGGACCAGCACTCCGATGACCTGGCCGCGGATGTCCACCAGCGGGCCGCCGTAGTTGGCCGGAGAAATCTTCGCGTCGGTCTGAAGCGCCCGGCCCCAGATCCGGTCCAGGGCACTGATGATGCCAACCGAGAGATTCGGCAACGGGCTCTCGTAGGTCCGGCCCATCGCGATCGCCCACTGCCCGACCCGGAATCCGTCGCGGGGCGCCACCCGGGGCACCGACAACCCCTCGGCCTCGATCTTCAGCAACGTCAGCATCCGCGACCAGTCGTTGGCGATGATCTTGGCCGGAAAACGACGTCCATCGGCGAGAGTGACCAGGACCGAGGCGGGGCGCGAAGCGAAATTGAAGGCGCTGGAAATCACGTAGCCGTCAGCCGACACCACCACTCCGGTCGTCGCCGCCGTGCCGGTCAGGACCCGGCCAACCCGGTCGAGACCTCCGACAGTCTGGATCCGCACCACGGACGGGGCCACCACCGCCGAGGCCTCCTTGAACGCCTGCTCCTCAAGAGACTCGAGATTCGCGGCCGGCTGTTGACCCAGCGACACCGACGGCACCAGCACGATCGTCAGCCAAAGACTCATTCTTCCGCGTCCGCACTTCGCCACCATCACTTCGTGTCCCCCGCCGTCGCCGGCTTCTCGGGCTTCTCGGGCTTCTTGGGTGTTTCCGGCGTATCGGGTGTTTCTGGAACAGGCAACTCAACCGGCAGCAGCTTGTCTCCCCGTCGCACGGTCAGCTTCAACACTGTGCCTGCGTCGATGCGACCCAGGCTCTGCTTGAACACTCGGCACGATTGCACCAGGTCGCCATTGATGAACAGGATCAGGTCATCCGGCTGTAGTCCCGCCCGGGCAGCGGCCGACCCCGGTTGCACTCCGTCGATGAATGCCGGGGTCCGAAACAGCACGTCGGGCACCAGCACGATGCCGAATTGCAGGGGCCGGAACCGGGCCACCGCATTGGTCTCGTCCGGATCTCGCTGACGCGCTCGATACTTTCCGGCGATGATCTGCTGGATCGGCTGCTTCAACTCCGAGATCGGCACCGCGTAGTTGACCCAGGTGTTACTCTCGGAATTCCGCAACTCCTTGCCAATCATCCCCAACAACCGGCCGGCTCGAGTCACCAGCACGCCTCCACCGGCTCCGGGGTTGTTCGTCACCGCGTCGACAATAAACGCCGTGCCCTCGTAGGACGACTCGAACGCTCCGCGGCGAGTTGCCAGGGGCGCCTTCGCAGCCACCACCCCGTGCAACACCGAGACCATCTCGTCACCGGTGGCCACTCGGAACATGTTGCTGAAACCCAGCACCCGCGTGCCCGGCCCGGCGTCCGAGACGTCAGCCTCGAGATCCCAGGCGGGCAAGTCCAGTTCCTTGTCCTGCAACTCGAGCACCGCCAGGTCCAGTTGCGGTTCGGCTCCCAGGACCTTGGCGCGAACCTTTCGTCCGTCGGCCAGCACCACCGTCAATTCCTCGGTGTCCAGCACGTGGCTCCAGACGGTCGCCACGTGGCCCTGCCGGGAGACCACGAACCCGGTGCTGTAGGCGTGCAGCCGTCGGATCCCACCGGCTCCAAAGACCTTGACCGTTCGCTGCTGGACCCTCTGGATCGTCGGCTGGATCGACTGGCCATGTGCAATCGAAGGACACCAGGTCAGGCTCAGCAGCAGCAGCGACACAATGGTCAGGATCCGGTGGATCATTGGGCCGCCCCCGCTTTCATCGTCACCGTCTCGACTCCAAAACTCGCCAGCACCCCTCCCGCGGAACTAACCCGAATCGTCCTGGGCCAGTGTCGGCCGTCCAGATCGATGTCGCCACTGAACCGAATCTCGCACTCGTCCGTCTCTTCCACACGCTGAGAGTCAAACCCCAGCAACCGTCCCTGCTTGCGGTCGAAATACCACCGGCAGCGGACGTTGCCCAGTTCGCTGATCATGACGTCAACTCGGGCCCCGACTCCGTCCAAAGGCTCGCTGCCCAGGTAAAAGAACTCGCCAAAACCCTTCTCACGCTTCGCCAGGAAACTCCTCCACATGTGCATCGCGTACAGCAGGCCGCCGCTGCCCTTGGGCTCGTCGAGCGGTTCGGACGCCTTGTCGAGCTCCTGGAAATACGCCTTCTGCTTCCACGACAACCCCACGCCGACATCGGCCACGGTCAGCCGGAAGGCGTCGCCGGCCGCAGTCTTGCCGGCCAGGACCCAGGCACCTGCTGCCCCGGAAAAATCGCCCAGGCGGCTCATCCCCGACAGGACCCGCTTCTGCTCCTGCTGGTTGAAGTAGTAGTTGGCGAACCCACGCTTCTTGACATGCAGGTGCTTGTACTTCTCCGGCGGCTTGGCAACCGGTGGTCGCTTTCGAGTCGGAGGCCTCGGCTTGCCGCCCGGCTTGGGCTTCGGCTTGCGACCCGGCTTGGGTTTGGGCTTGGAAGATCCGGTAAGTTCACTGGCGCGGTGCAGAGCCCTGAGCCTCAACAGGGTCTCGGTGCGAACCTGCTCGCGGCGGAAGACCAGCCGCAGTTTCCACCCCTTGGGATAGATGCCCAGGATGTTCTTGAACTGGTTGACACTGCGAACCGATCGTCCGCCAAACGAGATGATCTCGTCCCCTTCGCGGAGTCCCCGCCGGTACGCTTCCGACTCGTCGAGAATCCCGTCCACGACCACCGCGCCGTCCTCACGAGTCGTCACGGTCGCTCCCAGCGTGGCATGATCGACGACTCGCCCGCTGCGGAGGTGATCCATGAAGAGCTTGATCTGGTTGATCGAGATCGCGTAGCCGGCGCCCGAGTTGACTCGGCCACGCTTTTCAAACGAGCCTCGACCGTTGATCCCCATCAGCTGGCCGCCGGCCGAAAACAGCGGTCCTCCGGAATTGCCCGGGTTGATCGACGTGTCGATCTGGATGCAGTCGGTGTATTCCAGGATCGTGCCGGCGGGGTACTGGTAGCGGTGCAGGCCACTGACGATGCCATAGGTCACCGTCGGCTGAAAGTCGGTCGCCAGCAGAAACGGGTTGCCCATGGCGAAGGTCCAGTCGCCGACCTTCAACGTGTCGCTGTCACCGAGAGTCGCATGCGGGAAATCGTCTCGACCCAGCAGCTTGATCAGGGCCACGTCACCGGTGGGGTCGATGCCGACGATGACCGCGTCGTAGAGTTGCCCGTCGCTGAGCCCGCACTTCATGAACGTGCCGGCTCCGCGGGTGACGTGGAAGTTGGTCAATGCGTACCCGTCGGGGCTGATCAGCACCCCCGATCCTCCACCTCGACCGCCACGCGAAAAAATCGCCACCACGCTCGTGGCCAGCCGCGACGCTACACCAATCCGCTTGGCCTCGGCGGCCAGCACCGCCGGATCAACCGCAAAGCTGACCCGCGGCAGCACCGCCAGGATGACCAACACCACCAGCCAGGCCCGGCTGCCCAACAGCCAGTCTCGATCTGCTAATGGTCTCACTCGTCTCAATAGTCGTCTCAATAGTCTCACGTCGCCCGTGCCTCCCTGTTGCCAATTCGCCGGCCAGACATGCCGCCCGCGCTGTTCCTGACGACTGCTGCCGACTCCCGGTTACTTCTGGCGGATCAACCTCGCGTCGGCCAGGTCGAGGTGATCGGCGATATCGAGATCGCCGCCGAAGTCGACCAGGATCTGCAGTTCCCGCTTTCCGGTGACGTCCAGGTCCACCAGCCGCGGCTTGTCCGTTCCCTTCACATCGGTTTCGAGCAACGTCTTGCCGTCGGCCGAAATCACCACGTGCACATTCCCGCGGCGTCCGACCAGGGCGTCGATGCCCATCCAGGCCTGGAAACGACGATGTCGTGCCGCGAGCGAATAGACCAGCCGCGTCTTCGAGTGCAGCGCCAGGCCTCGAGCAAACTGCTGTCCGCCCACCTTCAAGGGGCCTCCATCCAGATTGCGGTCGCGACGGTACTTCCACGTCACGTCGAAATACGGCACATGCTCGACATCCCGAGGTGCCATGGCCGAGAGATAAACGATGCGGCTGGCAGCGAAGTCGAGCCTCTCGATCCGAGAGACACTCACGCTGACCTTCGCACCACCCGCCAGCGTGCCACGACACGTCGTGCCATCGACACTGACCCGCGACAGGCCAAAGCGGTCGCCGCCTCGTAACGCCGCCAGGCAGGCAGGTCCGGCGGACGTGGCTGCCTGGGTCTTGCGGAAGAAGATGAGTCCATAGACGCGAGCCAGGGGCACCGGGATCTCGTCGCCGTCGAGCAGAAAACTGACCTGTTTGTCATCGATCGAGCCGACAATTCCGTCGAGGTAATCCAGGGTCTTGCCCTTGAGGATCACCAGCCGGTCTCGCTTGATCTCGCGACCCAGCAGCTCACGCCACGACTCGATCACACCGCGGTCGGCCCGTCCGAAGCGGACCGACGAGACCCGCGCGGCCGGAACCGACAAGGCCCCCAACTGCTCGGTCTGCAGCTTGGCCAGCTTGGGCGTCGCCGACAGGCTGCGGCAGCCGATCAGGCTCCCGTCGACCAGTCGCACCCAGGCCGCAGCAGGCTTCGACAACGCCGGCACCGTTCCCTTGGGCAACAGAAAACGTACGTCAAGTACCTCATCAGCAGGCACCTCGACCCGCCCCCCCT
>CAUZJR010000016.1:0-24389 GCA_963580005.1 Planctomycetota bacterium
ACGGACCGGTTCAGGTGACCGCTCACGGCGTTTCCCTCGCGAGCCTCACCCATCCGACCTCCGGGCATGGCGATCGAGTTTTTTGAGGAAGATTGAGAGATCCTGGGAAACACTGTTCCTGACTTAATTCCGACAAACGGCCCAAACACCCAGCCGACAGAAACCAGTCGACAGAAACCAGTCGACAGAAACCAGAGTGACACGATGAGTCTCAGCAGGCTGCGGAACATTGGCATTTCGGCCCACATCGATTCGGGCAAGACCACGCTCAGCGAACGGATCCTGTTCTACGCCGGGCGATTGCACCGGATGGAGGAGGTTCACGGCGGCGGTGGCGCCACGATGGACCACATGGATATCGAACAGGAACGTGGCATCACGATCACCAGTGCCGCCACCCGCGTCGAATGGCTCGATCACCAGATCAACCTCATCGACACTCCCGGCCACGTGGATTTCACGGTCGAGGTGGAGCGGAGCCTGAGGGTGCTTGATGGAGCGGTGCTGGTTCTGTGCGGAGTCGGTGGCGTACAGAGTCAGTCGCTGACCGTCGATCGCCAGATCAAGCGTTACGGCGTGCCGCGGCTGATCTTCATCAACAAGCTCGATCGCACCGGTGCCGATCCGGTCGGAGCTTGCGAGGACGTGCGGACTCGGCTGGGTGTCGAGTCGGTGCTGATGCAGTTGCCGATCGGCATCGCGGCCGACTTCGAGGGAGTGGTCGACCTGGTCTCGATGCAGGCGACCTATTTCGACGGCGAGAATGGTGAAGTGCTGCGACGCGAGGCGATCCCCGAGTCGATGCAGTCCGAGGCCCAGGCCGCTCGCGACGAGATGCTCGAAAAACTCGCGATGTTCGACGACGAGTTGCTGGAGGCGTGCCTTGAGGAAGCGGCGATCGATGAGTCGTTGATTCACCGAGTGGTCCGGAAGTCGACGATCGACCTGTCAATCGCTCCCGTCTTCCTGGGCTCGGCCTACCGCAACAAGGGCGTCCAGCTACTGCTGGATGCCGTCGTCGAATACCTGCCCTCGCCGCTGGATTGTGAGAACACGGCGTTTACCGCATCGGCAGCATCGAGCAAAGTCAGCCAGCAGCCGGACGAGGATCACGACGAGGATCACGACGAGGGTGTGGATGATGAGCGGTCCGGCGAGGTCGAGGTGGGTGAGGTCGAGGAGTCCTCCCCGAAACTCGAGGAAACCATCACGTTGGTTGCCGATGAGTCGGCTCCGCTGGTGGCCATGGCCTTCAAGATCGTCGACGACGCCTTTGGCCAGTTGACCTTCACTCGGATCTACCAGGGCACTCTGCAGAAGGGTGCGACCTACTACAACCAGCGGACACGCCGCAAGGAGCGTTTCAGCCGGATCTTCCACATGCACGCCGAGAAGCGGGAAGAGGTGGAATCTGCCCAGGCGGGTGACATCGTGGCGGTGATGGGGATCGACGCGGCCAGCGGCGACACCTACGCACTCGACCGCGACTACTGCACGCTGGAAGGGATGTTCGTTCCCGAGCCGGTCATTGGCGTGGCGGTGCGACCCAGAGATCGCAACGACGAGGACCGCCTGACGCAGGCTCTGCAGAGGTTCCGTCGCGAGGATCCGACGTTCCGCGTATCGACCGATCCGGAAAGCAACGAGGTGGTGATTGCCGGGATGGGCGAGTTGCACCTGGAAGTGTATCTCGAGCGGATCCGCCGCGAGTACAAGGTGGTGGTGGAATCGGGTGCACCGCAGGTGGCCTACCGCGAGGCTCCGACACGCAGCGCCGATTTCAACCACCGCCACAAGAAGCAGACCGGCGGTGCCGGGCAATTCGCTCATATTGTCGGCCGGCTCGAGGTCTTCAAGGGGACCGATGATGAGCCGTTCGTGTTCGAGGACAACATCGTCGGAGGCCGGATCCCCAGGCAGTACATCCCGTCGATCGAGAAGGGGTTCCGAGGCTGTCTCGAGAAGGGCCCGGTGGCCCGTTACCCCGTGATCGGTGTCCGAGTCGAACTCGACGACGGCTCGTACCACGACGTCGACAGCAGCGACAAGGCGTTCCAGACGGCCGCCGCAGCCTGCTTCCGCGAGAACTTCCGCAAGATGAAGCCGGTGCTGCTCGAGCCGATCATGAACATCGAGATCGAATGCCCTCGTAACTACCAGGGCTCGGTCTCCGGTGACCTCAACAGCCGACGCGGGATGGTGGTCTCTTCGGACATGACCGGCGAGATCGTAACGATCCAGGCTCAGGTCCCGTTGTCGGAAACCTTCGGATACGCCACCGACCTCCGCAGTCTCTCACAGGGCCAGGCCACCTTCACAATGGAGCTGGACTGTTACCGGCGTGTGCCGAAGAAGTTGCAGGAGGAGATCGTGGCGGATCGGTGCGACGCGAAGAAGTCGGGAGCCGGCGCGCAATTCAGCACGTCGGCCTAGCTCGTCTCACACGGTGGTGATCAGTCGAAGAGCCCTCCGAGAGCCTTGGCGAGACCGGCCAGGGGCCTGGCGACGGTTTTCAGCACCCTGTTTTTCTTCTTCTCTGCTGCTGCCGCCGCTTCCGCCGCCGCTTTCTCCGCAGCTGCCTTCTCCGCGGCCGCCTTGGCCTTCTTCACTGCCGCCGCCTTGGCCTTCTTCACTGCCGCCTTGACCGCTGCGACCTGTGCTGCCGCGGTCTTCTCCGCCGCTGCCACCTTCACTGCCGCGGCCTTCTCCGCCGCTGTCACCTTGAGTGCCGCGGCCTTCTCTGCTGCTGTCTTGGCTTTCGCTATCTGCGTGGCAGCCTTCTTCGCCGAAACGGCCTTGGCTGCTGCAATCTTTCTGGTGGCAGCTTTCTCTGCTGCTGCGACTGCCTTGGCTATTCCTGAACCGGGTAACTCACGGATTCGCAGGTTGCGGAATTCGACAGGTGATCCCTCGCTTTCGAGTGCCATGAATCCAGCCGCCGGCTGGCAGTTGGATCCACCCGAGACCTCCTCACCGTTGACCCACAGTCGTACTTCGCCGTTGATGGCCCTGACGTAGTAGTGGTTCCACTTCTCCACGCCCAGCGTCAGTCTCTTGCTGGGAAAACTCCGGCGACCGTTCTTTGACACGGGCGCGAACGGTTTCATCTTGCTCGTGCCGACCGGAAACACGTCGCCGTGGCTGGTGAACCAGTCGGATTTCTTGCCGTTCTTCTTCTCGTAACGGGTCTCGTATTCGAGATCCAGCACCTGGACCTCGATGCCGCCCCGGGGCAACTGTCCCGGTTTGAGCCCCGTGAAGGAGGCATCGGGAGCCCAGAGAAAAATGCCCGAGTTGCCGGCCGGTTTCATGTGTCGCCATTCGGCGACCAGTTCAAAGTTCTCGTAGGTCTTCTTCGACCGCGTCACGCCGACTGGCTTTCCGGTGCAGTAGATCGTGCCGTCCTTTTCCTGCCAGGTGTTCTTGTCGCAGTTGACGTTCTCGAAGTCGGCCAGGGAAAGCGGCTTCCACCCGGGTCCCTCACCGTTGATGAACGCCTTCCTCGAGGCCGTTTGTGCCTTGGCTTTTGCCGCGCCATTCGGTTTTTCGTCATCGGCCAGCAGGAATCCCGAAACCAATATCAGGACAACGGAACAGACGGAGAGGCTGGTCTTCATCGGATGAGTCTCCTCGGAGATCTGAAAAGTTCATCTTGTGAGTGCGGTCTTTCATGATAGCTGCGCGGCAAAGGGAAAAGTGAGTCATAGTCCCAGGTGCCGAGTATTCTTGAGCCACGCCTCGATGATCCGGGTGCCGGTGCGGTGACCGGGCCAGTCGGGCTTGTTGAGGTTTCGCCACTGGACGTAGCCCCGGGTGGTGGCATCGTCCTTGAGTTGCAGCGTGACGTGAACCGGAAACCTGATGCGGAACGGTTTGATCCTGGCGGCTCTTTGGACGGCTTGACGGGCTCCGGCAGTAATTCGGGGAAGGGTGAGCGTGGGTGGATCGAGTATGACGGAACCGTCCGATTGGGCTCGCTTGACCGAGACCGTCACAACGTCCTGGCCGAGCCACTCGCGGGTCTCCCGGCACAGGCCGTCACATCCGGTGGCCATCACGATCGGCACACCGTGGTCGTGACCGGCGACGATTGCGTAGGCGGCCAACTCTCCTGCCTCGCGGCCGTTGAACGTGTAACGTCGCCGTCGGGCGCTGGACCAGGTATGAGCCAGCACCGATCCGGAGGCGCCTTCCCTGGCGTGGAATCCCACCAGCAACACGCCAGCGAAGCTCGCATCGAGTCGATGCAGCAGGGGGCCCCCGGAAGGGATCAACCTGGCCCGAGAATCCAGGCGGTCCCGGAGGATATTGCGGTCACGAAAACCGTCGTCTTTGATGAACACCTCGGTCGCTCCCGCCGCAAAGCAGCCCTCGATCGCCGCGTTGACGTCATCGGTGAGCAATTCTCGGAAGCGAGGCAATCTCGGGCTGTCGGCCTTCAGGTTGCGAGCCCAGTACTCGTTGACGCCGGTGGGACCCTCGCTGTCGACGGCGATGTAGAACTTGCGGGACTTGGGAGTCCGGGATGTGTCAGCCCTTCGTGTGACCCGCGTGACGTGGACTTCCAGTTCCTCCATCAACGGCACGTGGTCCCGCTTGCGGCGGGTCTCGAGCACAAGTCCCAACCGATTGTCGCCTCGGAACCGTGGACAATCGGCCAGGTCGATTTCGAATCGCGTTCCCGCTAGATCAGCTCGCAGCTGACCTGCCGGCAGGCGGCGAATATGCTTCCGGCCCACGCGGGTCCCGTTGATGTCGATGGCCAGCTTGTCGGCATCGGTGACATGATAGATCCAGAACCGCAACCGGCCCTCGAGCTGTTCTCCCTTGCGGCCATCGGCCACGCGAAACGGGTAGACCAGCCGTTTCCCGATTCTCGAGTCCGTGAACAAGAGCGACGGGCTGTTCTTCTGCCCCAGCGGACTGGATCCCTCGTCGTACCACGGATAGTTCCTCACCGGGGGCTTCCTGGCCGAGATTCCCTTTCCCATCGGCAGGAACCGGTAGGTCCGGGGTCCGGCCCACACCCGCTCGCGGCTGCCGACGGCGTGGGTCCAGGCCTCGATCCGTTTTCTCTGCTCGGGAGACGCGGTCACCTCGCGTCCGAAGTGAATCCCCACGTTCCAGAACGAGATGCTGTCGGCACCGTAGGTGTAGAAGTTGGCTGCTGCTCCGCGGGCCTCGGCCGTGTTCAGCAGCATGCTGACATAACCGGCCGCGTGTTTAGCGGATCTCGCGGTCCCCCGGTCCCTGGGAATGGGTGGTCCGCTGGAAAGCGAGCCGATCATGTTGCCCATCGTCACGATCGTGTCGACACCGGCGGGTCGAGTGAACCGGGCGAATTCGTCGACGGGCAGCTGTGGGTCGGTGTTGTTCCAGGTCGAGATGACGACGAAGTCGATCCAGCCCTGCTTGACCCAAGTCTCGATGTCGACGCCGGCCAGCCAGCAGGTGTAGAGCGACTCGGGCACTCGCACCCCCAGGGTCAGTCGCTTCCCGTTCTTCCGTCGCCGCCCCGAATCGTCCATCATCCGCCGGATCCGCTCGACGAACCGGGTCATGATCGGGGCCTTTTCCCGGCCCTTGTCTCGAGGAAAATGCTTGGCCCAGCGGACAAAGTTCAGCTCGAGCCCGTCGACCGGGTACCCGATGATGATCTCCTTCATGATCGCCATCCGGTGGTCGCGGACTTCCTGGATCGAGTAATCCAAGGCGGTCTCGTTGGTGCGGCCGTCGGGTTGCTTGATGACGTATTCGGGGTGGTTGATGGCGAATTGCGGACAGAGTGGGTTGGCGGGGTCGAGCGATTTGTGGTGTGTGTCGCTGAGCCGGATCGCCGCCAGCACTTCCTTGCCCCGCGACTGCATGTGCTCGGTCACCAGCCGCAACGCGTCGGTCCCCTGCTGCTTGAGTCCGTTCATCGCCCTGACACAGGCGTGGTCGGTCCCCTGAAGCCTCGCCCCGTACTCCTCGCCCACCTTCGTATCGTAGAAGCAGATGTCGGGCGTGGTCGCCAGGAAGACGAAGGTCGAAAACGGCACCGCCTTCAACTCGCGATCGAGCCATGCCCTGATGAAGGGTCCCGGATTCTTGGCCGGTGCCTCTTGCAGCACCTGGGCGTCGTCGTTGAAGACGGTTCGAGTCGGCCGCTTGGGCAGATCGGCTGCGTGGCAGCAGTTGAGCAGTCCGGCGATGAGCAGGCCGGTTTGCAGGATCGCGCGACGGGTCGGCCGCGGTCGTTCAGAAGTCGTCATGTTGCTGCTCGTTGGAGGTGACCGTGGGTGCACTAGGGTTTCGAGTCGACTTTGGATCCCAGCCGGTCGCGGGGATCGACCATCTCGTTGCGGCGTCCGGTGTGGCCGGAACGGCGGCGGACTTCGCGGATGATCCGTTGCTCATCGGCATCCCGGACCCGCGGTCCGACCTTTTTCAGCACCAGTTCGTAGGCCGCCCCGGCAGGTTGCGAGACAACCGGTGGTGCGGCGAAAGGGCGGGCAGCCTGGACCGACCTCGGTGCCGGGAATGTGCGACCGGCCTGGACGGCACTCAACGGGTCTTCCTGACCGGTGCTGGTAAACGGGGTGACGTTGCCGGCGACATACAGCCGCGGTCCGGAAATCTTCTCGGCGGGGTTGCTCAGCCAGATCACTCCGCCACCTCGCGATTCGGCTCCGGCCAAAAAGGTGCAGCCGACCACGTTGGCTCTCGACCCGTTGGTCAACTTGGTCGCGTTGCTGCCACCGCTCCAGTTGTAGATCACGTTGTTGACCAGGTCGAAGGTGCCGCCCGAGAGCAGCGGGTTGCGGTCTCCGTTGTGAGCGAACAGGCAGTGGTGGATGGTGAAGCGGGTGTTGTTGCGGCCGCAGAGCCAGCCCATGCTGTGACGTCCCTTGGCGTGATCTCCGTAGACCTGCCCTTCGGCGATCAGCGTCCATTGGCAGGTCAGGTCCTTGACCCGGCCCCAGGTATCGAGATTTTCGTCGGTGGCCCACATCAGCGAGCAGTGGTCAATCAACACCCGGGCATTGTCGCCGTTGAACAGCAGCCCGTCACCGCCGGCTCCCCCGGTGGTCGCCCGGACTCTCAGGTGTCGCAGGATGATGTCGCTGCTGTCGCCCAGGAACCAGATTCCGTTGCCGGTGACGGTGATTCCCTTGCCCGGAGCGGTCGAAGCGTCGACGGTCAGGCGACCGTGGCGGACCGTGATCGGTTTCTCCAACTCGATCGTTCCAGCCACCGCGAACGTGACGATCCGCGGTCCGGTTTCAGCCAGCGCTGCTCTGAGCGATCCCGGGCCGTTGTCGGCCAGGGTGGTCACCGAGATCGGTTTCCCACCTCTTCCGCCCCGGGAGGTCGCACCGAACCCCTCGGGCTTGTCGGCCGCCAGCGTGACCCCACAGCACGTGAGTACCAGGGCGACCAGCGAGAGTATCTTGAGGCACGTGGGCATGGTGGCCTCCTAGCGTCGAGGACCGGAAGAAGCAGGGGGGCTCTTCGGTTGGGTGGCCGTGGCTGCGGAGGCTGGGGCGACAAACTGGTCACTGGCAACGACCAGACGCACCAGGTCGGCGAGCTTTGTTCCCCGCTGTTTCGAGTCATCGACGATGGACCGGGCCTGTTTCGGGTCGATCGACTCGGCCCGGCTCCCGGTGGCGTAGACCAGCAACTTCCCGACCAGGCAGTCCACGAACCGGTCCTTGTCTTCCAGCAGCAGCCGTTTCAACTCGGCGAACCCCCGGACCTGCCGACCGTCGTCGAGAACACCGGAGGAGTCTATGGGCTGCCGCTTGTCGTAACGGCCTCGCCATCGGCCGGTGGGGTCGAAGTGTTCGAGGGCGAATCCGAGTGGGTCGATGTGGCGGTGGCACACCGCGCACCGCTTGTTGTTTCGATGCCGGTCGAGTTGATCACGGATCGTCGTGGCTCCCCGCGTGTCGGGTTCGAGTTCGGCGACGCCGGCCGGAGGAGGGTCGGGCGTCGAGCCCATCAGGTTGCCCAGTACCCAGACTCCGCGAACCACCGGGGAGGTGACCGTGCCGTTTGAGGTCAGGGTCAGGATGCTGGCCTGGCCCAGCAGGCCGCCACGGGGAGTGTCCGGGTTGAGTTGGACACGGCGGAACTGGGGTCCTTCGACTCCCTCGATCTCGTAGTGTTCGGCCAGTCGCTGGTTGAGGAAGGTGAAGTCGGCATCGAGGAAGTGGGCGACATCGAGGTTCTTGTCGAGCACGTGAGCGAAGAAGCGACGGGACTCCATCCGCATTGCCGATTCCAGTTCGCCCCGGTAGTAGTCCCGGAACCGCTTGGGATCGGGAGGCATTTCGCCCAACTGGTTTAGCTCCAGCCACTGTCCGGTGAAGCTGTCGACGAAGGCCCGGCTGCGGGGATCGGCGAGCATGCGGGTCGCTTCGGCTGTGCGGACCTCACTGCGGCGAAGCACTCCCCGCCTGGCCAGGTCGGTGAGTCGCTCGTCGGGCATGCTGCTCCAGAGAAAATACGACAGGCGGTTGGCGATGGCGTAATCGTCGAGCTGTGCCTGGTTGGTGTGGACGTAGAGGAAACCCGGTGAGCAGATTACGGCCTGGAGGGTGGAGCGGATGGCCTGCTGGAACGTGTCCCCACGTGATCGCAGGCGGTCGTAGAGTGCCAGGAACGGTTCGATGTCGTCTCCGGTCACCGGCCGCCGGAACGCGCGGGTGGTGAACTTCAGCAGCGTGCTGCGAACAGAGTCGCGGTCCTCGGCGGGGATCTCGCTGCCGAAGATCCGTTCGTGTCCGGGCAGCGGCCAGCGTTCGTACAGCGGACCCTCGACCTCCATCCAGAACACGCGGAGTTGGGGGCCGTCGTAGGCCTTCATGATCGGGGCCCGGTTCTGGCGGGCCTCGGGACCATAGCGTTTCTTGACGAGGTTCTTGAACGAACCGGGGTGGCCGTTGGCGAAGGACACGATCGGAACCTGGCCGGCCTCGAAGCGGGCGCGGACGGTGAACGTCCGGGGCTGGTTCTCGGGCACATCCACGATACGAATCGTCCGTCGCGAACCGGCCTCAGCTGTCTTGCCCGGCGGCCCCACGCGGATCTTCATTCGCACCGGCCCGTCGATCTGCCCGACTCCCTTGAACGTTGTGTGCAGGGCGGTGGCATGGATCCGCAGCAGGTATTCGCCCTGGACCAGTTGCGGAGCGCTCTTCCCGCCGGGACGGAACTGCTGGAACCCGTCACCGGTCCCGGTCACGATCTTGACGTACTCGTCGGTGCGGTAGACGGGCCGGGTGGCCTCGCGGGGTAGGATTCGCTGCACCCGGACCTCGGGACGGGGCCCGAATTTCACCCCGCGGTCGATCGCGTCACCTGCGGCCCGCATCGCTTCACGTATCAGTGCCGGGGAAAACACCAACGACGCACCGACCGTATCGAACCCGTCGGTCCGATCGTCATCCGGGAAGCCGGCGGCCGGATCGTAAGAGGTGTCGATCAGCAACAGGTCGCGGAGCGTGTTGTTGTATTCGCGGCGGTTGAGTCGACGTACGGCGTCGTTGGGACGTGTCCTGAGATGTCCCGATGCCCTGAGCCGGCCGGTGATCCAGTCCACCACCTTGCGGGCTGTGGCCGGGTCGGGCCGTGGCCGGTCACGGGGAGGCATCGTGCCGGCCCGTAGCTGGTCGAGAATGTCGTGCCAGGTTCCGGCGGTGGCCTGGGACGAGAACTCGGGTCGCAACGAATCGAAGCGCCGCTTTCCCTCCTGCTTGTTCCGGCCATGGCAGGCGACGCAGTGTTTGGCCAGGAACCCACGAACCGACGAGAAGGGTTGGGGATCCGCGGCGCCGGCCGCGGGAGCCAACAGCATCGCAGTCGCGGCCACAACGGGCATGACCAGTCGCAGGATGAACCGTCGTGGTCTCATGGATGATTCTCAGGCGAACCCTGTCAGCGTGCTGGTGCCATTGCCGAAGGAACCGGTTTCGATTCCCAGCCGCTGCAGCATGGTCACGTACAGGTTGCACAGGGGAGTCTTGCCCGGCTCGTACTTCAGCGACCGACCGTGTTGGAAACCTCCACCGGCGACCAGCACCGGGAGATTGCGATTGGAATGACTGCTGGCGTTCCCCATGCCGCTGCCGAAAAACACCATCGTGTTCTCAAGCAGCGTGGCCTTTCCGTCGCGGGTGTCGGCCAGGCGGTCGATGAATCGGGCCAGCTCCCGAGAATACTCGATCTCGATCAGCTTCAGCTGCGAGATTTTCTCGAGATCCTGGCCGTGGTGGCTCAGCGAGTGGTAACCGTCATTGACGCCATCGATCTGGAACCGGCCGTTGCCGCCGGGGATGTGCAGCGTGGCAATACGGGTCGAGTCGGTCTGCAGGGCCAGTGCCAGCAGGTCGAACATGCTCCGCATGCCGTCCAGCCGCTTGTCGCCGCGTCCCGTGTTGCCTCGTGGGCTCGCGGCGAGTGCAGCGTCGGACCCGGCGCTGGAGGGCTTGGGCTGCTTCAGCCAGTAACCGGCCCGTTTCAGACGCCGCTCGGTTTCATCGATCGCGTTGAGGTATTCACGGAACCGGTGACGATCGGCCGGCCCCAGTTCCCGGTCGATGCGACGGGCACTGGCCAGGACCGCATCCAGGATGCTGTTGCGGGTATCCAGTTCGCGGCGTCGCCTTCGCTGCTCGATGGCTGACGTCTGGCGGAACAGGCGATCGAACAGAACCTGGGGATTGCCGATCCCCTGCAGTTTCACGCCATAACGGTTCCACGACCAGCTATTGCTGCCGCCGATGTCCAGTGGCAAAGAGGCGAAGCGGGTCTCGGAACCGATGCGGTCGGCAGCGTACTGGTCGAGAGAGTACATGCCGCCGCGGTTGAAGCTGAACCGCATGCCGGTCAGAAACGCCTGCACCCCCTTGTGTCCGCCTCCGACCCGGTGGTCGAGCCCCTCGATGATCGTCCATCGCCGCCGGTGCTTCTCCAGCGGTGCCAACAACTCGGGCATCGCAAAATCCGTGCCCGTCGTCTTGGGGAAGAACGCCGGGGCATGCATTCCGTATTCGGTGCCGATGCAGACCAGGCGTTTCGGGGCGACCGCCCGGGCACGAGTGGCCGCCGCCGCACCAGATGACATCGCCTCGAGTAACGGAAGCGAAATCGAGACACCGGCGCCTCGCAGGAAGGTGCGGCGATTGAGCCTGAGAGAACGAAGAGACATGTGAGACTCCGCGTGAGCCTGGTTCGGCAGCGGTTGTCCAGTGATCGCACGGGACAACGAAAATTCATCATAACTCCTGTGGCGTCCCGTGGGGAACAGGCGGGGCATCAACGGTTGACACTCGTCGCCTCACAGATTGCGATAAGCGCTGCCTGGTTTGCGACGAGTCACGTTCGAGGATCCCGGAAATAATGTTGATTGGATATGTCAGTGATGAACGCTTCATCGCGTTGCATGATGTGGCGGTTCTGTTCGAGAGAGCCGATGACGAACCGTTGCAGGTTCGTTCGTTGGCCGACGGTTCGGTGAGAGTGGATCTGCCGACGGGGGAATACCGAGTCACGCTTCGTCGTGACGGGTTCTCGGCCAAGCGGACCTCGGTCACCGTGCCGGTCGACGGGCCGGTGCAGTTCCGGCTGCTCAGCAACACGCTGGTCGGGTACATGTGGCCCAAGTGTGTGCGATCGGGTGAAAAATCCGAGTACCGGGTGCATGCAACCGAGGCATATCGGCTCGACCTGTTTCGCTACGGTTGGGACAAGCAACCGGTCCGCACCGTGGGCTGGTACGACGAACATGGCCCGTTGGCCACCACGCAGGTGACACCCGACGGGGACTACACCCGGACGGGCATCCGTTTCAACGATCAGGGCTACAGCAACAACCCGCACCACCGGCAGTACCTGGTTGGCCCGGAACGTTCGGGCCTGTATTACCTCCACGCTCGTTCTGTCTCCGGCGAGTTTTTCAGCTTCCCGTGGATCGTGGCACCGTCCCAGCCCGAGCACGACATCGCGGTGCTGGCGGCCAATATCAACTGGAACTGTTACAACAACTTCGGCGGTCGCAGTAACTACATTCATCCGCAGGAGCTCCCCCCGGCGCCGACCGTCAATGCCCGGCAGGATCTGCATCGCTACACCAGCGACCTGCACATGCACTTCTCGGTCGAGGACTACGCCCCGCTGTCGTTCGATCGGCCCGAGTTGTTCAACCACGTTCCCGAGGGGACGCGGATCGACGATCCGCTGGAGGGCCGAGCCGAATGTCACACGCTGCCGGCCGAGTGGCGGTTGTTCGGTTGGCTGGAGCGCGAGGGGTTCGGGTACGACCTCTACGCCGAAACCCAATTCCACTTCGGCCAGTTGGACCTCGATGCCTACAAGGTCCTCGTCATCAGTGCGCATCCGGAATACTGGTCGCAGGAGATGTACTTCCGTTTGAAGGAGTGGGTTTTCGAGCGGGGCGGCAGGTTGATGTACCTGGGTGGCAACGGTTTGAACTGCGCGGTCGAGTTCCTGGACGAGTCGACGATCACGGTCCGCAACAGTGCCGAGGGTGGCAGTTCCAGCGACATGGCCAAGATCGGCAAGGAGAGTCGGTTGGACGTGTACTACGAATCGGAGGCCAACCTGCTGGGGGTGCGTTGCACCGAGGAGGGCATCATGACCGGGGCCCCCTACCGGGCCGTTGACACCTCGCACTGGATCTTCGACGGCACGGGACTCGCCGACGGCGACATCTTCGGCGAGCGATGCCTGCACATGCGTTGTCCCGGCGGGGCGTCGGGCCACGAGACCGACAAGATGTCGCCGAGTTCTCCGCCGGGGACGCGGTTACTGGCCAAGGGGCTCAATCCCGACGAGGGCGGTGCCGACATGGTTCACCACGAGACCGGGAGTGGCGGCGAGGTCTTCAGCGTCGGTTCGATCAGCTACCCCTGTGCCCTGCCGGTTGACGAGAACATCTCGAAGATCACCCGCAACGTACTCGAGCGATTCTGCCGTTGAATTCAGGACACTGTCCCGATCCAACCTCTTCCGGTGCCGGTCTGTTGGCCCAGCCGGACACGGGTGGATACGATGCACCGGCAACAACTGACACCGATTGCTGGAGAGAGCCATGCGGCGTCGGACGCATGCGGAAACCGATTCCCACCGTCGTGAGTTCCTGAAGGCCGCGGTCTCCATCACCGCGTTGCCCGTGATCGGCAGCCAGGTCCGTGGCGTGGTCCGCCGACGCCTGGCCTTCGCCGACGATCCATTTTCGCTGGGAGTCACCAGCGGCGATCCGGCCCCGGATGGTTTCGTAATCCAGGCCCGCCTGGCTCCCCGCCCCACCGAGGGTGGGGGCATGCCGGCCGGCAACGTCGAGGTCCGCTACGAGATTGCCGACGACGAGGCGATGAAGACGGTGGTGAAACGGGGGCGGACCGTGGCCACGCCGCAACTGGGTCACAGTGTTCATGTCGAAGTGCGTGGGCTGGAGCCGGATCACTGGTACTGGTACCGATTCACCGCCGGAGATGCGCAAAGCCGGATCGGCCGGGCTCGGACCACGCCGCGGAACCTGGCTTTACCCAAGGAACTGAACTTCGCCTTCGTCAGTTGCCAGCACTACGAGCACGGGTTGTTCACAGGCTTTGAACACATGGCCCGGGAAAAGCTCGACCTGGTCGTGCACCTCGGCGACTACATCTACGAGTACAAGGGGATCGACGGGAAGGTCCGCAAGCACACCGGGCCGGAGATCACTTCGCTGGAGCACTACCGCAACCGCTACGGCCAGTACCAGTCCGACCCCCTGCTGCAGGCTGCTCATGCCCACTGCCCCTGGCTGGTGACCTGGGACGATCACGAGGTCGACAACGACTACGCCACGTTCCATTCCGAGCAGCCCGGCGTGTCGGCGGCGGCGTTCATGAAGCGGCGGGCCAACGCCTACCAGGCCTACTACGAGCACCTGCCGCTGAGACGCTCTTCGATCCCCGCCGGACCGTTCATGCAGTTGTACCGCCGGGTCCGCTATGGGCGACTGGCCGATTTCGTGATCCTCGACACGCGACAGCACCGCACGCCCCAGGCCAATGGCAACGGACTGAAACCGCTCGTCGGCGAAGCACTCAACCCCAACGCCACCATCCTCGGCGGCAGGCAGGAGGCGTGGCTGAGACGGGTGTGGCTGGAATCGAAGGCCGAGTGGAACGTGATGGCCCAGCAGGTGCTGATGGCTCGAGTCGATCGGCTGCCGGGTCCGGCTGAGGGGTTCCCGATGGACAAGTGGGCCGGGTACGAGGTCTGCCGACAACGCGTGATGCAGACACTGGCCGACCTGAAGGTGCCCAACCCGGTGGTGCTGACCGGCGACATTCACAGCAACTGGGTCTGCGACCTGCCGCTGGATTATGCCAGGCACGACAAGACCGTCGTCGGCACCGAGTTCGTCTGCACGTCGATCAGTTCCGGTGGCAACGGCAGCCAGAAACTGTCTTACACCGATGCGATGATCGCCGAGAATCCCTGGGTCAAGTTGCAGAACGCCGAACGGGGCTACGTCAGGTGTCGGGTCACGCCCAAGCAGTGGACCAGCGACTTCCAGGTGATCGACGACGTGCTGAAGCCGGGAGGCAAGTTGATCACCCGGCACAGCTACGTCGTCGAGTCGGGCCGGCCCGGAGCACAGAAGGTGTAACTGCGGATTCTCGCCCACCAGCCCCTCCAGAGGCAATCACTCATGACCGACCTTGCCATTCAATCCGCTCCGGCCGTCACCGATGAACTGCCCGACATGCCGATCGAACCGTCCTGGATCCAGGAGGGCACGCCGGTGGCCAAGGGCACCGTGCTGGTTCAATCGGCCGACAAGCTGCTCTCGAGCGGTCTCTGGAGCTGCACGGCGGGCAAGTTCCGCTGGGAATTCGGCTGGGACGAGTTCGTCCACGTGCTCGAGGGCGAGGTAACGATCACCGAAGAGGGTGGCGCCGTCCACAATCTCGGACCCGGCGATACCGCTCATTTCCCGATCGGACTGGTCGCTCACTGGCACGTCCCCGAGTACGTCCGAAAGGCGTTTACGATTCGTACACCCGAACCCTTTGTGCTCTAGACTGCTGCCGCAGATTGTTCGAAACCCTGCTGACGCAGCGGGGTTGTAGGTCCTGCCTGCGGCGGGCGCCTGACGGGTGCCTGACGGGTGCCGGCAAGATGATCAGCCCTTTTCGAGATGTCATGCTCGGCATGACCTACCAGGAGCTCCGAAATGACATTCCGTCGACTGATGCCACTTGCAGTCCTGGCAACATCCCTGGCTCTGCCATCCCCCTCCATCGCCGCCGACTGGGCCGGGTTCCGCGGCAGCGGTGCCACGGGCATCTCGGCCGGGACGGGAATCCCCCTGGCGTGGAGCGACACGAAGAACCTGGCCTGGAAGGTCGCCTTGCCGGGCAAGGGCTTTTCGAGCCCGATCGTGGTGGGTGAGCGGGTACTGGTGACGTGTTACTCGGGTGGTACCGGGAACCTGTCGGGCCTGAAGCGGCACCTTGTCTGTGTCGACCGCAACACCGGCAAGCTGCTCTGGAAAAAGGACATCGCGTCACAGGCTCGTGAGCGAGCGTCTGCGTCGTTCGGTGCCGCTCATGGGTTTGCCTCGCATACCCCGACCAGCGATGGCGAGCGAATCTACGTGTTGCTGGGCAACACCGGGGTGATGGCCTTCGATCTCGCCGGCAAGCAACTCTGGCGACAGGATGTCGGCTCCGAGAGCGCTTCGCGGTTCGGGTCGGCCTCGAGCCCGATTCTCTACAAGAACCTGCTGATCGTGACGGCTGGTGCCGAGAGCGAGTCGATCCGGGCCTTCGAGGCCAAGACCGGCAAGCCGGTGTGGAAGACCGAGGCCTCGAGCCTGAATCGTACGTATTCGACCCCGGTGATCGCCAAGAACGCCAAGGGTGTTGACGAACTGGTGCTCTCGGTGACGTTCGAAACGTGGGGCATGGATCCGATGACCGGGACGCTGAAGTGGTACGCCGAGACCGAGGTGGACACGAATGCGGTTCCGACGGTGGTGGTCAACGAGGGCATTGCCTACGTGATTGGGGGACGGTCGCCCGGTGGCCGCGCTGCGATCCGGCTGGGCGGCAGCGAAGACGTCACCAAGACGCACGTGGTGTGGTCCAAGACCGGTGGCTCCTATGTCTCGTCCCCGGTCTACCACAAGGGACATCTCTACTGGGTCAACGACCAGGGCATCGGGTTTGTTGTCGACGGCAAGACTGGCGAGGAAGTGACTCGCAAGCGGATCGGTGGGCAGTTCTACTCCTCGATGCTGCTGCTCGGCGACAAAATGGTCGCCGTCAGCCGTTTTGGAGGCACACACGTCTTCAACGCCAACACGTCGCTGACGGTCGTGGGCCGCAACCGGCTCTCCGACACCAGCGACTTCAGCGGTAGCCCGGCGGTCGCGGGGAACCGGATGTACCTGCGGTCGGATCGGTTCCTGTACTGCATCGGTGCCAAGTAGGTTGCGATCGATTGGGGGGCGACGATGAATGTCGAGAAGAGGCTGGTTGTTGACCGGCGGGGGTTCCTGTTGGCCGCCACGGCGAGTGCCGTGTCGGGTTCGATGTCACTGGCTGCACCGTCTCGGAAGATTAGCGTGACGACCCACACCTACAAGACCGTCAAACGGCTGCCGATCAAGCTCGACCTGCACCGTCCCGATACCGACAAGAAGCCCCGCCTGGCCGTCTGGATCCATGGAGGAGCCCTGATCAACGGGCACCGGGCCGGCATCAGTGGCCGTGTCAAGAACGACCTGCTCGCAGCCGGATACGCCTTGGCTTCGATCGACTACCGGCTGGCTCCTGAAACACCCATGCAGAAGATCATCGAGGACGTCGAGGACGCGTTTGAGTGGTTGCGCGACCGCGAGGGTCGTTTGAAGGTCGACGCGTCGAAGATCGCCGTGCTGGGTGGTTCGGCGGGTGGCTACCTGACGCTGGCGACGGGGTATCGAGTGAAACCGAGGCCGGCGTGCCTGGTGCCGTTCTGGGGATACGGTGACCTGGTTGGAGACTGGTACAGCAAGCCGAGTCCGCACAAGAGACACAACCGGGTGAAGTACACCGAGGAGCACGCCCGCAAGCAGGTCTCCGGGCCACCCGTCTCCGACTCGCGGCTCCGCAAGGGCAATGGAGGCGTCTTCTACAACTGGTGCCGCCAGACAGGCCGCTGGCCGCTGGAAGTCTCGGGCTGGGATCCTCACACCCAAGCGAAAAAGTTCAACCCGTACATGCCCGTCAAAAACGTCACCCGGAAGTACCCGCCGACGCTGCTGATCCACGGCACCGCCGACACCGATGTGCCGTACGAGCAGTCGGTGATGATGCAACAGCAGTTCAAGAAGCACGGTGTCGAGCACCGGCTGGTGTCGATCGAGAACGGTGAGCACGGCCTGGGGGGAGGCGATCCGCAGGCGATCGACGACGCCTACAAGGCGGCATTGGCCTTCGTCAAGAAGCACCTCGGCTAGGTCGTGCCCGGCTTCTTCTTCTGCTGGTTCTTGTTCCGCCGTCGGGCCTGGTGCTCGAGTGCTTCCAGTTCCGTTGGCTGACCCCGGTCGCCCTGGGCCTGCATCCAGCGTTCCAGTTGGGTCTTCAGCCGCGACTTGATCTCGGCCAACTTCGGATCACCGGCCAGGTTCTGCCACTCGAGGGGATCGGCCGTGATGTCATAGAGTTCCTCGGCCGGACGCCGCCGGTAGCGCCTGACCTTCTCGCGAGCATCCGCGTCACCCTCGCGAGCCCTGGCTTCCCACGACCGGAAGATCGACGATTTCATGCAGACGTTGCGGAAGGGGACATCAGGAGTCAGGTTGAGGATGTACTTGTAGCGGCTCGA
Organism: Planctomycetota bacterium; assembly: GCA_963580005.1. GTDB lineage: Bacteria > Planctomycetota > Planctomycetia > Planctomycetales > Planctomycetaceae > UBA8437. Next base: position 17,875 of record CAUZJR010000016.1, read on the forward strand.
GCGGACGCTGCGGATTCCGAAGTGGGCCGAACCGTTGATGATGCCGCGGGTGGTCATCAGGCCGAAGACGAATTGCTTGTGCGAGTTGCGTTGTCCTCGCAGCACCGGGAGAAAGCTGCGTCCGTCGAGTTCCTTCCCAGCGGCGACTCCGGCGACGTCCAGGAACGTCGGCAGGATATCGACATACTCGATCATCGCGTCACTGGTCGTCGCGGGCTTGATCTGGCCGGGCCAACGGGCGATGCATGCGCTCTGCAACCCGGTGTCGTAGCAGGTCCACTTGCCGAAGGGAAAACTCGACCCCTGCTCACTGAGGACCATGACCAGGGTGTTTTCGGCCAGCCCGTGCTTCTCGAGCAGTTCCAGGCAACGGCCAACCTGGCCGTCGAAATAGGTAATCTCGGCCAGGTAGGCCACCATCTGCTTGCGGGTCTCGGGTGTGTCGACGAAGTAGGACGGCAGTTTCACTTTTGCGGGGTCGTATCGTGAGCGATCACCCTTGTTCCACGGTGAGTGTGGTTCGTTGGAACAGGCGAACAGGCAGAAGGGAGTCCCGCGGGACTTGCTCTGGGCCATCAACGTGTCGATGGCCTGGAAGTCCGGATTTTTCTTGCCCGAGTAATCGAAGCGAAAGACCGCACGGGGTGCGATGTGTGTTTTTCCCGAGAGCGCAACCCGGTAGCCGTGCGGTTTCAGGTAATGCACGACACTGCGGGTCCCCGGTTTCGCGAAGGCGTGGTTGGGGTAGGCACCGCTTTTGACCGGGTAGAGGCCGGTGTAGATATTGTGTCGCGTGGGCGAGCACATCGGGGCGGCCTGGAAGCAGCGAGTCAGCCGCATTCCCTGGGTGGCCAGGCGATCGAGATGAGGCGTATGCGCCTGGCCGCCGTAGCAGCCGATGTCACGGAAGGTGCAGTCGTCGGCGATGATCAACAGCAGGTTGGGACGCGCCGCCCGGGCGGTGGCCGGGGCAGTTGCTGCGATCAGGACCAGGCAGGCAAGCGGCAGTTGTCGGAGCACGTTGTCACTTCTTCTTGGTCTTCTTGCGTTTTCGACGCTTACGCTCGAAGCGGACCTTGCAGCCGAAGGGAACCGTCTCGTCGGTTGCAACCTTCTTGCCGGCGAGTGTCGCCTCGACGGCGTCGTTGAGATAGCGCTTGGAGACCTTCTTCACATCAGGATTATTGTCCATCGATCCCATGTAGGTGATCTTCCGCTGCTTGTTGAGCACAAAGAACTCGGGAGTGAAAAATGCGCCGTAGTCCTTGGCAATCTTCTGAGATTTGTCAAAGAGGTACACAAAGGGGAAGGCCTTCTGCTTGGCCTTCTTCTTCATGGCCGGCAGAGCGTCCTCGGGAACCTTGTTGACGTTGATCGCGACCAGGGCGACGTTTCTTGACGCGAACTTCTTGTGGAAGGCGATCAGCCGGTCCTCGTAGTCGACCGCGTAGGGGCAACTGTTGCAGGTGAAGACGACCACGACGGCGGCCTTGTCCTTGAGATCGGACAACGAGTGGGTCTTGCCGTCGGTGCCCGGGAGCTTGGTCCACGCCGGGGCGGCGTCGCCGATCTCGCGGACCGGGTTGTATTCACCTGCACTCAGCAGGGCCGAGAGCAAGAGCAGGGTGGCGGCTGTCGCGAGGATGATTCGCATGAGTTTCTCCCGGGGTCAGACGCCGCTCCGCAATTGGCGGACGGGGCACAACCCCTTCCCGCACGCCACGGTCATTTCAACTCAATATCCAGACTAGGCAACATGTTGTTCGGTTGCCACCTGTCCTCGCGGATCGAGGAACACCCAGCAAAGTGCCGCCGTGGCGTAGATGCCGACGAAGACCAGCAGCACCAGGTTCCAGTTCCCGGTCTCCTCGACCAGGAACCCGATCGCCAATGGGCAGGCCGCGGCACCCAGGTTGCCGGTCATGTTCATCATGCCGTAGATCTGCTCGGTGTGGTCACCCGCCTTGTCGATCGTGGTGGCACTGGCCGGTGGTCCGGCCAGGGTGCCGCAGAAGGTGCCCATCGAGATCAGGCAGACGGCTCCGTAGACATTCGACACGAAGTAGGCGGCCCCGATGCAGGCGGCACACGCGGCCAATGCCGCCACGGCGGTATATTGCCGGCTGATCCGCAGGCTGCCGGTCCGACGCCACAGCCAATCCACCAGTGCCCCGCCCAGCATGCTGCCGGCCACCACCGCCAGCAACGGCAATGCCGTCAGCAGGCCGCTCTCGCCGGTCGAAACACCACGCGTCTGGCGGAGGTACTCGGGGAACCAGGTGGGAAAGAAGATGTAGCCGGCGGCACGGCAGAACTGCTGGCCGTACAGCAACAGCATTGCCGGCTGACCGGCGACCAGCAGCCAGCTGGTCCCCGACGGAGCACGAGACTGTTGGGGACTCGATGAGCGGATCAAGTCACGCTCGGCCTGGTTGACCTTCGAATGCATCTCGGGGCGGTCCCGGTACCAGCTGTAGAACCACGCGGCGAACACGAATCCGGGGATCGAGAACCCGACGAAGACCCATCGCCAGGAGACCGGCGGGGTGGAGAGCCACGAGGTCGAGACGCCTTCGATCGCATACCCTGTGATCGCCGAGCCGACGGCTCCGCCGATCGACATGAAGCCACCCATCAGCCCCACCGACAGGGCCCAGTGAGTCGAGGGCATCCAGTGGCGGATCATCCCGGCCGAGCAGGGGAAGATGCCGGCCTGGGCCAAGCCGAATCCGGCCTGCAGTGCCAGCAGCGCCCAGATGTCGCCGACCAGGTAGAACCCGGCACACAGAACCGACCACGCGGTGGCGTAGCAGGCCAGTGTCAGGCGGGTGCCGAATCGATGAGCCAGCCAGCCAGCCGGGACCTAGGCCAGGGCGTAGGCCCAGAAGAAGGCGCTCATCACCCATGCCATCTGCCCGATGCCGATCCCCAGGTCGGCCTGAACCGACTCCGATGCTACCCCCAGGCAGTAGCGGCCCATGTAGGCCACGACGGCCGCCATGCAGATGGCCGTGATCACCACGTAGCGGGTTCGAGTCGGAAGCCTCGAGTCGTACGGCGGGAAGGTGTCAGTCAACGAGTTGCATCCATTAAAGGAATCACGTGCAATCGAGGTCCGGGCAGGTCCGTTGCCCCACGTAGCGAGTCCAGATCATGACCGAACCCTCCGTCGATACTCTCACGCTGGGCCTGATCCAGTTTGTCCTGCTGCCGATGTGGGTCATCTGCGGCTCGCTCGATTATGTCTGCCATCGGCTGACAAAGATCGAGGAAACCTCGGGTTTTCGAGAATCGGTCTATCATGCCGTGATGGGATTCCAGGTGGGTATTCCGCTTTGGCTGGGGATCTTCTTCGAGATGAACGTGCTGGTGCTGTTGGTCTGCTTTGTCTGCTTCGTCACCCACGAATGGACCGCTCACAATGACGTCGTCCTGGCCGACGAGTCGCGGAAGGTGACGATCTGGGAGCAGCACCTGCACACCTACATGGCGACGATTCCCTTCTACCTGCTGACGCTGATTGCCTGTCGGAACTGGGACCAGTTCATCCGTACGATCACATTCCAGTGGTCGGGGGAACTGAGTCTGGAATGGCGTGCCGAACCTCTGGGAACTGCCGTCTACGTATGGTGGTATGCGACGCTGATGCTGGTGGTGGCGGTGATCCCCTACACCGAAGAGCTCATTCGCTGCTGGCGCTACCAGCGTCGCCAGGCGTAGGAGCGATCGCGGCCACCTGGTTTGAGCGGCGTTTCAGTGCGACCAGGTACGCGTGCAGCGACTCGACGGCCAGCCCGTGCAGCATCAGTCGATGGGCGGCCCCCAGTACCGACTCGGGGACGATCGGGTGGCGGTTGTTGACCAGTCCCAGGAACTTGTGCTCGCCGACCAGTTGAGTGGCATAGATCGAAATCGTCTCGTCCAGCTGCAGCGAATTGCAGGCTCGCCAGAAGTCACTGTCGGTCAGCAGCAACTGGTACATCGGCGTGTAGAGTTCGATGGCCGATTCGAGATCGATGAAATTGAACCAGCCGCCGGGCATCTCCTCGATTGGGAACTCGCCATCGGTAATGCAGCTGAAATCGAGTTCGTCGACAGGTTCGAGATCGAGTCCCTGCTCGTTGAGCTGGCGATTGATGTCGATGATGAAGTTGTAGACGTTGAGGTCGTGTTGCAGGAACACGTTGTCCTTGAGATCGGCCAGTTTCTCGGGCCGCAGCCCGTCCAATTCCATCTCGACGCCCTTGGTATTGGCGGCGACAAACTCGAGGACCTCGGTGGCAATCTGAAAGTGCCGCATGATCAGCCAGTTGGCCGGTGGCGACACGAAGCCCCGCATGCCCCAGTAGATCAACCGGTGCAGAAACCCGCAGGCGGCCGAGCGCGGCGCGAGGGTCTTGGGGATGGACAGGAGGATCATCATCAGTCGCGAAAGGGGGCGGACGAAGGGGAGCAGGAACTGGCGTGACCGTGAGGCGACGTCGCGCAGAAACGCCGCCTTGGCGTCGTCGGCGAGTGGAATACTCGAATCGACGTACAACGCGTACCACGGATCGGGATCCCGAGGATCATGCCGGGTGTCATTAAGATCCTGGATCGCCTGCGATCGGCCCATCGTCAGAAATTCCCCAGTTCTTCCAGCTGCAGCCGGTAGAGCCGCGCCGTGACCTTGGCGGTTTTGACCACTTCGTCGACCACCTCGGGTGTCAGTATCCCCGATTGGACCGCCTGGTCCAATCGCTCGAAGTGAATGTCGTCGCTCTCGGAATGGTACATCAGGAACGAGACCTGGTTTTCGTCGAGTTCGAGCTGGTCCCGGATCATCATGGCCCAGCGGCTGGCCACCCGCCGACCCAAGCCCTCGATAATGAACATCGCACCAATCAGATCGAATGGATTCTCGCGGCTGGCACGGCCAAGGATGAACTCCGAGAGGGCGGTGGAGCCGACGTTCTTGGTCCCCGAACGGATGTCCTCGACCTGGCCGCCCATCGATTCGTAGTCTCGTTCAATCATCTCAAAGTCACGATGCTCGTCGCTGGAGTGCCCGATAAAGGCCGAGCGGATCGGGAAGTTCTCGGTGGTCAGGTTCGAAGCCGCACGCGAGATCCAGCGGGATCCATCGATGACCTGTTGGCGGAGATTGAAGAGCAATTCACGGTAGTCGGCTCGGGTCAATCGGCCCTCGCGGATCTTCTTGACGATCGGCACGTTGTTCAGCCGGGTCTCGAAGTCGATCCAGACCCGAGCCAATTGCCGCACGAGGCCTTCTTCGATCTCTGAACCACTGGTCTTGATGTCAGGAGGATTGATGTTGCTCTCGATCGCCGTCGGTACCGCCTGAGGGGTCGTGGCATCGTCCGGAGTGCCGCAGACGGTGAACTGCATGTACCCGAACAGGAACCGACCACTCTCGGGGACAATCGAGAAGATCTTCTGCCCGGGTTCCAGTTGTCCGCTGTAGAGGAGTTCTTCGACCATCAGGTATGGCGAGGCCGATCCGACGTTGCCCTTGGTGTAGAGGTTGGTGAACACGCGATCGAGCGGGACTCGGAGTCCGCCTCGGCAGAACAACTCGTAGGCCTGGTCGCGGAAGATGTGTGACGAGTAGTGAGTAACCCACCAGTCGATCTGCTTGGGATCGAGTCGTCCGTCGTCGATGAGTTCGAAAGTGCCATCGACGGCCAGCTTGACCACGTCCTCGAGCATGCCGATGTTCTGCCTGAGATTGATGGCTCCGGCCGCGGTCGCCGAATCGAAGTCGGGATAGTCGAGCCAGCCGGTGACCTGCGAGGCCGCCACTTCCTCCTTGACCCCCACGTACATGCACGGGGGGAACTGGCTGGCGTAGGACTTGAGCTTGATCCAGTCGAGCTTCAGTGACAGGCCGCGTTCGGCAGGGTGATCCTGCATCAGGAAGGCGCCGGCGCCGTCGGAGAGCATCCAGCGGAGAAACTCGGTTTCGAATGGAAGTCGCTTGTCGGTGCCATACCCCTGGGCCTCGAAACGACTGGCCTTCAGCAGTCGGCTGGGCAGTTCGCTGGCCACGCAGACACCCGTCGAGACCGCTCCCGATTCAATCAACGCGGCGACGTGTCGCAGGGCCACCACGCCGCTGGCACAAATCCCGTGTACCGTGGCGATCTCGCAGGGCGGCATCTCCAATTCGCCGTGCACCATGCTGGCAAAGCCCGGCAGTGGGATGTCGCCCTGCGAGGTGGCAGCGACCAGAATATCGAGGTCATCCAGGCTCGATTGGCTGCGGGACACCGCCGTGCGAACGGCCTCGGCCGCCATTCCCGAGTTGGAAATCGTTGACCGTCCGGACCGGTCGATCGCGTAGTGCCGCGATTGGATCCCGTTTTGGTTCAAGACCCGTTCGCGGGCTCGCGAGTCCTTGCCGGCGATTCGACCCAGCACGTCTTCCATCTCGTCGTTTCCGACCGGGTCTCCGGGCAGGTAGACGCCGGCAGATGTGATGAAGCTGGAGGGAGACACCAAGAGGCTCCAGGTCA
>CAUZJR010000017.1:0-24040 GCA_963580005.1 Planctomycetota bacterium
CGACAGGACTGCTGCCCTGGAGATCATGCGGTTTTCCATTCGCACCCCGGTCATTTTTCGTCTGCGGATCTATCGCGATGGTGCAGTGATCCACGAAGTGTCCGTTGGAAAAGCAATGATAAGACGTTGCGCTGATTCGTTCAGGGATCGTGGTGGGTCATATTCTGTAGATACTCCCGGGACAACGGTAGGCAGACAGGGCGTGCTCTTCTTTAGACATCCGAGCCGGGTGGTCGGTGGTGGCCATGGCGCCTGGAATGCGGCTGAGGTGACCGATCACTCGGACTTTGCCAGGCTTTCATTACGCGGTTCGGTACACATTGAAGTTCCCAATGGGTCGATGAACGCGAGTTTGGATGAGGATGTCACGGCAAAACTGTCTGATATCTTCACTGTTGCCGAAATGGAGCAAAGTGCCAAAGGCCAGTTGGTCTTTCGTGTAACTGCGGGGGGCGGAGGACTTAGCGCGAACCTGGACTACAATTCTCTCCAAGAACCGCAGAGAGTCATGTACCGGAAGTGGGAGGTGCATGAAAAAGGTAAGCAGCGGAACTCCGGACATGTCTATTTCTGAGAACTCATAGTGGAATCAGGTGGTGGTTGGGAGCCAAACGCGGACGCCAAAGGCAAGCCAGGCTCTTCAACAAGCCAGGCCAATTGAGGATGCGCGCTGACAATCGCAGCGCGCGGTCCGCATCCTCACGGCGTCAACGGCCCTGGAGATCGTCCCCGCCGGTCCCCAAGAGGGCTTGGCGAATCGTGCGTTTGGATCCAGCCGAATAGCCTCGGCGTAGTCCTGGATCGCCGATTCGTACCGTGTTGCTCTACAACAATTCCAACAGCGGACGACCGTCCTCTTGCAGGTTGTAGGGGCGATCCTGGTTATCGGTTGCGGAGAGGTCGTGGATGCCCATTGTGTGATAAACGGTCTTGGCGATGTCGGCGGGGGTGACACGGCGGTCGGCGGGGTAGCCTCCGTGCTTGTCGCTGGTGCCGTAAGTCTGACCGCCCTGAATGCCTCCTCCGGCGAGCAAATCGGTGAGACAGTAGGTCCAGTGGTCTCGTCCTGCTCCGGAGATGCCACCCGATCGAGGGTCGCCGATCTTCGGTTTTCGTCCCATTTCGCTGGTGACAAGCACCAGTGTTGAATCGAGCAGGCCACGCTCGTTGAGGTCTTCCAACAATGCCGAAAAACACCGGTCGAACTCGGGGAGCAACATCTCCCTGAGGCACTGGAAATTGTTGCCGTGCGTGTCCCATCCACCGGCACTCGCACATTTCAGTTTTTTGGCGAGGGCTCGGTCGGGCATCCAGTAGAGCGTCACGAATGGCACCTTCGCTTCGACAAGCCGCCGCGCCAGTAGTAGCCCCATGCCGTTGATTGTCTGTCCGTAGCGTTCGCGGAGTTCTTCCGGTTCGCGGGTCAAATCAAACGCGCGGCTCGTCGCCGCGGATGACAGCAGCGAGAATGCTCGGTCCTGATGCCGCTGCCAGGTCCGTGTTTCGCGGTGCTGCTCGAACTCGCGTCGAGATTGATCGAGCTCGGCCAGCAGAGAGCGGCGATGCAGCAGTGTCTTGGCGGTCATACCTCGCTTGAGAACCAGCGCCGGGGCCTGGAAGTTCAGCGGTTCTTCCACCTTCCCCAACAGGCACAGCGGATCATGTTCGATGCCCAGCCGCCCTGCAAACTGTCCGGCGCGAAGATCCGCTGGCCCATCGGGAGACCAGGGGTACGAAATGGCGTTTGGCAATGCGCCACGCTGCGGTAGCTTGGCCGAGACCACCGATCCGATAAACGGCCAGTCGTCGCGCTGCTGCCGCCGCTCGGCCGGCACGACGATCGTGCCGGGGTCAAGCTTGTGTCCAGTGAGATGATAGTAGTAGCCGAGGTGCGAATTCGTCGGATCGGTTCCATCGACGGAATTGACGACCGCCAGGCGATGGGCGTGCCGAGCCGTCAGCGGGAGGTGCTCGCACAATCGAACTCCCGGCGCGGAGGTTTCAATCGGTTGAAATTCGCCACGGATTTCTGCCGGAGCGTCCGGCTTCATGTCCCAGGTGTCGATATGTGACGCACCACCGGCCAGTACGAGCATGATCGTTGACCTGGCCGTTCCCGTGGAGTTGGAAGATTCGAGCTCGGCGGACCATGCCGGTCGAGCCGCGAAGCTCCCCGGCAATCCCAACAGGCCGGTCCCTGATGCTGCAAGAAACTGGCGTCGCGAGGACTGCGAGAAGAAATTTCGGGAATCGTGAGAGATCATGCGAGAGCCTCTGATGGATCATTTACGATCGCGGTGGAATGACTTCCAATACTTCAATCACACCTGCTGTCGTGGCTGCCGTTGCCAACGCCACGACGAGAGCCAGGCAGCACGTGGTAACGGCAGAGTAACCCCTCTGGCCAGGCGAGACACCGATGTGCCGCGGAACAGCGCCATGCTGACACCGACATCCACGACCAGTGCGAGAATCAGCACGTAGAGGTACTTCGAGATCCAACCACTGAGGTTCAATATCAAGATCAGCTTGTCTGGGAGTTCCAGGTCGAGCGCCATGGCGGGTTTCTTGAGCTGTTGGCCAATCACCGTAGTGAGAATTACCAGCGCCGCGCAAAAACAGAAGTGCCCGGCTAACGACAAGATCAGTGACCGCCTGGGTGATTGGACAAGTAGTGCCGCGGTGCCCGCAGCCAAGCCAATTCCCGCGACGAATAGAGTGACCAGGACGACGGTCAAAACCAAATTCTCCAAACAAGGTAGCCCTCGTGATTGTACCACTACCTCAAACCTCATCCACCACAGTTGGACGCGGTCTGGACCCGGCGAGTTGACGCCGGTACGGGCTTGCAGAGACTGGGGGCAAACCGTGCAATGGCGTTTGATGATCATGAGCCAGGCGGCGCAGAAAAATGAGATGGACCGTGAAGAACATTGAGTTCTCGACCGTGGTGACTGGCGTATTACTCTCGGTGATTCCGGCTCTGACTCTTGCCGCGGATCAACCCGGTGACGCTGACCCGGTGGTGACCGTGGATGCCGGGCAGGCGACACAGAACCTCGTCTCGAGTGTCGAGGCCCGGGGAAAGAAACGCTGGCTCGAACACAGCGGTTTCGGGCTGATGTTCCATTACGAGGTGTTCAGGAATCACACGGCCGCGTCGTTCAACAAGGCTGTCGAGTCCTTCAAAGTGGTCCGTTTTGCCGATGCAGTCGAGAGCACCAACGCGGGCTATGTGATCTTTACGGTCGGTCAGCACTGGGGAAGATACTGCTCACCCAACGCCGCCTACGAACGGCTGCTGGGCGTCGGTCCGGGCGTCTGGACTTCGAGACGCGACCTGATCATGGAGATCGCCAGGGAACTCAAACGGCGGAACATCCGGCTGATTCTCTACATGACCGCCCGGGCACCCATGCGGCACTACAGCATCATCAAGGCGACCGGTGATGCTCTTCCCACGATCAACGGGAAGCCGGCCGGGCCAGGTGTCAACACGATGTCGCACCCCCGCAAGGTGAAGGGCTTCAGACGCAGCGAGAACCAGGCACCGCCGCCGACGTTCCTCAAGAACTGGGGGGCCGTCTGTGGCGAATGGTCCATGCGTTACGGCGGGCTGGTTTCCGGATGGTGGTTTGACGGTTACAAGGCGGAAATGAAGGACGCCTACCAGGGGCTGAAAAAACACAAGTTCAACATCGACACATGGCTCACGGCGGTGCGTTCCGGGAATCCGGACGCCGAGTTGGCCTTCAACGCCGGCGCCCATCCGATTCTCTCGCTGTGCACCCGCGGGAGACTGTGCCCACACCAGACCTTTACGGCGGGCGAAAACCGGGGTTTCTACCAGCAGACGAAGAAAGGGAGGGGGAAACTCCTGACCCCAGAGAACTTCCCTGCTCCCGATGGTGTGATCTGGCACCTGCTGTTGCCGGTCAGCAAGGGCTGGGGAGCGGGAGTGAAATCGAGGTTTGACGCCCAGACGCTCAAGGGCCGGATTGACCTCATCGATTCCCAGGGCGGTGTCGTCACGCTGGATGTCCCGGTCTCCTCTGAAGGGACGATTCCCCCCGAAGTTCTCGGTGTCCTGCAGAAAGTGGGACAGGGCATCCGGAAACTCACCGACGGAGTCAGGTCGTTCTGACGACGAGGAGAGTCGGGTGATTCTCGAGCCCGGTCAGGACGTCATCACCTTGGTCAGAAAAGTTACCGTTTTCGTGTTATATCGAGAACTATTGAACGCCAGCGTCGTTTGGAGAACTGTTAGATTGCGATCCCAGTCGACGGCGACTTGCGTCGGCGTTGCCGGGGTTGTTGTCCCACGTGGTAACAGGGTAACAGGCAGATATGGCCGATCCGAGTCCAGCTGACCTGATCGCTCTGCTGGCACGCTACGGGGCAGATGGAATCCTCGAGGCACCCCAGGTGCTCTCGGCCATCCGCTCGATGTCGGCTGAGCAGGCCGGGCCGGACCCCGGTGCGGCGGCGCTGCTGGCCGCGCTCGCAGAGCATCGCGATTCGGCACAGGCGCCGATGCCGGCCATCGATGCACTGATCAGCCACGTCAAGCAACTGAGGCTCTCTGCCGCGGAGGGTTTTCACGGGCAACACGGGCAGGACCGGGTTAATTTCGCTGAATTCGAGACACTCCTGGGCGACCTGCCGCTGAAGGAATCACTGGCAGCCGTTGCTGACGATCCCTCGAACCGCGTCCTCGAATCGGCAATCTCGCTCGCACGCGACCGCCAGTTCCTCTCGAGCCGTCGTCATCTGGCACCCACGGCCGCGGCAGAACTCGACCGGCGATTCGACGAGGTCGCCGTCGAGTCATTTGCGGTGCTCGAGAATGCGGATTGTTGCCTGGTTTTCGAGATCATCAAGGATCTTCGTCGGCAGGTGCAGGCGGGACTGGACCTGAAGCCCGATCCCACGACCGCGAACAGCCTCCAGGCACTCGGGCTCCACCTCGACCAGGTCCAGATCGCAGCCGAGACCATCTCGCCGCGTGAGCCGGATCGAGACTCGGACCACGGCAGCAACCTGCTGAGATCTCTCGAACGGCAATTCCAGGCAGCGTCCACCCCGCTCCAACGCCAGCAGGCCCTGGACCGCATCTGCGTGTGGCCGGGGGCTGAGTGTTTCGAGGTCATCCAGCGACTGGTCGAGGCCAACCCGGAAGTGTGCGAACGGGTTGGCCTGATTTTGACCTGCCGCCTGGGTTCGCAGTTTGTCAGCGGGTGGAGCGGTTGGGAGAACGCACTGAATCGGGCCACCGGCCGGAGTCAACACGACCTGCGGCAACTTGTTGGTGAAGCACCCGCGGAACTGCTGTTGATTTGGGTCAAACGGATCGGAGGTGTCGATCCGAAGATCATCAGTTCGCTGGAACACTATTGCCAGGATCGCATCGCGGCCATCGGCGAGGAAGATTTCGTCGAACGATGGACCGAGTTTCTGCCAGCCTCGGAATTCAATGCCCTGCTCGGGGTCGAAATCGAGGATGTCAGCCCGATACTCGAGACCGTCACTCCGATCGAACCTCAGCCGGCCGCAGCAGACAAACCCCGTGAGACCCGGCCATCTTCTCCACCGACCGACCGACCTGCCCCAGCACCGGCTCCCGTACCGGCTCCCGTACCGGCTCCTTCACCTGCCCCGGTGGCCGTTGCTCCGGTTGAGCCTCCCAAGCCACCAACCGCCTCGTCGGTCATCTGGCGAGATCACATCCAGCCGTGGCTGACGGAGAACTGGTACCTGGTGGCCGGCGTCGTGATGGTCGTCGCCGGTGCCTCGTTGATCTCGGTGTACTTCTGGGACAGGTCCCCGGAGGTCAAGTACACCCTGCTGCCGGCCTTGCTGGCCGGTTTCACGATCGCGGTGGCGGCGGCCGGCTCGTGGATCGAACGACAGGACAAGCAGTTCCGTGGCACCGCGGCGTTACTGCGTGGTGCGGCCGTTGCGCTGTTGCCGCTCAACTTCATGGTGGTGTCGTTGCTGGCCGACACCGACCTGGCGTCCAGGAATGTCCTCGTGGCGGTCATGGGCCTGGTGTACCTGGTTCTCTTTGGCTGGGTGCTGAGGTCGTGGTGCCGGGCGGTGCACGAACCCCTGGGGCTGCCACTGGCAGGCGCCCTGCTGGCGATCAACGGCCTGGTGATGATCGGACCGCTGGCCAGGACGCTGGCCGGAAGCGATCCGGATGGCCTGAAGCTGCCGACCGCCATCGGTTTTCACGCGGGCTTCGCCCTGGTGGCGTGGATTGTCGTGCGATTCGCCAACCGGATTCTCACTCCGGAACTGGCTCGCGAAAAACGGGTGCCCTGGTTTGTCGGCGGAACACTGGCGGCGGCCTTTCTGCAGGTGTTCGGGTGGGTCCACTTTCAGTTGGGCCAACTGCCGCACGTTTCGACCTATGCCCTGCTCATGGTCCTGGTCGGCTGGCTGATCCTGTTTGTCGAGCGTCGGGCGATCGAGTTGGAGGAAGGCAGAGGGCGGCTTGGCAGTGAGTCGTTCCTGGGCTATGCGCTGGTCCTGATGGGTGTCCTGATGGGCACCGCCCAGGAGCACGTCCGGGTCGCCGTGTTTGCGCTGGCGGGGGTGGTCTGGCTGTACCAGGCGATGCGGCGGAACCACGAGTTGCAGCACTGGATCGGGCTGACGCTGCTGTCACTCTCCGGGGCTTCGGTCGCGCTATTGACAGGATTCCCGCGCGATCCCTGGCTGCCGATCGTCGGGTTGCTGCTGTCATTGCTGATGGGCGGGCTGCACTGGCTGGGTCGAACTCGTTCCCAGCCACTGCTGGCGCGTGCCGCCGTGGGCATGCAACCGACCCTGGCGTTGTTGACCGCCGTGGTGGCGATCCTCGCGCAGTGGCAGTTCCGCTCGCCCCCCCTGTTGACGGCCGGCGTGCTGCTGGCCGTCGTGGCCATTTTCGCCTGGCGGGCGTGGCGTGACGAGGAACTCCGCTGGGTGCATTCGGCGATGGCCATCGTCGGCCTCACCCTGCCCTACCTCGGCTGCGTCGACATGCTCGGACGGCAGTTGCACGGGAACACGATGGTCTTCGGCCTGGCCGTCACCTCCTGCGGCTGGCTGGTACTGGTCTGGCTGACGAAATCCAACTTGCTGCGGCAGGCCCGTTCGACGGTGCTGATGGTGTTCGGATCAATCGCCGTAGCGGCGATGGTGTTGCGGGTGCTCTTCGAGGGGGGCCCGCCGGCGACTCTTCAACCGTGGCAGCAGTTGATGGACTACTCGGGCCCCCTGCTGATGGCCGTGCTGCTGGCGATCGCGACTTACCACATGCGATCACTGTTGCCGGCGGTGATGGCCGCCGTGATCGCCGTGATCCTGTTTCCCGAGTTGCGTGCGAGGTTCGAGGAGTCCTTCACGGCGATCGGCTGGGGCAGCGGCCTGGGCGGTTCCCTCAGCGGACTGGGTCTTGTGCTGGCCTGTTTCCCGCTGGCGCGGGCGGGCTGGCTGCGAGATCTCGGGGAAGGTGACCGGTTCTTTGGCCGCATCCCCTTCCCGTTCCGTCGCTATGACCACACGCTCTTCACATGGCCGCTGACCGCATCGGCGGTTTTTCTGAGTGTCCGCGTCGACACCTGGGCCGTCCTGCAGAACGCCCTGCCGGGCCAGTCCATCGGCAACCTGCTTCAGATCACCTCGTCGCTGATCCCACTCAAGACGGCCTTCGCTGTCTGCGTGAGCGGAGTCACCTGGACACTGCTGGCCGTCCTGTACCGCTCTCGCCGCGGCGCGGTCATCGGAGTGCACCTGGGCTGGATCACCCTCCTGGCCGGCCTGTTGCTCGGCAATCATCTGCTCGACACACCCTGGCACTGGTCCTGGCCCGTGCTGGTGACCGGCCTGATCCTGCAGCTGCTCGACCTGGTCTACTCGCGGCTGAAGACCACTCAATCCTGGATAGAAGCCTCCCTGACCACGCCGACCCGAAGCGTGCTGGCGATGGGTAGCCTGGTGCTGTCGACTGTCTGTGTCATCGGGCTGATCCTCCACGACGCCTCCCAGTTCCGGGTCCTCGCCGTCCTGATCGGCTTTGTGGCCATTCAGCTGGTCCGGTTCGGCCTGGTGACCGGCCGCACGGTCTTCGGCGGTTTCCTGTTCGTGCTGACCCTGGTCAGCCTGCTGTCGCTGACATCAGTGGGTGAGGGACACCTGCTGCGTCGCCTGTCGCTGGCCGACAGCCTGGCTCCGACGCTGTGGCTGTTGCTGGGCGTGCATGTCGTGCATATCGGACTGGAATTCGCTCGCTCGACTCACGAGCGACTGAGGCCATTGCTGGCACCGTTTCTGCTCGCTTCGAGCCTGTTGGCCGTTGTGCTGATTGTGGTGAACTGCTTCTCAACGGTTCTCAACCTCGAGGTCGTCACCTCCGGGCAACGATGGATGCTGCTGTCGTTGACGCTGCTGGCGGCCAGGAACCACGGCAGCGGCTGGCTGGGATTGCTGGGTCTGCTGCAGGCGTACCTGCACACTCACGTGCTGGCCGGCGAGTTGGAGCGATTCGAGCCGGGCAGCAATATCGAGGCGTTGGCCGAGCCGTGGCGCTGTGCGACTCTGGGGCTGTTGGCCGCGGTCCTGGGCCAGGCGGGCCGACTGTTGGGCCGTGATCGCTCGAGTTTGCTGATCGGCCCATTCGCTCAACCGGTTTTCCGTTCACCTCGCGTGGCCTGGCTGTTTGTCCCGGCCGTGGGATTCTCGCTGTTCGCCACGGCGTACCACACGGCGGTTCCGGTGTTGCGAGCCGAGTCGCTGCAGCTGTGGGCTCCGTACCTGTCGACGATCGGCCTGGTCATCGTCGCCTGGTCGTGGCGGAGCCAGAGTCTGGCCTGGCTGGCAACCGCGATGGTGGCGCTGGGCAATATCCACAGCATACGGCTCTACCCGGGCGACACGCTCATCGAGCAGGGACTCTCGGAGATGCACCTGGCCTCACTGGGCCTGGTGGCGACCTTGCTGCAGTTGAGTGTGATGCGTGAGTTGTGGCGACGCGACCGGGTGGCAGCGTTCGTCAATCGGGCAAGCCTGTTGCTGGCGGGCCTGGTGCTTGTGCTGATCTGTTTCAACTACGTGACCGATCCCGGGCTGGCTGACATTCGCTGGGAGCGGTTCGTTGTTTCGGGCATCATGGCCTACATCGCTGCGTTGTACTTCCGCTCAGCGGCCCGGCGTCCCGGTGAAGGCGAAAAAGTGCTGGTCGCCTCGTGCGAGGCCGGCTACCACTTCGGGGTCACGTTGGCGATCTGGTGTGCCGCGCTGCTGATCCCGGCGCTGCGTGAGCCGACGACCGCGTTATTCGCCCTGGCGATTCCGGTCGTCTACTTCTACGCCCGCGCCGAACAGGGATTTGCCAGCGGATTCGCGCTGGCACGTCGCTACCGCGATTCGGCCGCGGCCCTGTCGTTTGCGATCATCGGGTTGTGGGTCTTCCGCGTCGCGTTTCACCTGCTGATGTTCCCTGGCCGGGAATTCGATTTCGAGACCTACCACACCAACGCTCCGCTGATCCTGTTGCTGTCGATCGTGATGCTGAGGCTGCACGGCCTGGGGGGCACCAGTTGGCTGGGCCTGTATGGCGGGCTGGCACTGGTGGTCGGCAGTTTCTTCACTCTGACCTGGATCGAGGTCTTGAGGCCGCTGGAACACCCGATCGCCACCGCCTGGTGCGCCATTGGCCTGGCCCATTTCTGGACGCTGGTCAGCCACCAGCGTTCCCCGCTGCGGACGGCTGTGCTGCGGCTGGGCCGTATCGACGGTCCCGACTGGTTCCGGTTTCGTCGCACGTGGGGTGTCTTCCTGTTGATCGCAACCCACGTGGCCACCCTGTGGGGATTGTGTGAGTCGTTTGGGGTGGCCGGGTTTGATCGGAGCGAGGCGAAGGAACTGCTGGCAACTCCGCTGTTGCTGGGAGCCGCGAGCGTGGTGATCCACATGGGGGTCATCCGTCATTCGGTAGTGTATATCGGCGTGGGGGTGTTCGAGATCGCGCTTGCCGTGCATTCCGGCTTCCTTGGTATCGAGAGTTACCTGCCTGCGGACCAGGTTGTCTGGGTGGTCCTGGGCTTGTGGGCGGCTGGCCTGGTGGCCTGGGAATTCGCGTCGCGGCAGATGCAGACCTTGAAGCTCGGCACGATCAGTGCCGGTCTGGCCGGGCTGACGATGCTGCACATCGTGTTACACCACCACCCCGACACAGCTGTCGGACTGTGGGCCTTTGCCGTACTGGTTGTGCTGACGGCAATGACGCCGCGTTCGACCCACTCGCCGCGCAGCGGTGAAGAATCCGTCGCCGCCGGCCTGCTGCTGGTCGCCCCGACGTGGCTGGTCTTCTTCAGCCAGGCGAGGCTTTCTGACGGCTTCGGTGGTGTTGTGTCAACGTGGCCGTTGCTGGCGACGACGGCTGCGGTCTTCACGACCGGCAGCCTCTGCCGCTGGTTCCAGGTGCGGCTGCTGCCCGGTTACGACGCGTGGGAACGGCCGCAGCCGAGGCTCTTCGACCAGACACTCGCGGTTGTCGGCAAGACGGGCAGGTCGCTCAACTCGATCACACTCTGGCTCAGCTTCGCGGTGGCGGTCGTCGTGCAGTTGACGCACTACCGCGAGGCGTTCCAGACGCGCGAAGTCGTGCTGCTGTGCCTGCTGTTTGCGGGCTTCTCGGTGGGCTGGTTCTACGAGGGTCAGCAGAGACGGACGATGTCGGCCTACATCGTGCTGCAACTGTGCGTGCTGGGCTTCTTCACGGTGTTGCGGCGGCAGTTGATCAACACGACCGAATTCTGGACGCCTCAGTACGATGTCTGGGCCAGCCTGGTCGTCTCGTTCGGCCTCTGCGGTGCCAAGCAGGTGATTGACGTGCGGCCACGCGAGATCCGTATCCCGTTGATGGGCACGCTGCTGGGTCTGCCGGTCGTGGCGCTGATCTGGGTTCTAGCCAACGACATGGACAGCGGCGTGGCCCTGCTGGTTGTCGGGTTGCACAGCCTGATGTTCACCTTCCTGGGCAAGGACGACCGCGAGTCGCCGTACAACATCGTGGCGGTGGGCGGTTTTGTCGCATTCGTCCTGATCACTTTCTGGACTCAATTGGAACTGAAGCTGTTGCACGCGTACGTGATCCCGGTGGGGCTGGGGATCCTGGTTCTGCTGCAGCTCTTCAGCGGTCGAATCGATATCGACACTCGGAACCGGGTCCGGATGGTGAGCCTGCTCGCCATGCTGACCAGTGCCGGCTATTACCCGCTAGTCAGTGACGATCATCCGGTGGCGTTCAACCTGACGCTGATCGTGCTCTGCCTGGTATCGATGGGGCTGGGCAGCTTCCTGCGGATCCGGCTCTACCTGTTCCTGGGCTTTGCCGGGCTGCTGGTCGACGTCGCCTCGATCATCTTCAAGGTTGTCCGGGTCGCCGACCTGACCACTCAGCGGGCCGCCATCGGCGTTGTACTGCTGGTGATCGGAATCGGCCTGGTCGGCGGCACGATGTATTACAAGACGCGTCGCGACCAGATCAACGTCATCATCGATCGCTGGCGCGGAAAGCTGGGAGGTTGGGAGTAAGTTGTTCTGGGGAGACGAGACGGGCGCCACGCTGGTTTTCCTCAACCCGCACCACCACAAAATCCCGAAGGGGTTTCACAAACGTGTGGGGCGTAGCGAACCCAGCGTAGCCCGCCTGGCGGCGTGCAACACTGGGCTATGCGATGGAACCGCTTCGCGGTTATTGGGTCGAGCCGATCACGCTCTCAGCCGTCTTTGGGGTTCTCGGGGTTGAACACCCGGGTGGCCGGCAGGAAGTCGCCGGTGGCTTCGTCCGAGGGGTCCTGCAGTTCGAACTCGGCTTCCACCTCCTCGATCCAGTGCCGGATCTCGGCTTCGTATTCGCTGGTCACCCCCGCCTGGACCAGTTCGCGTTGGAACTCGGCGACTCCGCCTGAGTCCAGTTCGGCCTCTTCGGCCGAGGGGAATCGCTTCAGCGGGTCGGGGTCGACCAATCCGTGTAGCAGTTTCAACAGCGGTTCGGTCATCGGAAACTCCTCGACCGGCAGCGCTCCGGGCAGCCAGTCGAAGACGCCGCGTTTGGCGATCAGCATCTGGGCGTAACTCATTCCGGCAAACGGTTGTTCACCCGAGAGCATTTCGATCAGCACGTATCCGACGCTGGCGAGGTCCGAGGCCGGGGTTCCCGGTTTGCCCTCGAGCACTTCGGGAGCGGCGTAGATGGGGGTGCAGGGCTGCATGGCGGGGCGGTCTTCGAGTTCGAAGGCGGCTCCGATGTCGATGATCTTGGCGTTGCCGCTGCGTTTGAGCATCACGTTTGAGGGCTTGATGTCGTTGTGGACGATGCCGTGCCGGTGCAGTGCAGCCAACGCCGAGAGACACTCGCGGATGATCGACGCCGCGGTACCCGGTCTCAGGCGAGGCTGCTGACGACCCTCGGTCATCACCACCTGGTTGATCGAC
The DNA here is from genome assembly GCA_963580005.1 of Planctomycetota bacterium. Classification (GTDB taxonomy): domain Bacteria; phylum Planctomycetota; class Planctomycetia; order Planctomycetales; family Planctomycetaceae; genus UBA8437. Next base: position 12,487 of record CAUZJR010000017.1, read on the forward strand.
TTCCAGCGTCGCTCGGTCACATGAGCGCGGACATGACCATACGCGTCGGGCGTCAGCAGCCGACGCAGGTCGTACCCATCGACCCACTCCATTTCCATCACATGGATCCCACCGTCGCTGACGACGTTTTGCACGTCGACGAGGTGGTCCTGCTGGATGCGGGCCACTCGCGAGGCGACCGTGGCCAGTCGGGCCATCTCGTCGGCGTAGTCGTCCTGGGTCGCGAAGTGATCGGGTGCAAAGACCTTCAGGGCCACCGGGATCGTGAACCCGTCCACTCCACGACGTTCGCTCAGGTACACCACACCCTGGCCACCGATCCCCAGGCACTTCAGGAACGGGCGTGACGTCTCCCATCCCACCACGCCGCCGCCGACCAGCGCCTTGTAGTGCTCGCCCAGAATCCCCAGGCTGTCGCCGGATCCCGCTGCCTCGGTCGTCATCACTCTCGCCAAATCGTCTCGACCACCCTGTAGCACTCGTGTAGTCGATCCGCCCGCGACTCTCAAGTGCTCTTGGAGATCCGGGTCCTCGATCGGCCCGGTGCGGGGATCGGCAGCGGTGGCGAGGTGTCAACGGGCGACTCGAAGGCCCCTGTTCGCCCCTGCTGGCCCGTGTTGGCCGCTCAGCCGATCTGTTCTCTGAGCGATTCGAGCAGCCCGACGGCGGCTCCGATGTCGGCCTTTTGCCTCTCGCGGTCTTCGGCGATTTCCCGTTCGATGGTCAGCGGTCCGGTGTAGCCGATGCCATCGAGCACCTTGAGATAGGTCAGCATGCCCACGTCACCGTCTCCTAGGGCCACCTCGGCTCCCCAGTCGACGCCGCGTCCCTGTGCGGGCGCGTAGGTGGCGTCCTTGCAGTGGACGCTGCGGACGAGGTGTCCGACCTTCAGCAGCGCATCGATCGGGTGGTCGGTCCCGTAGAGGATCAGGTTGGCGGGATCGAAATTGATGAACAGGTTGTCTCGCTCGACGTCGGCGATGAATTCGAGCAGGTGTTCGGCTGATTCCTGTCCGGTCTCGAGGTTCAGCTGCTGCCCGTTGGCGGCAACGTGATCGAGCAGGTCTCGAGTGCACTCGACCAGGCTGGTGTAGCTGTCGCCGCCGCGGTCCTCGGGGACGAACCCGATGTGCAGGGCCACGGTCTCGCATCCCAACTGTGTGGTGAAGTCGCTGATCTCCTTCATCTCCTCGACTCGAGCCGCACGAGTCTCCTCGGGCACCAGCCCCACGGTGGCTGCCGTCGTGGCGATGTCGTTGTAACTCTCGCCCTCGAATCCTCCAAAGACGGCGGTGACGGTGATCCCGGCGTCTGAGCATTTGCCGAGGAATACGGCGGCCGTTTCGGGGTTGCGGGTGTCCTGGTGCGGGGCATGGATCTGAACGCTGGGGACTCCGAGTTCGGCGGCGACGTCCAGGTGGACTCCCAGCCCGGCATCGATCGAGGTGAAGACGCCGATGGGCCACTTGGTCGCAAGATTCGTGGAACTCATGAAAGGACTCCGCAGTTGAGGGTTCCGGGGTGCAGGGGAGGCATGATAGCACCGCCGAGTGTGCACTCGCCAGCAGGCCTCACTTGCCGATGCAGAACTTCGAGAAGACCTGGTCGAGGATCTCGTCGGAGTAGACGGTTCCCATCACGGCTCCCAGTTCATCGAGCGCCTCGCGGATCTCCACGGCCACCAGCAATTCGTCGTCGACGTCCGCCGCGGCCGACAGCCGACTCTCGGTACGGCTCAATGCCCCGGCGGTGCGTGCGGCGGTGGAACCGACGAGTGCCGCTCGGCTCGAGTCGTCCTGCACGAGGGTCTTGACGAGGGCCTGCCGCAGTGCGGTCATGCCCTGTCCGGTCACCGCCGAGACCGCCAGGTGAGTCTCTTCGTCGGGCCTCGAGCTGCCGTCGACCTCGAGATCGCAGCGGGAGCGGAGCACGAGCATCGGCGTGCCACGGGCCTGGATCTCGAGTCGAGCCTGCCGGTCGAGGTCGAGGTGAGTTGTGATTGAGGTGCCCGGTTCCGGGTTCGAGCGGCACCACAGGACCAGCTGGGCGTGTTCGAGTTGTTCGAGTCGTTGTTGTCGTGCGAGTTGGTCGAGCGAGGCGGGGTCGGGAGTAGATTCCCAGCCGGCGGTGTCGAGCAGTTTGAGATCGAGTCCTTCGAGCCGGATGTCGGCGGTGACGACATCGCGGGTGGTTCCGGCCTGGGGCGAGGTGATGGCGGAGTCGTTTTGGGCCAGGGCGTTGAGCAGGGTACTTTTTCCGGCATTGGGCAGTCCGGCGATCACGACCTGGTGTCGTCGGCCTGAGGTCATGCGTGATCGGGCCTGCTGTCGGATCTCGGCGAGTGTTTTGGCGAGAGTCTCGAGACGATGTTTTCGTTGAGTTGCCGAGACGAACTCGATGTCTTCATCGGCGAAGTCGAGTCCGGCTTCGAGGTCGGCGAGCAGTTCGACGAGTTGTCTGCGGAGTTGTGTCAGCGGTTCAGAGAGTCCTCCGGCGAGTTGCCTGAGTGCGATTTCCAGTCCGGCGTGGTCTTCGGCTTCGATCACCCCCAGCACGGCTTCGGCCTGGACCAGGTCGATCCTCCCGGCCAGGAAGGCTCTGAGTGTAAATTCACCGGGCCGGGCGGCTCGCACGGGTGGTGCCTGGTGTGCGAGCAGTTCTTCGAGCAGTTTCTGGAGGACGGGAGGTGAGCCGACGGTGTGGATTTCGGCGGAGGGTTGCCCGGTATAGCTTGAGTTGTTGGGCCAGAGGTGCAGTTGGATCGGCAGCAGTCGTGGTGCTGCGTGGCCGGCTCGCATCTGCCAGGCCCCGGTCTGACGGAAGGCCGAGTCGGGTTGCGTGGTTTGCGGCGGGTCGGGCGAGAAGAGTTGTCGGCAGAGTTCGGGGGTATCCGGTCCGCAGATGCGGACGATTCCTCGAGCGGCTCCGCCGTGAGGCGAGGCGACCGCGGCGATGGTGTCGAGTGTATCGGGGAGCATGGCCGAGAATTGCTAGCGACGTCGTTTGTTCTTGCGACCGCCCTTACCGGACCCGTCCTTCTTCTGTTGCTTCTGTTGCCGTTCGTAGTCCTGTTTCTGCAGTTCCATCTTCTGTTGGGCCGTGTCCATCCAGTTCCCGAAGCGGCCCATGATGCCACGTCGGGGCTTGTCCTGGCCCTCGACGACCGGTTTCCGCTTGGGTGTGGGCAGCAGGTCCATCAGCTTGCGTTCGCCCATGCCCCAGAGGGTGGAGACGATGAAGTAGACGAGCAGTCCGGCGGGCAGTCGATAGAACAGGAATCCGAAGACGATCATCATCACGTTCATCATTTTCTGCTGCATCGCCGCTTCGTCGGTTGTCGGCGGCGGCATGAACATGCGGTTGTTGATCAGGTACAGCACGACGGTGATGATCGGCAGCACGTTGAAGTCGGATCCGAGGTAGGGGATTGTGAAGCCGAGGTGAAACAGTCGGTCGGGTCCGGCGAGGTTGTCTATATAAAGGAAGGCGGCCCGGCGGAGATCGACCGAGCTGCCCAGTGCCTGGTAGAGGCCGATGAAGATCGGCAGCTGGACGATGATCGGCAGGCAGCCGGAAAACGGGTTGTAGTTGTTCTTGCGGAACAGGTCCATTTGTGCCCGCCCGAAGGCCTGCTTGTCGTCTCCGTGCTTTTCCTTGAGCAGTTCGATTTCGGGCTTGAGGTCCTTCATGATCTTGGCGCTGAGTGCCTGCTTGCGGGTCAGCGGGTGCATGCCGAGCCGGACGCTGATGGTCAGCACGATGATGGCGAACCCGTAGCCGAGGCCGGGGACCAGCGAGTGGATCACTCCGAGGAAGTAGAGCATCGCGCGGGAGATGTGCTTGCCGATCCAGAAGATGTTGGTGACGTCGAGCACGTCCTGGGCTTGCAGCGGAGTGAGCAGCTGGGGCCGCTTGGGGCCGGTGTAGAGCGTGTACTTGTGAGTGAGTGACTCACCGGGGTCGAGTTCGATGTCATGCGAGGAGAGCACGACGCTGACCTGGGTGTAGAGGCTCGAGGAAGATTCGCGATACACCAGCTGGGGTTCGGCTCGGGCGAGGTATCCGCGGGGGTCCTGGTCGAGATTCTGATCGAGACTCTCCTGGACCTGGTCGGGCGAGGGAAACAGCAGGGCGGCGAAGTACTGTACGTCGATGCCGACGTAGTGCCAGGTCTCCGAGGGCTGCTGCTGCCGCTCGTTCTCGTCCTCGACCTCGGCCACATCAGCCGACGAGATCGCGTCGACGACCTCGACCTGATTGCCAATCCGCCTGGCCCACTTGATCGAGCTGGCGTAGCGCGAGTTCTCGAGATCCTCCATCGGGACTCCGACGGGACCCTGCAGGCGGTAGCCCAGCGAGGCGGTTTGGTTGCCGGTGTTGCTGAGCGTGATCGCGAATTCGAGCTGGTAGGCCTCGGGAAGGCGATCGACCATGCTGCTGGGGCTGCTGCCGGTGGTGATCAGGTCGACGTCTTCATCTGAAAGTCGCTTGAGCCGATAGGTCTTGGTGACGGTGATCTCGCCCACCTGCAGCCGGAAGGTGACACCATTGGTGACGTCGTTGTCGCTCGAGCGATCGGTGATTTCCCAGTTGAGCCGGTTGAGGCTGGCGGTCTCGTCGATGGCCGCGAGTTGCTTGTCGAGGGTTTCGATCGAAGTCTGCAACGTCAGTGGCAGGTCGCGAGCACCCAGCCGAGACGGTTTCCAGGCGTCGAGCTCTTCGGCGGTCAGGCCCTTGCCGTCGGAGTCGAGACGACGCAGGTGGTCGCCGACGAACGACAGGGGAGGGTCCTGGGCGACACCCGGGCTAGGCAATGCGAGGTGACGGGGGTCGTTGGAGGAGGAGATCAGCACGGCGCCGCCGCGAGTGACCAGTTGGACCTGCAGACCGTACCCCGTAGTCGGGTCGCTGCTGCCGATCGTCACCACCTCGAAGGGATGCTCGGGGAGCGAGACGCCAGAGGGAGCCGGGGGCTTGGTGTCGGGTTTGGCGTCGGGTTTGGCGTCGGGTTTGGCGTCGGGTTTGGCGTCGGGTTTGGCGTCGGGTTTGGCGTCGGGTTTGGCGTCGGGTTTGGCGTCGGGTTTGGCGTCGGGTTTGGCGTCGGGTTTATCGACGGCCTTCTGCGGGGGTTGTTCGGGTTGGGGATCGGGCCGATTCAGCCAGGACCAGCCGATCAGCAGCCCAATCGAGAGCGCCATGAACAGCAGCAGTCGGCGAAACTCTTCCATCGATCACCGCCCGTCCCGCAGTCGATCTCCGAGGAAGTTGTCGAGATCGGGGATGGCGTAGATCTTCTCGACGGTGGTTTCCAGGTCGTATTCGACCCGTTGGAATTCGACGCGAATCACACCGGCTTCGGTTGCGGCTTCGGTTGCGGCTTCGGTTGCGGCTTCGGTTGCGGCTTCGGTTGCGGCTTCGTCGGTGAGGATCACGTAGGAGGCACGGGTGTCGCCGTTTCGGGGTTGTCCGACCGAGCCGACGTTGACGAGGGCCTTGGAGTCGACGAGCGGGTAGACGAAGTCACATTCTTCGGGCGATACGAAATTCAGGCCCTCGGTGAACACTCCGGGGATGTGGGTGTGTCCCTGAAAGCAGAAGCGTTCGACCAGCGCGAAGATCCGCTCCATCTTCCTCTGGTTGTAGATGTCCTCGGGGAAGACGTATTCATTGAGCGGATTCCGTGCCGAGCCGTGGACGAACATCAGTCCTGGTTCGCGGTGGACACGGGGGAGTTCACCGAGGAATTCCCAGCGTTCTTCGTTTCCGAGTCGGTCGCCGGACTCGAGCATCTTGCGGGTCCAGAAGATGGCCCGTTCGGCTCCGGCATTGAATCCTTCGGGATCGAACAGTGCCCCCTGGTCGTGGTTGCCCAGCAGGCACATGGCGCACCTGGTCACGCGGTCGATGCACTCACGCGGGTTGGGTCCGTAGCCGACGATATCACCCAGGCAATAGATCTCCTCGATCGATTGCGTCTGGATGTGTTCGAGCACCGCCTCGAGAGCTTCGAGGTTGCCGTGGATGTCGCTGATCAGGGCTCTGCGCACGAGAGAAGCTCAACGGGACGCGGTCCGCTCGAACACTGGTGAAACACACGGCCAGCGATCGAAAAACGGGGCCAAGCTCCGAGTCTAGTTGAGCTATCCAAGGGGGGTCAAGTTTGTGCATGCCGTGTGGTTTTTTGACCACACCCCAGACGTGACGTATCGTTGAGGATCAGGTCCGTCATCTTCGATCTCGATCGCCTCTTACGATCCCTGCAACCCCGAAAACCTGCCGAGCCCATGATCGCACAGCCTGGATCTCTGTTGGTCGTCGAAGACGACGGTGATGTCCGCGAATTCCTCGCAGGCGACTTGCGAGCGCGAGGATTTCGGACCGAGACGAGCGGCAGTTGTGGAGATGCGATCGGGCGATTGCGTGAGCAGTCATTCGACGTGGTGCTCTGCGACGTGCAGTTGCCCGACGGCGACGGGCTCAGCGTGCTCCGCTGGTGCCAGCAGCGGCCCGATCCTCCGGTCGTGATCCTGCTGACCGGCTACGGGTCGATCTCCAGCGCGGTCGCCGCAATGCGGGCCGGTGCCGACGACTACCTGACCAAGCCGATCCTCGACGATGACCTCGCCGAATCTCTGTCGCGGGCGATGGCACGACGGGTCGACGGCCCGCACCAGCAGCCGACTCGGGATGCTGTGGAGGATGATGAGAGTGATGCTGCGGTGGGTGCTGCGGTGGGTGCTGCGTTTGTCGGGCATGATCCTCGGATGGAGCAGTTATTCGAGTTGGTCGAGACGGTGGCGGCGACTCGGACGACGGTGTTGATCCAGGGCGAGAGTGGCACGGGCAAGACGTTGACGGCGCGAGCGATCCACGACCACAGCGACCGTCGCGGCCGTCGGTTTGTCGAGGTATCGTGCGGGGCCTTGAGTGAGACGTTGCTCGAGAGCGAGTTGTTTGGGCATGTGGCGGGTGCCTTCACCGGAGCGGTCGCCGCCCGTGAGGGTCGCTTCCACCAGGCCGACGGTGGGACGCTGTTCCTGGACGAGATCGACACCGCGTCGCCGGCGATGCAGGTCAGGTTGTTGCGAGCGATCCAGGACCGGGAATTCGAGCCGGTCGGTGGGAGCCGGACCGAGCGGGTTGACGTGCGTTTGATCGTGGCGACGAACAAGGAACTGGAGTCGATGGTCCGCGAGGGTTCATTCCGCGAGGACCTGTACTACCGGATCAACGTGATCACGCTGACCCAGCCTCCCTTGCGTGATCGTCGTGCAGACATCCCGTTGCTGGTGGAGTCGTTTCGCGAGCGGTTTGCGGGTGAACTGGGACGGAACATCGTTGGGGTCGACGACGAGGCGATGGAGTACCTGGGCGAGTATCACTGGCCGGGCAATGTCCGTGAGCTGGTCAACGTGATCGAGCGGGCGGTGGTGTTGTGCCGTGGCGAGTGGATTCGTGCCGATGACCTGCCCGAGACGCTCAGGCGTGAGGATGCGGTCGGTTCGGACCTGGCGGGCAATCGGCTGAAGTCGGCGTTGGTGGATCCCGAGCGTCGCATGATCGTCGATTCGCTTGAGGCCCATGGCTGGAACCGCCAGCAGACGGCTCGTTCGCTGGGCATCAACCGAACGACGCTTTACAAGAAGATGAAGCGTCACGGCATCAACGCTCCGGCTCACTAGCGGCCGTCGGAGTCGCCGGTGGATCCTGCGAGTCGTTCTCGGGCGTGGCCTTCGAGTTGCTCGAGCACCTGGTCGGCGTTGAGGTTTGAGGAGTCGATGATGAGGGCATCGTCGGCGGGTCTCAGTGGGCTGATCGGTCGTGAGCGGTCTCGGTGGTCGCGTTCCCGGATTTGCCGGAGCGTCTCATCGAGCGGCACGTCGACGCCTCGCAACAGCAGTTCTTCCTGCCTCCGTTGTGCTCGCACCTCAGCGGACGCCTCGAGAAAGAACTTGCACTGTGCCTCGGGAAAGACCTCCGTCCCCTGGTCCCGTCCCTCGGTGACCAGGTTACGATCCGAGACCATGGCCTGCTGCTGCTGGACCATCTCGGCTCGCACACCGGGGTGTTGGGCGACCTGTGAGGCGGCTTCGGAGACGGTCGGGGATCTCAGCGACGCGGTGATGTCGACTTCATCGAGCAGCACGTTCTGGCCGTCGAAGCGAATCTGCAACCCGCAGGCGTGCTCGGTGACCTTCAGCGGGTCGGTGGTGTCGATGCCGGCCTGCTGGCAGCTGTGAGCCACGGCGCGGTACATCGCCCCGGTGTCGATGTAGTCGAAGCCCAGCCGCCTGGCCAGTCCTCGAGCCGCGGTGCTCTTGCCCGACCCGGCCGGTCCGTCGATCGTGACAATCACCTCCTCAGGCCTCCTCACCCTCGACGGCGTCCCCATCCTCGAACCTCAGCTCGATGTCGGCGATTTCGTGTGCGGTCAGGTCGACCCGGACCCCGTCGCCCTCGATCGGCAGTTCCGCGAGCGTGCGTCCCTGGAAGTCTCGTTGCCGGGCCATCGTGGGGGTCCGCCAGCAGCGGAGCGTTGTGCTGCGGTGTCGGCCCTCGGTCTCCTGCAACCTCACGGCGAAACCGAATGCGTCGGGGAGAGTCGGTCGGTCGTACGCATCTTCGGCGACGGTCTCTTCGAAGTTCGGCTCAAGGTCAAGACCGTCTCCGGCGAGTCGTTCATCGTCGGAGACTCCCGCCAGCCCATCTCCGGCCTCATCTCCGGCCTCATCTCCGGCCTCATCTCCGGCCTCATCTTCAGTCCAGCCGGGCAATTCGGCGAGTCCGAGCACGCGTGTGATCTGGACGTTTCGGCTGTCGAGGTTCAGGAACCAGCCGTGGTTCCCGTGAGCCGGTGGTCCGGGCACCTGTTGGCGGATCAGCGGTGGCACCAGTCGGTCGAGTGCTTCCTGCATGGGGTAGGCCTGGTCGACGGAGATGCTCATCGAGAACGTCCGTTGCAGTTCTCCTTCGGGGACCAGGATCGCATCGAGCATGCGGTCTCCGGTCTTGCGGTAGAAGGGCAGTCCGGGTGCGACGAGGGTCACCCGGTTCGACTCGTTGGCGATCTCGACGTAGTAGGGACTCTCGAACCGGTCGTTCCCGGCCGGTTGTGCGCTGCCGAGTTGGCTGCGGGTGATGGCTGCGGTGGCGTCGCCGTAGGCGAAGCGTGCCGCCAGGTAGTTACTCCAGGGATCTCCCTCGGGCGTCTTGTCGAGTTCGATTTCGATCTGGATCTCGACGCGGGGCTGGTACCTGAGTGTCCGAAACGTCTGCCGAAAGCTGGCGACGCGTTCGCGGGTCTGCGGGTCGATGAGTTCGCCGTGTGCCTGGATTTCTCCGACGTGCGGTCCGGCCGAGATGACCTCGACGCCGTGCCCGATCATTTCCGAGTAGAAGGTGGTGGCGGTGGCGGCCTCGTCGGAGTCGTCTTGTTGGGGGCCTGCGTTTCGTTCCCTGGGGAACCGGAAGGCGAGTTGTTGGCTGAGCAGGTTGGGTTGTCGTCCGTAGCCCTTGATCCGTTCGATCCCTCCGGTGTCGGGATTGACGTGCACTTCGAAGAACTCGTTCCTCAGCACCAGGTCTTCGGCGAGAGCCGTCTGGTCTTCAGTGGCATTGAGGGTGCCTTGGGAGTGGGGCAGCCAGAGGTAGCCTGAGGCGGGCAGGTCGACGATGGCCTGGCGACCTGTCGAGGTGTCTTGGACGCCTCGGAGTCCCGGCGTATCGGGGGGGACGGTGAGGTGGGAGTCGAGGTCCACGGCGACGGTGCGGTTGAACGAGAGGGGATTGATGATCAGTTGACCGTTGGTCGAGGTATCGGCGTCGGTTCCGCCGGTGACCAGTCGGGCCAGGCTGCCGGTTGCCTCTTCGACCAACTCCTCCACCGCCTCGTCGGCCGCCTGGCGGACTTCGGCCTCTGCTTCGCACCCGGCCGTTTCGACGGTGGCTTCGAGGTTTTTGAGGCTGTCGGAGTCGAGTGTTTTTCCGGTGAGCAGTTGAGCGAGGCTGCTGCACCAGGCGGCGGCGTCGAATCGGCCGCGGCGGGTGAAGTGTTCGAGGTAGCGGGTGACGGGGTTGCTGTCTCGTGCGGCGACCGACTGGGTCAGGAAGGGTGCGAGGTATTCGCTGGCGTTGTAGGAGGAGATTCGGCCGGGGGTATCGGTATTCTGGAAGTAGTCATCGAGCGTAACGAAGCGGCCCAGGCAGGGTGCGTAGGCGTGCATGCGGACGAGGTCGAGGAACCAGGGCGATTCGATTTCGGGCCAGCGTGCGAGGATCAGTGCCGCCGCCTGATCCTCCTCCATCGACTCGGCCATCCGCATCGGGAACCTCAGGAAGCTGGTCGCCGCCTCGGCCGCCAGCGGGATTCTCGACATCGCATCCAGCACCGTCCCGTCACAGCCCTCCCACCTCAACTTGCTCTGCTCGGTGTCGGGGTAGAGTCCATCGTCGAGCAGGAAGTGGAGTGCTGAGTGGTATCCGCTTCGTGAGAGCAGCTGGGGCAGTTGAGGGGCCAGGCCGAAGCGGCGGCGGGCCCAGGTGGTCGGTTCGCGGCCGAAGAGTTGCTTGAGAGTCTGGCGGCCTCGCTGCAGGTCCCACAGTAACGATTCCAGCGGCACCAGCGGCACCGGGATCTCCTCGTGGTCACCTCCCACCACGTCAATCACCTCACGAGCCCAAGCCTCGCGGATCAACTCGGCCAACTCGGGATGCTCGTCGACGATCGTCACCGCGTCGGCGACCCGCAGCAGCAGGTTGACGGGTGAGTCGCCCAGCAGCAGCCTGCGGAAGTGCTCGTCGGCCACCTCGGGGACGATCAGGCAGAGATCGACCAGATAGCAGTCGACCGGGTAGAACCTCTCGCGGGCCTCGTGCAACGACTCGAAGCAGGTCTTCAGGTGAGCTCGAGCCGTCTCGGAGTCTCCGGCCACAACCGCCTCGGCCGCCATCACCGCCTCACGCTGCAGGAAGACCTCGTCGAGGTTTCCGAAGTGGTGCATGTGCCGGGTCAGCAGTTCCATCTGCAGGTAGCAGCTGCCCAGGGCCAGGAAGTCGGCGGTGAGATCGGGATCGAGCGTCGGAGCTTCGGGGGCTGGTGTCTCGGAAGAGGGTTGTGTGGTCGTTGAGTCTTGGTCGAGAACGGCCAGGGCCGCGGCGATCATTTCGTCTCGGTCACAGATGTCGGTGATCACTCCGCAGCCGGATTCTCGAGCTCGTGAGGCCCAATCGTGTCCAAGCCAGTCGGTGCTGGCGGTGGGTACCAGGAACAGCTGACCGGGGGTGGGATCGGTTGGCTCGTCGGCTCGCTGCCAGTTGGGGATCACTCCGGTGGTTGCCAGCAGTCGAGGGTGCCAGGCGACGGCGAAGGCATTGAGCAGGCTGGCCGCCTCGTCTTCGCCCAATTCGGTGGGGAAGTCCTCGAGGCTGTGGCTGGGGATCAGGATGACGACGTCTGTGAGACTCATGGCCGTGTGCCGCTGGGCTGAGTGGGAATCGCCGCTGAGGGCGGGTATTGCTGCGGTGGGGGTGGGTGTGGGGTGGGGTGATTCGGATT
>CAUZJR010000018.1:0-23926 GCA_963580005.1 Planctomycetota bacterium
CGTCAGCCGTCTTCTTGCCGTCGGCCGTCTTCTTGCCGTCGGCCGTCTTCTTGTCACCGGCCGCAGGTGCTGATTTCTTGTCCTGGGCCACGGCGCCATCGAGGCCCAGTGCCAGGAAGGACAGCGACACGAGGCAGGCAGCTAGCGGGAGTCTCATCGGCGTGTCTTGCGTGGTGGGTGGGCAACAACGGGGAAAGAACCCGACCGGGGACGGTCGGGAGGCGGGAGGCGGGGGGGACCGATCGACGTCCTACTGGTCATTCTCCAGGGCAGCAGCCTCGGCCTCGAACTGCTGCAGCATCTCGGGCAAGGCCAGTCGACCGCGTGCGTACTTGGCGGCGTCGCTGGCCGGGAAATCCCAGCGGCAGTTGTTGTAGCGGCGGAAGGCCACCCGGTTGTCGCTTCCCATCCGGTAACTCTCGCCCGCCCAGAACAGCGAATCGGCACAGAGTTCATCGTCGGGGAACCGCTTGGCGAACCGGTCAAAGGCACCTCCGGCGTCAGCAAACTTCTCGGCCTTGTAGTGGCACTGGCCGATGCGGAATGCGATGCGGGCCGTGTGCTCGTGCTCCGAGAACTTCTCGAGGAACTTCTCACCAACCTGGGCCGCGATGTCGTAGGTTTCCTTCTTGTAGAAGTGATCGCAGATGCGAATCATCACGTTGGCGATCAGCGGGTTCTTGGGATAGGTCGCCGCCAGGGTGACGTATCCTTCCAGCGCCTGGTCGAAGTCGCCGGAGAGTTCGTAGCACTGGGCGAGCTTGTACTGGGCATCGGGTGCCAGCGAGTGCTCGGCGTACTGCTTGACGATCAGTTCATACGACTCGATCGCCTCGGCCCACTGCTCGAGTTCCTGGGAGAACTGTCCCAGCAGGTAGCTGATCCGCGGGACGTACTTCGGGTCGGGGTAGTCCTCCATCACCTCTCGCAGCACCCTGCGTCCGTTCTGCAGGTCGGCGATCTTCTGCTCGTCCCGGCCCAGGCTCTTGTGGCTCTTGAACAGCTCGAAGTAACTCTCGGCGATGTGGAACTTGGTCTCCACGGCCAGGTTCTCATCGTTGAACGTCTTGCTGAACGCTGCGACCAGCCCATCGGTGCCGATCACCACGGGGACATCGATGGTTGCGACCAGCTTGCCGTCCTCGGAGCCGGCGACCGGGTCGGTGTACTTCATGTGCAGCGTGTCACCGAAGTAGCATTCGACGACGGGCATCTCGGGGTTGAGATTCCCGACGACGGGCTTCTCGTTGGACCTCAGTGCCAGGGATCCGGTGAAGATACCGCTGTGCACCAGGGTCTCCTGGAGTTCCAGCGTTTCCTGTTCACCGAACTCACCGGTGATCTCGACGGTGATCGCATCGCGTTGATCCGAGGTATCCTGGTCGGCATCCTGGACCATCAGGAACATCCGTTCTCCGACATGCAGCCGCGTGACCGGGTCCTTGTAGTCGCGGTCGGTGACGGCCAGGGTGCCATTTGAGATCAGTCGTCCGCTGGAATCGAGCAGTTGGGCGACTCCATCGGGCCGCGACTCATCGTTGTAGTTGGCAATGATGCGGTCCTTGCCCGTGAGGTTGAGCACTCGGGTGACCAGGCTACTGTCCAGCGCCTGGATCTCCTCGTCACCCTCGTCCAGGGCGACCACGGGTCCGCCGATCAGGCTGCGGGGCATCTCGGCAGTGACCGGCACGACGGCGGGGCTGCCCGAGCTGCCCAGTTGCAGGATCACCTGTCCGATGAACCGGCCTTCTTCGAGGGCCACATCCGAACCCGGCGCACCCGGCGGCAGGTTGCCGTAGGCACCTGAAACCACGCAGCGGACATCGACAGTGGCTCCGTCGGTGGTCTTGAGCTTGACGACGAGGCTGCTGCGGCTGTCCTTGGCCCGGTCCGGGTCGATCACCTCGACGGTCAGGGGCGTTTCAAACGCCACCCGGCTGACGTCTCGATCTTCGGGCCGATACGAGTACACCGGCCGATCAGCAGCCTCGCTGCCTGCGGGCGGCGGCACCAGGCGGCTCTCGATAATCGTCAGTTGTGCCTCGCTGGGCTGGTTGACCAGCACCACGGTTTCGCGCGGCACGGCGTGGCCGGGGAATGTGTTCTGCGTGTCGATGTAGCGGACATACAGCCGGTCACCGGGCTTGATCACGAAGTCGATTTTTTCGCCAGGCTTATCCCCGGTGAAGATCTCCTTGGTAAAGATCCCCGAGTACGGCTGGGTCTCTGTGGCGGTGAACTCGACGGCGTCGCCGTCATTGAGAATCACGTCGAAGGCGACCGTGTCCTGCTCACCCGAGGCATCGCGGTCGTAGTCGACGATTTCAATGATCACCTTTTCACCGGGATCGACCCGCATCAGTCTCTTGCGGATCTCGTTGACGCCTCCGTTGTTGGCTCGAACCAGGTCGTAGTCGATCGGCGTCACGGCTCCGTTGTAGTAGGTGGCCGTCAGCGATCCGGTCAGCAATCGGCTGGTGGCGTTGTCTCGTTCGGTGAGTTCATCGGTGTAGGTGGCGGTGACCACATCGCCGCCGGCGATTTCGAGAGTCGAGTTGTTAGAGAGTGCGAGCACGTCGGCCTGGGTGGGGATGTACTTCTGGTTGGCCTCGTCACCGGAGACCTCGATATTGCTGATCGCCACCGCCTCGCCACGGTACTCGAGAATATCGAAGCGGACGTAGCGAAGTTCACGAGGCTCGAACTGCATGGTCCATTCGCCGTCGCTGAAGTCGGCCTGCACCTCTTCACGGGCCAGTGCCGGGCGGGCGAATTTCTGTTCGAGATCGAAGTCGGGCTTGCGGAACCCGAGCATGGTGACCGCGGCGCTGTTGTGATCGGCTCGAGCGATCGTGGCCTGCACCCCGGTGGCTCCCACGGTGGTGGCGGCGAAGACGGTCAGTTGGTGAGTGCCCTGTTCGAGCCAGACATCGACGGTGCGGTTGGCGGGTCCCAGCGGCAGTTCGAGTCGACCATCGATGGCGATGGCGGACCGCTGTCCGGAGACCGCGATCCGGGCAGCCCCGTCGCGTTCCTGCACCAGCAGTCCCGACCAGATCGCTGCAAACGGCCGGGCCTGGGCCTTCTCGTCCTCGGGATCCTCGGGCCGCGACCACTTCAACTCGTCCACCACCGACGTCTCGAACGACTTGCTGTTGCGACCGAGGCTGACGACCTGGCCCCAGTTCGTGTAGCCGGTGAAGTTGCCGTCGTAGAGTCGCAGCTGCATCCGGTCGGGATTGACGGCGGGCTGGGCCGGCGGGTTCGCCGCGGCCTTCTGCTTGGGTGCGGCCTTCTTCGCTGCTGCCGCTCCCTGGGCCGCTGCCATCGGAGGCGGGAAGACGACGGCGGCGACGGCCTGCGGGGGGTTGCCGGCCAGGCGGAACCAGAACCGCCCGTCGTTGCTGCCGTACAACACGCCCCGGACCGGCACCTGGGTCTCGGGATCAGGCGAGGTGAGCCTCACGCGGGAGACCAGCTTCAGGTCCTTCATGTCGACGGTCAGCTGCTTGGGAGTCGCCCCGTCGGGTTCACTCTGCCAGAACGTCATCGGATCGCGATCGATGGCCATCAGCGGGCTGTGCTCGATCGCGGTGTCGCTGGCCTGGGCTCCGGCGGGCAGTTCGCCGGTGGTGGCGGTGCCTTCGAAGATGCCCGAGTGGGGTGAGGTTTCCTTGAGCGTGGCCTGGACCTGGTCTCCGCTCTCGGCGGTCAGCTTGATCACCACCTGGTCGAACTCGTCGCCGAAGTCCCGGTCCTTGTCCTTGACCCTCAGGTAGATCGGGTTGCCCGGCTTGATCTGGCTGGCCGGCCGCTGCTGCGACACCCGCTGATCGGCCTCGTCGCGTTCCCGAGCCTCACGCTCGAGCCGCTCGCTGAACGTCTCTTCCTTCGCATCGATAATCAGGCTGCTCGAAATCGAAAACTCACCATCGGCCGCGATGATGATGTCGACATCCGAAAGCGGGACTTTCTTGAATTCTCGCTTGAAGGCGTCGGGATAGTCACAGCGGATCTTGTCCTTGCCGGTGACCTGCAGCTTGCGGTCGCCCTTCTGGACCGGACCCAGCATGGTCGGCAGATCGACGCGGAACAGTCCCTTGCCGGCTCCACCACTGATCAGGAACACCTTCTCGACATCGCCACCGGGCTCGGTGGTCACGATCACCGGAATCCGGTTGTGGCCACGGCTGATGCCCAGGTCGCTGTCCTGGACCACGATCGAGAGCGGCAGGCCGGGTGTGTGAGTCCGCTTGCTGTTGCGGCCCAGTCGTCCGACGGTCCGCAGCAGGTTCAGCTGGTCGATGTAGCGTTCCTCATCGCGGTAGACTTCCGAGAGGCTATAGAGGGCCTGGTTGGCGAGTTCGATCGAGGGGACTCGATCGAGCACTCCCCGGAAGATCGCCCGGGCCTCGTCCCGATCGCCTCGACGATGAGACAGCACGCCGCGGAGGAATTCGGCGCGGATGACCACGTCGAGCTCGCGGCTGTTGGCCAGTTTTTCAAAGACCAGCTCGGCCTGGTCGTAGACCTTCTGGGCCAGGAACGTCTCACCGATCCCGAACTCGGCCTCGATCGCCTGCGGCGTCTTGGGATAGCGGTTCTTGACGGTGGTATATTCGTTGCGGGCCAGGTCGTATCTCTGGGACTTGGCGAAGTTGTTGGCCAACAGCAGCTGGACCTTGGCCTTGGTCTGGTTATCGAACTGCTTGCTCTCGCTGTGCTTGACGACCCAGCCCCTGAGGATGTCCTCGACCCGCTCGTGGTTCTCGTCTCCCCCGGCCGCGATGTGTCGTCGGCAGACAAACAGCACCAGGTCTGCGGGCACTTCGTCTCGGTGCTGATCGAACAGTGCCTGGTTGGCGTTGTAGGTCTCGATCGCCATTTCCTGGTCACCGAGCCTCAGCGACAGGGCCGCCTGCAGCAGCGGAGCCAGCGGGCTGTCCTCATCGATGGTCAGCCCAACGGCTCCGACCCGCGAGTAGCTCTGGGCGACCACGTTGCGGCCGCTCTTGCGACGTCCTTCGTCGACTGAGGTGATATTGGCGAGCATACCGCTGGCCACCGAGGCCGCCGCCATGTAGTCCTCGCGCGTCAACGCACTCTGCACGTAGGGCATCAGCCGGTCCCAGTCGGTCGTGCTGTTGCCCACGGTGGTCGTAATTCTCTGGTAGGCCAGCAGCCTGGCGGTGGGTGTCAGCGGCTTGGCGGTCGGCAATTCGAGCAACGCCAGGCTGGCGGCGGCACTGGGACGGTGCAGGCGGAGATCGCGGACGACGGTGTAGACCTGCCGCTTCAGCGGTTCGGTGGCCTCCTTGTTCCCGCGAGCCGTGTCGACCCAGCCCTGTGCCAGGTTCTCGTCGAAGCCCCAGGTCCGGAACGCTCGAGTGTCCTGCCGGGTGCGGCTGGCCCGCACCGTCTTTTCCCACTCGACCAGGTTCGGCTTCTCCTGGCGGAAGTACCAGTTGGCCAACTGGGCCTCGTACGAGCCGCGGTAGTCGGATTCGTGAGTGATCAATTCCTGCAGGAAGGCCGGTTTCTGAGCCTCCTCGAGAGTGGCCAGCACGCGGCCGGCACAGTAGATCGAGTCGTAGTGGTTGCGCTGGACGCTGACATGAGACCGCCAGTAGGAGACGGCCAGATCGTCGAGCATGTACTTCTTGAGCGTATCGCCGACCTGGTAGGCGTAGGTGAATGCCGCACCGTGAGCCTTCTCGGTTGCGACGATCCAGGTATGAGCCGCTCGGGCCTGCTCGGGCGACTTGTTCATATCGGCTGCGACCATCAAGCGGCGGTAGGTATCGCTGTTGCTCGAGGTGGCCGTGAGCGTCATCAGGTGCCGACTCGCCTCGGCGGCCGCTTCGGCCGGGCCGTAGTCGGTCGCCGCGGCCAGCCATTGCAGGGCCAGGGAGTACTCCTTGGGGAACCGCTTGGAGAGCATCCCGTAGGCGCCCGTCGATCGTGACCGCTGGTTGCCGGGGGCCTGGTGTCGGAGGTAGTAGGCGTGGCGCGTAAGCAGGTTGCGGACTGATGCGACGGAAAGCTGTTTGAAGAGGGGTCCTTTGATCATCGCTTCTCGCGCGGTGTCACCCTTGCGGTTGGCCGGCTCGCCGGCGATCCAGCTCCGCAGCAGCGGATCGGCATCGGCGGTCCGCAGCAGTGCGCGGGCCGAGGCGGCCCGGTTCTTGGTGTCCTTGTTGCGACGGGCCGAGTCGATCCACCCGGCCAGGACACCTCGGAAGCTGGTCAGTTCAGGCACGCGTTTGCGGGCGGCGAGGTAGCGTCCGACCTCGGCGTTGAATTCGGCGTCGGAGGTCGCATTCGAGAACAGCCAGCTGGCGGCGTTGGAGGTGTAACTCTCGTTGCTCGGCCAACTCGAGACGATCTGTCGCAGCGTGGCGCGGGTCTTTTCGACCTGCTTCATCCGATCGCGTTGGACTTCAAAAGCGAGGACATAGCCGAGGTAGGCCTTGTCGGGGTGGCTGGGATTTCGAGTGATCGCATCCAGCAACACCTTTTCGCTGGCGGCATGATGGGCTAGTAGGACGGCCAGGGCGGCTGGGGCGGATGCGGCGGCCGGCACAGGCGCTCGCGTGCGGAGGTAGGCCGAGGCGGCCCCGTGCGAGCGGGCCGAGAGGGGCAGCAGCTGGGCGTAGATGCGGTTGGCGTTGGGCAGGTCCTTGGCCTGCACGTACTTGTTGGCGAGCAACCCGAGCCGATCGAAGCGGTCGGGGCGAGCGGGGTACTTGCGGAGGTAGTCGTTGACGACGGGTGCCATCTGGGCCGGCTTGGCGGCCTGGTTGTTCGAGAGTGCGGTGATGGCCAGGTAGTGCACGTCCTGGCTGTCGCTGAGGGCACGGGCCTTGGCGTAGCTGTCGGTGGCGTTGGCCCACTGGCCCAGTCGACCGTAGTTCTCACCCATCATCAGGTAGAGCTGCCGCTTGCGGGTCGGCGTGGTGGGCAGGCCCTTGGCCAGCAACTTCGTCGCCGCCGTGTTGCTCTTGGCCCACTCGTTGCCCCGTCGCCACTGGGCCACCGCTTGCCAACCGGACTCCTCGGCCGAGATCCCCTTGGGGAATGCGGCGAGCAGTTCTTCGGCGAGCGTGGCGGCCTGGCTGTAGACCACCTTGTTGTTGACCGCTGCGTACTGTGTGACGGCGGTCACGGCGTGGCGTCGTCCGAGTGCCGAGGCGGGGCTGCGACGGTAGACCGTTTCGTGAGCGGCCCCCGAGACGCGGCGGTCGGTCTTGCGGTCGAGCACCGCGGCAAGACGGATCTCCACGTCGGCGGCAGCGGGGTCCTTGGGATAGCGCTCCAGCCACTGGCGAGCCGAGGCGATGAAATCGCTGTGACGGCTGGCGGCGTCGAGCCCGTCGATGAGCTTCAGCAGCACGCCGTTGTGACGCGTGTCGGTGGGGTGCGAGGCGACGAAACGGCCGGCGACCCGGATCAGGCCGAACAGACGTCCGTGCTGGTGGTACAGGTCGACCAGCTTGACCATCGCGTCGGCAGCTTCGCTGGAGGTGTCCTTGAACTTGCCGAGTTCTCCTTCGAGCCGGGTCGCCTGTAGGCTGATCGCGTCGATCTCGCCCTGGGCCTTCTCAGCATCCCGGGCAGGCGGCTTGGCATCCTGGGCGACCAGCACGCCGGCCAGGCCCACCGCGATCAGGATCACCGGCCATGTGGCCCGGTGCCCACGAGCCCACTCCAACAGCCGATTGGTCCACCGCGTCTTGCGTGTACTGGTCATCGTCCCCACCTCGTCGTGTTTCGTGCCCGTTGGGCTCGTTGGATCAGTTTCGTGTTCCGCATCAGCAGCCAACAGCTATCGGCCGCGTGAGTTCTCGCAGGCTAGCTTCCGGCTCCCGTCCCCTTGGTCGCTCCCTTGGTCGCTCCGTCGGCGGGAGCGGGTGTGGGTTTGGGCCGGTTGAGTCGCGAGAGCGCATCGGAGATTTTCTTGGCATCGGTCGCCAGGGGGCTCTCGGGGAATTCCTGGATCAACTGGTCGAACCGGCGTCCCGCCTCGGGGCGGCGGTTCATGCGGTACAGGCAGCGGCCGTAGTTGAACAGGATCACGTCGAGAAACTTGGCGTCGGGGTAGTCGCTGAGCACCGTTTCGAAGGTGTCGATGGCTCGAGCGAAATCGCGTTGCTGGTAGTAGTAGTTGGCCATTCTCGAGACCGCCTCGCCCACCCGGCCGCTGTCGGGGAACTGGTCGAAGACCTTCTTGTATTCCTGGAAGGCGCGGTCACGCAGCTGGGCCGATCCGGTCCCCGTGGATCCCGTGGCCATCTGCTCGTAACACTGGGCGATCCCGAACTGAGCCTCACCCCGCAACTGGCTGGTCTTCATGCTGACCAGCCGGCTGTAGATCCCGATCGCCCTTTGCAGGTTGCCCCGCTTGCGGGCGACATCGGCCAACTGCAGCAGGGCGTCGTCAACGAACCCGCTGTTGGGGAACTCACGCTGCAGCCGCTGGGCCATCGCAGCAGCCAACTCGAGCCGGTCCATCTCGAAGTAGATCTGCCACAACTGCACGTAGGTCTCTTCGAGCAACCGGCCACCGAGTTTCGAGGCCGAACGGGCTACCTTCTCGCAGACCGCAAGCGCCTGCATGTACTTGTCGTTGGCGTTGGACTTGAGCCCAAACTCCTTGTACCGGCTGGCGATGTTGGTCAACGCGCCGGCCGTCTTCAATTCGGTCTGCAATCGCAGCTCGAGGTCCGAGATGACCGCTCGTGTGACGCGGACTCCCCCAAGATTGCCCTCGATGCAACGAGCCTCCGACTGCACCTGGTAAACACCATCGCTGCTGTTGCGTTCGTCGAGATACACCAGCCGAACCTTGTCGCCGGGCATCGCCTGCAGGATCGCATCCCCGGCAACAATCTCCTCGACCTTGGCCAACGTGACCGTGGTGCGGAAGACCCCGGTGTGAATCGAGTTGTCGACGACCGGCTCGGGAGCCGGTTTCGGAGCATCCTTCTTGCCAGCATCCTTCTTGCCAGCGTCCTTTTTCGCAGCATCCTTCTTGTCAGCTGCTGGTTTTGCTGCTGGTTTTGCGGCTGGTTTCTCAGCCGGGTCGTCACCGGCTTTCTGCACATCGGGCAGTTTCCCGTCGAGTGCCCTGACCTTGCGTTTGATACGGGCCTCAATCAGCGTGACCTTGACCTCATCGATCTTCTTGAACCGATCGATTTCCTCCTCGTCCGTGGCGTCGTCATCCCCCACATCGGCGGCGTTCTTGTTGGTGGCGTTCTTACGGTCCTTCGTGACTTCCGAATCGGCGTCGGTGGCCTTCTTGAGCAGTTCGGATTCGATTTCCTCGTCGGTCTTCCTGCGGTAGACCTCGACCACGGCGGCGATCTTGTCCGAGCCATCGGTCAGGTCACGGTCGGGGTCTGAGATCTGCAGGTTGATGGCTTTTCCGAGCACGGCGCCCTGCAGAGTTTCCTCGAAGGCCCCGTCGGTGATCGCGGCCACTCCGTCGCCGACGACGGTGACGGTATTGAGTACTTTCTGGTCGGTTTTCTTATCGGCGGTGTGCGAGTCGGTATAGGTCACGGTGACCGTGTCGTCGCCCTTGACCTCCAGCCTGCCGTTGCCCTTTCGGGGTCGTCCCAGCCGGGTGGGAATGCTGCCCAACGCGATTCTGACGTTACGTCCCACGGTAAAGCATTCGACGGTTTCGCTGTCGCCGCTGGTGACCGCCACGGTGACCTTGACCGGCTTGCCCGGTTCCAGGGCCGCCAGATCCGCGTCATCGATGCGGACGAAGAACCGCTTGCCCGCTTCGACCTTCGCCACCTGGTCGTCTTCGCCGGATATGTTGGTGCCGACTTTTTCCAGGGCTGCGATCGCGCGGCTGTAGTGTCCGAGCTGGAAGTGGCCCAGCCCGATGTAGTAGTAGGCCTGATTGACCTGCTTGCTGACCGGGAAGTGCTCGATCACGTCCCGCATCACCGAGAAGCACTTGCCGAAGTTGCGAGCCTGGTAGAAGCAGACCCCGATCTTCAGAGTCGACTCGGCCCGCTGGTCCTCGTCCCGATTGTCCTCGCTCGCGATCGCCTCGAAATGGACCCGGGCCTTGTCGTAGGCCCGGTCGCGTTCCAGGAAGAACTTGCCCAGCCGCATGTGAGCCTCGTACCGCAAGCGGCTACGAGGATATCTCTCGATCACGCTCTGCCAGACTTCGACCGCCTTCTTGAGTTCTCCGGCCTCGAGCCGCGCGTCACCGGCCTCGACCAGCTTCTTGGCCGCCCGATCCTCAACCAGCGAGCCTCTCTGTCGGCTCTTCTTCCCCTTGCTCGCCTTCTTGGCAGCGTCCTGCGGAGTGGCTTCACCGACGACCAGCGCCAGCAGAAAACAGAACGAAACAGCGATAGCCAGCAGACGTCGCATGGCGAGGTTCCTTGCGCAGCGAAGAGGGTGCGTGCGGTCGGCTCAGCCGATCGACCGACACGGGAATGCTTCATTGTCACATCTCGAGCGACCCTATTCAAACCCAAAGGTGAATGTTGATGGGTGAGAGGATGTTGATGGGTGAGCTGGGCAAACCCGGGGGATTATCGGCAGAGGATCAAAGAACAACGGCCGAGCCACCCGTGACGGGCGACTCGGCCGTTGCCTGATCCGAAGCGGCAGTCGGTCTAACCGAACAGTTCGGTCACCGGCTTGCCATTGTCGACGAGCTTCATCGGCCGACCCAGCGGGGTCTGCACTTCGCGGTTGGGGTCGATCCCCAGTGCGTGGCAGAAGCTGGCGTGCATATCAGCGACCGGCACGGGTCTCTGGTCCGGCTCCATGCCGTCCTTGTCCGAGGACCCGACGATGGTGCCGCCCTTGATGCCGCCACCGGCCACAAAACCGCTGAAGACGTTGGGCCAGTGGTCTCGCCCGGCGTTGGGGTTGATCCGCGGTGTGCGGCCAAACTCGCTGAGCATGATGACCATGGTCTTCTTGAGCATCCCGGTCTTGGCCAAGTCCTCGATCAGACTCGAAAGCGCCGGGTCCATCACGTCCCCGTGGTTCCTCAGAGCGGGGAAGTTGTTGCTGTGAGTGTCGAAGCCACCGCGGTTGATCTGGACGAACCGGACACCGGTTTCGACCAGTCGCTTGGCCAGCAACGCCCCGCGACCAAACGCCGTATCACCGTAGCGATCGATCGTGGTGGTGGGGACCTTGTCGAGTTCGAAGGCCTTCAGAGCCGGGCTCCGCATCAGCTTGACCGCTTCCTTGACGGCCGTCTGGTTGCTGGCCAGCTTCTTGTCGCCACTGCCCGTGTTGAACCGGCTGTTGAACCGGGCCAAAACGTCCAGCCGCTTGTTGCCTCGAACTTGCCCAATCCCCTCGGGGAAGGCCAGGTAAGGGTCCCGGTCGCCGGGGTTGGCCACGAAGTACGCTTCGCACTTCTGACCGAGGTAGTAGGCTCGAGGAGCCCGGCCGGAGATCGAGATGTAACCGGGCAGGTCGCCCATCCGGTTGCGTTCGTGCACCACCACCGAACCGAAACCAGGGTGACGGATGTTGGCCGTCTGGCGGTAGCTGGTCTGAACGTTGTAGGTGGCCTGTCCATGAGCACCCTGGGTGCCGGCGATCGAACGGACCAGAGCACAGTGGTGCATCTGCTTGGCCAGCTGCGGGAAGATCTCCGAGATCTGCACGCCCTGGGCCGAAGTCTCAATCGGCTCGAATTCGCCCTGGGTCGGACGACCGGGCTTGGGATCCCAGGTGTCCAGGTGAGTCATGCCGCCGCCGTTCCAGAACAGGATCACGTGTTCGGCGGTGGCCGCGTGGCTGGTGCCCTGGGCCGCAAGCAGGTGCGGGACGCTCATGCCGAGCATCGAGGCTCCGGTGGCAGCCGAGGCGGCGAGCATGCGTCGCCGCGACAGCTTGTAGTCGCTGCAGGATCGTGTCTTGGATGTCATCAATAACTCCTTCGGATCAGAAAGGATGTCTGGTGCTGTGTGATTCTACGCGATTGTGAGTGTCTGCGTTGTGTCGTGAACGTCGTCAACGGGTCACGGCAGGAAACGAAATTCGTTGGAATTGAGCATGACCCAGCGGAGGTCGGCCATGCCCAAAAGCGGCGAGCCACCTCCGGAAAGGATCTGCCTGGCCTCGGCGGTTTCCCTGGCCGAGGGGTTCCGGGTGAAGATCTCGCGGTAGGCCAACCTGATGGCCGCGTCGATTTTGGGACTGGGACCGACCAGCAACTTGTGGATCGGTTCGAGTTCACCGACTCGCGAGGCTTCGTGAGTCAGCCGCCCGTTGAGCAGCATCAGGGCCTGTCTCATCGAGGGGGTATGATCGCGTTTTTCGTCGAGGGTGGCTCGGCTGGGCTGCCCGAAGATTCTCAGGAAGTGCTCGGGTGCCGCCGGTGAGGCCATCCGCATCGAGGTGGAGAACCGGGGGTTGTCGTCGAAGACGCTGCGGATGAACCGATCGAAGAACTCGACGTTGGGTCGGCGTGCCGAGGCTTCCTGCTGCATCCGCATCGCCTCGATCTCCTCCTTGGACATCACCGTCATCCGCTCGATCTTCACCTCCTCCTTCGACTCAGTCAGTAGAGCCTCGAAGTCGAGTTCGATGGCCTTCTCGACGTCATAGGGCGAGGGACCGGGGGTCGTCTTCGTCGCCGGCTTCTTCATCACCTTGCCCTTGGTGGCGTTGGCCAGCAGTTGAGTCTTCAGGGCCGAGCCCTCTTCTGTGGCCAGCGGCTTGGCAATCCGCGAACGCGACCAGACGACCTTCAGGTTCTTGCCCTTTTCGTGCTTGACGTCGAAGAGGTGTCCGGCGGTGACGACGCTGTCGTAGAGCACCTCGCCGAGCATGCGCCTCATCGGAGTGGCCAGGAAAGCCGTTTCGAGTTCGATCCGCAGCGGGTCAGCGACCTCCACGGCATGACCCCGCCGATAGGGCTCGCTGTTGACGATCGTGCGGACCAGCCCCTTCAACTCGTAGCCGTTGGCAATGAACTCGTCGGCCAGGAAGTCCATCGTCAGGGGATGGCTGGCGGGGTTCTCTTTCGAGAAGTTGTCGACCGGATCGACGAAACCTCGGCCCATCAACTCGCCCCAGACGCGGTTGACGAAGCTCTGAGAGAACAGCCGATTGCGGGGGTTGGTGACGATGGCGGCGAGGTCGGATCTCAGCTTGCTGGCCCGGTAACGGGCCTGTGCGATCTTGAGATTCCTGGCGTCGCGTTTGGCCTCGTCGGCCACGCCCAGGCCGTTCTTCTTGCGCTGGGAACTGGTTCGGTCGGCCTTCTTGCCGGCGGCCGCCAGCAACGACTCCAGGCCCGCATCACCCTTCTCGGCACCCTTGGTCTTGGCGGCCAGCAGATTGGCCTGGCGTTTCCTGAGTATTCTGAGTCGAGCGATCGGGCGGCTGGGACGATCGGACTTGTCCAACGTGAAGGGGAAGGCCGGGATCATCGGCTTTCGGTCCCCGGCGTCCTCGACACCCTCGGGAGGCCACAGCACGGTCGTCTGGTCGGATTCGGTCGTGTAGACGGTGTTGGTGAACTGCGACTCGACGCGGCGGGTCTTGCCGAAGTAGGCGGCCAGGCCGTAGAAGTCCTTCCGCGTCCAGACATCAAACGGGTGATCGTGGCACTGGGCACAGGCGACGCGGACTCCCAGGAAGACCTGGGCGGTGGATCCGGCCAGGGCCATCGGGTCGACGTTGTCTCCAAGAATGTAGCCGAGTTCGGGAGTGGCTCCGGCCTTGCCGCTGGCGGCAATCATCCGCCGGGCCATCTCATCCCAACCCATCCCCTGCTGCACCGCACGGTGCACGAACGCGATCGAAGCGCCGCCACCCTCGGCGTTGCTCCGCAATCGCAGCATGTCGGCAAAGAAGATCGTCCAGCGGTCGGCAAATCGCTCGTCGGCCAGAAGTCGGTCCACCGACTGCTGACGCCGGGAAGAGGCCGGCAACGCCTCGAATTGCCTGATTTCTTCGGTCGTGGGAATCCGACCCACCAGGTCGATCGTCACCCGACGCAGGTACGTCAGGTCGTCGATCGCAGGCAGAGCCTTATGGGTGACGCCTCGAGACTGGTTTTCCTGGTCGAGCACCTTGCCGAGCGGATCGGCGGCGGTGGCCTGAGTGACGAGGACGGAAAACAACAGCACAGCCGGCAGAAACCGCGACATCATGGCGACTCCGTGGCAAAAAATCCAAACACCGATGGCCCGGTAGGGGCTCGAAACTTCGGTTGCCGCTACTACAGCCTTACTATCGGCAACCGGTACCGCTATCGATGGTCTCACAACCCATAAACCATTGCAACTACGAAGGGTGTTTTGCTGCATCAGGGACAGGCACTTCCGCCCCTGGGGGGGCTCCACAGCCAGTCCCTGGGGGGATTTAGCGGGTGACTGGTTCGGGGGAGACGACCAGGCGGTCTCGCCAGCGGAAACCCATCTCGATGGCCGCTTCCGAAAGCCTCACCAGCAACGCGTGATCGACCGTCGGCGGCCGCAAATCGGGCAGGATCCTCAACGTGTTCCCCGTGTCGAACTCCGGATCGTCCCGCCAGTACGACGAGTAGATCTGCATCTGCTCGTAGAACAGCTTCTCGATGTTCGAAGGGTCCTTGAGCGGTCCGGGACCGACAAAGCTGTTGTGACAGTTCTCGATCACCTGCTCGAGCACATCGGACAGCACGCCCGTGGTCACCGGATCGGGCGATGTCAGGTGGAAGGTCTGCCCGTGGCAGTCGGGCCGGACCAGGATCTCGGATATCGCACGCGAAACCCAATCGACGGTGACAAAGTTCTTGCGTTCGTTGCCATCCAGAGTCAATCGAGTGGGTGCCTGCTCGGACTGGACCGCGCCCCGAGGATCGGATGTGGCGGTTTGCCAGAGCGTATGAGCCAAGTGCAGTGCGGCGTAGAACCCGTGAAACGTGGTCGAGAACCCGTTTTGCGAGTCGCCGACGATGATCGAGGGCCGGTAAATGGTGGGTGGGCTCAGGAATTCAGCCTCCCGAACCAGCACCTCGGCCGCCATCTTGCTCCGCTCGTAGTCGTTGCCCGGCTCCTGGCCGACATCCAGCTGTGATTCGAGGACGCGATCGGTCCTCAGCCCGCAGACGTACGCGGTTGAGACCTGGTGCAGATCGACAATTCCCGTGCGGCGGCACAATTCGAGAATTGCGCGAGTGCCTTCAACGTTGCTCCGCCACGGCTCGCCATCGGGATCGGTACCGTGAAAAGTCAGGCTGGCGGCGTTGTGCAGCACCAGGTCACAATTCTCGGAAATCCAGTCGCGATCGAGGTCATCGAGACCGAGGTCGGGTTTGGTGAGATCGGCATCGATGACGTGCGGCCGGGCCAGCGAACGTCGGAGTTGGGCTTCCCAGGTGGCCATCAGCGCATCAACTCGCTGTTCAGCCGACATTTTCCGGGTCGGCCGAACCAGCAGCGCCAAGCGGACGCCGCGATCGGTCAGATCGCGAATCAGGTAGCGACCCAGCAGCCCGGTGCCACCGGTCAGCAACACGTAGTCCGACATTGCCGTCCTGTGCGAATTAGCGGATCCTACCCAACCGGACCATTCTAGGACCTGCGAGGCGTTTCACAACCGAACCAGCACGATCGACGGGGCCTCGCGCACAGAAAAGAAGCCCCCGAATTGCCCACACCGCCCACAACGCTCACACAACCTGCCATTCAGGCCGGAATCGACTCATTCGGTGCCGTCCGGCCCCGCCCTCGGGCTCGACCCGACCGTCTCGGCGACTTCGCACCGGCCCGATGCTCCTGGATCGCCACAAAGTGAGGTCTCTGGAGTCCGTGCGGAGTTCTCAGGCGAGACCCCGACTCGGAGTCATCTCGATTCGAGTCCTGCTCGTGTTCACCTCGGCTGCCCAGCGCCAGCAGTGCCGGCAGCAGGACCAGGTCACCCAGCAGCGCGGTGACCAGCATCGCAGCCGTCAGCAGCCCGAATCTCATAGTGGGCAGGAACGGTGAGAGCGACAGTGCGAGCATTCCGGCGGCGGCAATGATGGCAGCCAGCAGGATCGGCAGCCCGGTCCGCCCGAGTGCTTCTCGAGAGGAATCGTGTCGAGTGCCGCCCTGTCGGCGTTGCTCGTGGTAGCGGACCAGGAAGTGGAACGTGCCGTCCACGGCGATTCCCAGCGCGATGCTGCCCGACATCATCATCCCGATGTCGACGTACCAGCCGGCCCAGCCCAGCACTCCAAAGACCAGCAGAATCGGCGTCAGGTTGGGGATCATCGCCACCACGCCGGTCGCGAGTGATCTGAGCGAGACGATCATCACGAGGGTGATGATCACAAACGCCGTCAGGAAACTCTCCCAGAACCCGGTAAAGATCTGGCCTTGGGCATGGTCCAGCAGCGGGCTGATCCCGGTCCACTCGATCGGCATCCCCGCGGTGGCCACGACCAGTTCGTCGTGCAGCCGTCGTCGACCTTCGACCGAGCCGTCATCCAGTCTCACGCTGATCCGCCACAGTCTCTCGCCCTCGGCAATGTAATCGCTTCCCCCTCGATGCCCACGGGCCCGTTTGAGTAGCGAGAGGGTTTCGAAGGCGTCGTCGGGCATTTGAATGGGGAACAGCTGTGCCAGCGACATCGTGTGCCGCACGCCGTCGTGCTTGCGGATCTGGCCTTCGATGTGCCGGACTTTGTCGAGCTTCGAAACGAACGGCAGGGGCTCAGTGCCGAAATCGATCACCGCCTCGAGAGTCGTGGCGCTGGTCAGCTGTTGCTCGATTTGCCGAGCGTCCTGGCGGACGCGTCCTCCCGCGGGCAGGAAGTCGACCGGGTCCATGCGAGCCTGCAGCCGCGGGACGCCAACTGCGGCGGCCACGATCACCAGCAGGCTCAGGGCAGACAGCACTCCACTGCGGCCGACGATCCAGCCAGCCAGCCCATGGCCCTTGCCGGTTCTCACCGGACCGGTCGCCGCTGCCAGGGGCCTGGGCGGGAACAGCGTCAACAACGCCGGTACGGCACCCAACCCGGTGACCAGGGCCACGATCGAACCCAGGGCCCCGGCCAGTCCGAACTGGCGGACCGGGCCGATGTCGCTGACCTGCAGCGAGGCGAGTCCGATCGAGGTGGTCAGCGTGGCCAGGCAGCACGGCTTCCACGCCATCCGCAACATGGTCCCCAGCGGGTCGGGACCGTCCATCGCGTGGCGGTAGTAATGGACCAGGTGCACCGAGATGGCCAGGGTGAAGACCATCACCATCACCGGCAACGCGCCCAGGATGAAGTTCATCTCGGTGCCACTCCACGACAGCACCGTCAGAGTCAGGTTGATCGACCAGATGGTCAGGCCCAGGATCCCGCCGGTCAGCTTCCAGTCGCGCAGAGTCGCGTACAGCAGCACCAGGCAGACGGCCAGCGTGACCAGGAAGAACTGCTTGTTGTTCTCGCGGCTGCCGAGGCGATCGAGTTCGGAGACGATCACCGGGGCGCCGGCCAGCTGGGAATCCTCGAGCTGCGTGTAGGCCAGTTCTTCTCGGACCGCGGCCACCGTGCCGACCCGGTCGGCAAGGCCCTCGGGAGACAGCAATGCGGCGATGCCGATCAGGCCGTCGGGGCCGGTGGTGGCCGAGAGACCTTCGAGACGGCGGCGGGCCTCGTCACGCTCGACACCCAGGTCCTGCATGATCGACATCAGCCGGTAGGGACTCCAGCAGACCCGGATACCGGGCAATGCCTCGATCCGCTCGCAGACCGCCTCGACCAGTTCCTCGTCGACCGGCTCGGCAGACTCCTCGCCAGGCAACCCCACCAGCACCAGCTCCTCGGCCCCAAATCGCTCCTTGAACCCGTCATAGATCCGACGCGCCGGTGCCTCCTTGGGCAACCACGTCTCGATGTCGTTGTTCGACGTCAGAGACTCGGCGGTGATGAACAGGTAGGGAAAGCTCAGGACCAGCAGTCCCAGCACAAGTCGGCTGTGGCGACCAAAGAACTCGGGCAACATGGCACGATGTCCCGAAAAGCAGTCAGGGAAGTCAATCGATGAGGCAATCGCCACGGGGGGCGGGGGCAGGTCGACCACCACCAGCGGCTTCTACTGGTTATCGAATCGACGGCAGAATCGCCGTGACCCGAATCAGCCACCTCGTGCCCCGCAAGAGCAGCCCCGCGCGGCCGGGGCAGACGACCGGTACCAGTGACACCACCGGATGCCGGTCGCAGGGGCCGGGGGCCGGGGGCCGGTTAGTCCAATGGTGAGACCGATGGCCAGCCGAAACGCCGTGACAACCCGATCAATCCCACCATGGCCACCAGCCCGATCACGGTGATCCACCAGGGAGCCGTGCGGGTGAGGACGCCGGCCGAGCCGCCTGCCGCTGCGGTGGGGGCGGTGGGGGCGGTCGTGGCCGCCAGGAGTGACTTGCTGCCTTGAGCCTCGTTGCCCGACCAGTCGGTCACATCGGGCAACTGGACCACCGCCGCGACAGCCGGTGCCGGATCCAGGTCGCGAGGCCTGCTTGGCGATGCTGGAAATGCTGGGAATGCTGGGAATTCTGGGAATGCTGGGAATTCTGGGGACGAGGGAGATGTCGTGGGCGATGTGGCTTCGATCACCAGCCGGGGAAGCGTCCCGCTTGGTGAGGGGATCAGCGAATCGCTGCCGCCGGCCGGTTCGATCGGTCCGGTCACCGACCCGGGCGACTTCACGAATGGGCGGATGATGCGAGCCAACGGAGGAGGAGGAGGTGATGGGTTGGAGTCGCTGCCGTCCAGAGCAGCCTCGAGGCGACGGAAGACCTGGCCTGATTCGAGCCGGGCGGGGCGATTCGGATCCAATGCCGAGGCCCCCGGTGCCAGGCGTTGCGTCTGGGCTGCCGTGGTGGTCGAGTCCTTGAGCTGGACCGTTCCGGCCACGGCGGCGGGCGCATCAACGGGGACCACGTCACCGGCCGAATTGGCCCGGACACGAGCCGGTGAGTCGCTGAGTGTGACCGCCGAGGCCGTGTTCTCTGCCAGGGGAGGAGCCTCGAGTTGGCCCACCACGGGCCAGGGTGTGGCGCAACCTGAAACGCAGAACAACGCGGTCGCAAGCAGCAGTCCTGCCGCGGCCCGTGTGGGCCGGGGGTGCTTCTGAATGTGGAAATCCACGCGAGATCCTCTCGCCTATCGCCTGATAGTCCGCCAACCCCCTACTTCAAAAGGGATCGGCGGAGTGGGCCGTTGGGCATGAGCCGGAATTGCGGGTTTTGCCGATCACCCAGGGACTGGCTCCGGAGCCCCGCCAGGGGCGGAGGTGCCTGTCCCCGGGGCGGTTTTACGCCATCAGCGAACGCAGGGTCTCGAGATTGATCGAGTCCAGAGTCCGCTGATCCCGCTCACCCTTGGGAGTTTCCAGGTACATGGGAAGCTCCTCCGAGAGCGGGTCGCCCAGGATGTGGCGGAACGGTTCCAGCCCCATATGACCCTCGCCAATCGTCTCGTGCCGATCCACCCGGCTGCCCAGTTCCTTCTTGCTGTCGTTCAGATGCCAGGCCCTCAGCCGGTCCCGACCGACGATTTCATCGAAGGCCGCCATCGTCTCGGCGTATTCCTCGGAAGTGCCCAGCGGGTATCCGGCGGCAAACAGGTGGCAGCTGTCCAGGCAGACGCCGACCCGAGTCGATTCGGGGATCCGCGAGATGATGGCCTGGAGTTGTTCGAAGCGGTGTCCGAGATTGGTGCCCTGCCCGGCGGTGTTTTCCAGCCAGACCTCGATTTCGAGTCCGTCGGTGAGCAGCAGGACTGCGTCGAGTGATTCGGCGATCCGCTCGATCCCCTCCTCCTCGCTCGACGTCGTGAAGCTGCCCGGGTGCAGCACGACTCCGGCCAGCCCCAGGAACTCGGCCCGTTCCATCTCGATCACCATCCCCTCGACCGACTTCTGCCTCAGGTCGTCCTTGGGGCTGGCGAGGTTGATCAGGTAGCTGGAGTGGGAGCAGGGCCGCCGGATCCCGGTCTCTTCGATGCGTCGGCGAAACAGCTCGATCGACTCGGGGTCCATCGGCCGCGCCTGCCACTGGTTGTTGTTCTTGGTGAAAATCTGCACGCACTGCATCCCGTGCTCGGCCGCGGAGTCCACGGCAAGGTGGAACCCACCGGCGACGGACATGTGAGCACCGAGCAGGGGCATTTTTGGCGGGCGGTTTAGTGGGGACACGGCGTGAGAAGATCGGATCCTGTGTGAGCCTATCGGCGGTTCTCAACGATGCAAGAGAGCAGGACTTGTGGAGACTCAACCACGCTCCCTAGTATCGACCCGGTGGTAAAATCCGCGAGAATCCCGGCAGGCCACACCACTGTAGCCCCAGTTCTGACGAATCCGGTTCCCCGTCGATGTCCAACCTGACGCTGATCCTGATCGCGACCCCGATCGTGCTGCTGGTGGGGTTCATCCTCTCGGCACCGACCCTGGCCCGCCGCTGGCGTACCCACCTCGAGAACTCGGCGGTGGACGGGTTCCGGATGCAGCGTGAGCAGTTGGAGGCGAAGTTCTTCGACCTGGCCCGCGGCCGCGGGATCCCCAGGGACCTGCGGTGGGTGGAGTGCGAGTGGCTCGATGAGGTCACCTTTGGCCGGGCGGTTGAGAACGGCATGCTGACGGCGTTTGTCGGAGTGAACATCCGGTTCGAGGCGATCGAGGGGGGCGACATGGAGGATGTGGAGGCGGTGGGCCTGATCCGAGACGCCACGGCGATCTTCCACTGCGAATACGGCCGCTGGGGTACCGGAGGCCGCGCGATGTTCAATATGGACCCCCACGCCGCAATCGACCGACTCGCCGGCCAGTACGAACCGGTGACCGCCGGCTGAATCCAGCCCGTCGACGTCCCGACCGCCCCCGACCGCCGCTACAAGAGCTCGAGCTGGCGGTCGTCGTGCGCGGGCTTCGTGGCCCGGTCGGTGAGCTTGACACCCTTTGAGGTGCTCGGGGCACTGGTCAGCGGGTTCTCGGCACCCTCCAACGGATCTCCAGCGGCGACCGACGCCAGACGCTCGTTGGCCCGCGAGGCGTATTCCGTGGAGAGCTCGAAACCGATCGCGAGCCGGTCGAGCTTGCGGGCCACGGCCAGCGTGGTGCCGCTGCCGGCGAAGGGGTCGAGCACCACATCGCCGGGGTTCGAACACGCTCGTACGATCCGCCCCAGCAGCTGCTCGGGCATCTGGCACCCGTGCCAACCGGCTCGCTCCTTGAAGGTCCCGTTGATCCTGGGGAAGTACCACGTATCCTCGTCGGCCCCGAATGACTCGGGAATGTCCTGGGGCCGCAGCACCCAGGTATCATCCGGCAGACGACCCCGCGGGTTGGCCCGCTTGTCGCCGTAGACCAGCTGCCTGGCCGAGGGGACCCGGATCGAGGGGTCGGCGGCGTTGAAGGTGAAGTCGGCCGCGTGCTTGGAGAAGTAGAACAGGTGAGCGTGCGAACGGCTGAATTTCCGGGTGCAGTTGACCCCGAAGGTGTAGTACCAGATCACCCAGTTGCGGAGCACCAGCTGGTGGTCGTGCTTCTGCATCACCGACAACTCGGCGGCGTACTCGTCGCCGATCGCCAGCCAGAACGTCCCGGTCGGCTTCAGCACCCGGATGACCTCCGCCGTCCATCGACGACTCCAGGCCAGGTAGTCATCCCCATCACGCCGGTCGTCGTACTCGTCGTACTCGTACCCGATATTGAACGGCGGATCGGCGAACACCAGGTCGACTGAACCGTCGGGCAATTCGGCGAGGCCCTCGAGACAATCCCGGGCGTGGACCTGTCCGAGCAGTTCGTCGGGGATCACCACGGCATCCATCGCGACATCGGCCTCCTGCCTGTACACGGTCCAGCAAACACGACCCCCTAGGCGGGGTCCTTGACCACCGGGTTGGTCAGCGTACCGATGCCGGTGATCGAAATCGAGACGGTATCGCCGTCTTCCAGGGTGAACTCATCGGGCGGCACCACGCCGGTGCCGGTCATCAGGACCACTCCATCGGGGAAGACATTTTCGCGACCCAGCCACTCGATCAGGTCTTCGAAGCTCCGAGCCATCCGATCGACGTTGGTCGTGCCCTCGAAGACCACCTCGCCCCCCCGGTCGATCTCGATCCCGATCTCGGTCCCCGGCCGATCCAGCGGAAAGTCGGCCAGCAGGACACAGGGACCCAGCCCCGCCGACTCGCGATAACACTTCGCCTGGGGCAGGTACAGCGGGTTCTCGCCCTCGATGTCTCGAGCCGACACGTCGTTGCCGATCGAATACCCCACCAGCCTCAGGTCGGGGCTGATCACCAACGCCAGTTCCGGCTCGGGCACCGTCCAGTCGCTGTCGGACCGCACTCGCACCGGGTCCCCGGGACCGGCAACCCGGTGAGGGGTCGCCTTGAGAAACAACTCGGGACGATCGGCGGTGTAGACCTTGTCGTAATGAGTCGCCGCACTCTCGGATTCTTCCATCCGAGCCACCTGGCTCCGCTTGTAGGTCACCCCCGCCGCCCAGACTTCCTGGAAATCGATCGGGGCCAGGCACGAGTAGCTGCCGGCAGCCAGGTCGCTGGCACCCGCTTCCAGCAGCCGACTGACACCCGCCGCGGGATCGGCCGAATGCAGCAGCTCGGCCAGAGAATTGATGCTCTCGGAACCCGAAAGATCCAGCAGCCGTGCCGAGCCATCCCCGGCCAGCACCGCGACTCCGGCGGATCCCTCGCTGGTGCACACCCTGGCTAGCCTCATCGGTCGTCCCGTTCTCTGGCAGGTTGTCGAACTATCCTACGGGTGCCTACACATGGGCAAGCCGCCCGTTGGCGGCAGGATGTCACGATCCTACCTCAGTGCCACCCGGACGCAAGCACTCCAGCGTCTGCTGAAAGTCCTCGGGCAACGGAGCCTCGAAGCGGATCGTACGGCCGGTGGCAGGGTGGGTCAGTTCGAGCGATCGGGCGTGCAGGGCCTGGCGACGGATCGGCCACCCGAGACTCTCGGACCGGACGCCTCCGTAGAGCCGATCGGCGAGCACCGGGTGGCCCAGGTAACTCATGTGGACCCGCAACTGGTGGGTGCGTCCGGTGCGAGGCGAGAGCTGGAGGTAGGAGGTTCGCTCGAATCGCTCGAGCACCTCGTAGAACGTCACCGCGTGACGGGCCGATCCTCCCTCGGGAACCACCTTCATCTTCTCGCGATTGCGACGACTGGCCGCCACGTGAGTCTCTATGTAGTCGCTGTCCAACTCGGGACTGCCCCAGCAAATGGCATGGTACCGCTTGGTGACCTCGCGGAGTT
Organism: Planctomycetota bacterium; assembly: GCA_963580005.1. Classification (GTDB taxonomy): domain Bacteria; phylum Planctomycetota; class Planctomycetia; order Planctomycetales; family Planctomycetaceae; genus UBA8437. The sequence continues at coordinate 23,265 of CAUZJR010000018.1, forward strand.
CGAACTGTCGCGAGAGCTTGTGGTGGACCTGGTTGTTCTTGGCCACCACGATCACACCCGTGGTGTCTCGATCAAGACGATGCACGATGCCCGGACGCAACGTGCCGCCGATGTCGCTGAGTGAATCGAAATGGAACTGCAGGGCGGCAACCAGGGTGCCGCTGGACTGGCCACGGCCGGGATGGACGATCATGTTGGCCGACTTGTCGATCGCCACCAGGTGCTCGTCCTCGTACAACACCGACAGCGGCAAGTCCTCGGCCTGGACCCGGGGCTCCGATTCCTCGGGCAAACTCAACTCGATCACGTCATTGACCCGCAGCCGACGAGACGACTTGGCCGAGAGACCGTTGACGGCGACCGAGCCGGAGGCGATCGAGGCCTGGAACTGGGTGCGGCTGAAGTTGGGGTAGAGCCGGACGAGATAATGGTCCAGCCGCCAGCCATGGGCACGAGCCTCGACGGTCACCCGGATCGGTGACCCCCCACCCGGCTGACTCATTCGCCCAACTTCTTCTTCGTGGCCGGCTTCTTTGCAGCTGGCTTCTTCGTGGCCGGTTTCTTCGCAGCCGGTTTCTTCGCAGCCGGTTTCTTCGCAGCCGGTTTCTTCGCAGCCGGTTTCTTCGCAGCCGGTTTCTTCGCAGCCGGTTTCTTCGCAGCCG